>NC_013939.1:1867500-2187500 GCF_000010985.1 Deferribacter desulfuricans SSM1
GTCTCATTCTATAATGCTTTGTAACTCTCAATACATCAGTTATAGCCTTTTCAGGTAAATCAATTATTTTAGAAAGCGTTTCCACATCCTCTATGGCAAATTTTAACTGACCTGTGTAGCTGTT
This sequence comes from Deferribacter desulfuricans SSM1, assembly GCF_000010985.1. NCBI lineage: Bacteria > Pseudomonadati > Deferribacterota > Deferribacteres > Deferribacterales > Deferribacteraceae > Deferribacter > Deferribacter desulfuricans. The sequence goes on from NC_013939.1 coordinate 1,867,625, forward strand.
CCAATCTTTATCTGTCATACCAAGTGTTTCCATAATCCTTTTCTTATTTTCAACAATTTTATCCCATAATTCTATTCCACTTGGCGCTTCAATATCTTTTTTAGCAAGATATTCTTCAACCCTCTTATTTGCTTCCTCAACAATTGGAATAGCTTTTAAAACTCTACCGCCTACTGTCACACCATGCTCATCTATATTTTTATGTTTATCAGCAAGCTCTAATAACTCTTCCCTATTAAAGCCAAAAGACTCTGCGCTAATCCCATCTTTTTCATTTAACAAAAGAAGCTTTCTAAAAAGCTCTACTATTGGTGCTGTGAGTTCTTCACTTTTCGCTTTTTGATATAACTCATTAATCTCATCTCTTAAAAAGTTATAAACCTCTTTTTTTTCACCACTAAATATTTTGTCAAACAACTCTTTTGTTAAAGCATCTCCATAATCCATTACTCTACCTCCTAAAGTATAAAAATTGTATTTTCTACTAGTTTTTTACCAAACTCTATACCCTCAAGCATCTCTTCTCTTGTCGTTGCCACTGAAACAATTCTGGCCAAAAAAGTACCTGTAGTAATAATAAAATCGTTACCAATATGCTCCATCACCACATAGTCTTTTTTTAACTTCCCTTTTGCCACTTTTCTAAAAATTTCCCTTTCATCTTTAAATTGAGGGATATAACCATCAGTTACCGTATTTGTTGGGACTTTAAAATTATAAGTACCCCAATGAATCTCGTTGCAATCACGTTTTTCAATAACATTTTCAGGGAATTTCTCATATAATACTGCATGTAATTCCAATTCTGGTAGGTTTGGGCTACCTTCAGGCAAACAGTTTTCAAGTGTACAACAAAACTCCAATGTTGTTCCCTGTTTTCTTGCATTTATTTCCACAAAAAATACATTTTCATCATCGTCTACAATGTAATCACAACCAAAAATACCTCTGTAACCATATTTTCCTAAAATTCTACCTATTTTTTTTGTATAATCATAAAGTTGATCTTGAACCTTTTCTGGTAATATGGATGGGTAAGTTGAACCTGTAAACTTTGTACCATCAACTATTCTTTGATCTGCCACTCCAGCAATGTATACATCATTTTCATTTCCCACTACCCCTAAAACAGTGGGGTCGTATTTATGAGGGATATATCTCGAAATAAGATAATTGGTATCAAACCCTTTAAATTTTTCATAAAGTTCCCTTTTTGTGTAAGAAATTATACTGTTTGCACCACCTGCACTATATTCTAAAGTCACAAAGATACCATCAACCCATTTATCCCTTAGACTTTCCGTTTCATCTACCAGTTGAGTAAAGCTGTTGCAAATTTTATGCTCTACAACTGGGATTTCATTTTTCAAAAGAGTATATTGAAATATTTTATTATTAAACTTTTCAACCAAAAATGGATCTGGTCCTATTAGTTTTACTTTTTCGTGCTCTATTAAAGTCAAATAAGGAGAGCTTTCAAACATATACACATAAAGCTCTTCCTGATTTTCTAATATCTTATGTATCATATTGTGCACATACTCATTGTGGGAAACAGCAGTATAAAACTCCCTTGAAGTAATTCTTGAGCTTATCTTTCTCTTGTTAGTGGATTTCTTTTGATAAGCTTCAACTATTGGATTTATTACAATTATATTTTCATAATCGTACTGCTCAAAAACATCTGGAACAATGGCAAAAAACTCCACTTCCCTTTCAGGTTTTAATTTAGAGAGAGCTTCTGCAAAGAAAGTATTTATACCATAAGATTTTAGCTCACCCACATAAACAAAATAATACTTATCTGGATTGTAGTCAAAATTAGTAAATAATATATGCTCCATATCAACCTCTCATTGAGCTCTAAGAGCTATTTTTTGTCCTGTTTCCAGATAATGCTCTCTAATGACTTCTTCCACTAACTTTTTATTATCACTCTTTATCGAATTGATAATTTTAATATGCCTTTTTTTAATTTCGTTTGGTGTATAAATGACTCCCCAATTTTGGGAAAATAAAACATGCGATCTAAAGCTTAATCTTTTAGTCTCATAAACTAACAACTCATTTTCACATTTAGTAAATAGAAGCTCATGAAATTTATCACCAATATCAATCAATACAGAGTTATCATCAGCTTTAGCTGCCCGGTACATCTGTTTTACATAATCATCTAAAATATCCAAGTCTTCATCGCTGATTTTAAACATAGCATCAGCAACAGCATAACCTTCTAAAACTCCTCTTGTTGTATAAATATTTATTATCTCTTTTGGAGTAAGTTTTCTAAGAAATGTTCCTTTATGAGGCTTATACTCTAAAATCCTTTCAGCTATAAGTTCTCTAAAAGCTTCCCTTACTGGTGCTCTACTGATATTTAACATAGCAGCAATACTGCTTTCTCTTATCTGGTCACCTGGGTTGAACTCTCTTTTTAGTATCATTTCAAAAATAAACTTTTTAACTTTATCTTTGTATGTTTCCCTGTCAAACATACAACCACCTTTCGCCGACAGTCGATTGTCGACAATATCTATGGTATTTAAAAAAAAATGTCAACAATTTTTTAATTTAAATTTATATCTTTTTGTGATTTCTCTCTCATTTGACTAAAGACAATATCAAGCTATACGCAAAAATAGAAAACTTACATTATTTATCCACAAATGAGAGGAACTATTTTGTCTAATGGCAAAGGCTTGGAAAAATAATACCCTTGCACATAATCACAACCTAATGATTTTAGTATCTCAAACTGCTCTTTTGTTTCAACACCTTCTGCAATCGTTTTTAAGCCTAAATTTTGAGCAAGTTGAATAATTGTTTTTACTATTGCTTTTGTTCTAAAGCAGCTTTCCAGCTTTTGAGTGAAAGACATATCAATTTTAATAATATCTGCAGGTATTCTTTCCATATAACTTAAAGAAGAATAACCTGTGCCAAAATCATCAATTTCTATTTTAAAACCACTTTCTTTTACTTTGTTTAAAATATTTATTATCTTTTCATTATCCTCAGCAAAAACTCGCTCTGTAATTTCAATATTTATATTATTTCTCATATGTTCTGGTATAATTTTAACGTATTTTTCTATTAAGCCTTTTTTAAACGAATTTACACTCACATTTATCGAAATTTCATAATTTTTATCAGAAAAATTCATCTTATTTAAATAATCAATAATCATTTGAAATAAATGAGTTTCAAATTCCTCCAATAGGTGTGAGTTTTCAACAAGGTCAATAAACACATTAGGATAAATAACCCCTTTTTCTGGATGATTAATCCTAATCAACGCTTCAAAACCTATTATATCCAAATCTTTAACATTATATATGGGCTGCAAATGAAAAACAAACCATCTATTTTTTATTGCATCTAAAACAAGCTGTAAGGTATTATAATGTTGAGAAATTCTTTTATTTATTTCTTCATTGTAAATTCTAAAAGTGTTAGCCCCTTCCTTTTTTGCGAGCTTTGCAGAAAGCTCTGCCTTACTTAAAGCATCTTCTACGTCTAAATCACTTAGAATTTTTACTCCAACATTTATATCAATCTTAATCTTTAAATCGTCCCTTATTTTCATAGGATTTGCATTTATCTCAAACAATTTATCTAAAATATGAGTTAATTCTTCTTCTTTATTAATCATCAGAAAAATTGCAAATTCGTCACTGCTCACCCTTGCCACTATGTCTGTGTTATAAAATGTGCTTTTTAAAGTCTCACCATATTTTTTCAATAACTCATCACAGGTTTTAAACCCATAAACCTCATTTAAATAAGAAAAGGAATGAATATCAATTAAACAAATGACTTTTACACCCTTTAACATGCCGAATTTTTCTATTGCTTTTTTAGTCTCCAAAATAAAACCTTTTCTGTTATATAAATTCGTTAGCGTATCAAAATACTTAAATCTTTTAATCTCTTCTTCTAAAGTAACTTCTTTTGTAATATCCTTTGCAATTGATACAAACTTTGTTACTTTGCCATCTATTTTTATAGGAACAATTGTATGATCTAACTGAAAAAACTCACCATTTTTCTTCTTGTTAATTACGACCCCGTTAAACACTTCTCCATTTAATATTGTGTCCCATAATCTTTTATAAAATTCACTATCATACAAACCAGATTTAAAAATTGATGGGGTTTTGCCAATTATTTCATCTTTACTATAACCAGAAATAATTTCAAAAGCTTTGTTTATATATTCAATCTTCCCATTTATATCTGTAATCATAACCCAGTCATGGGAGTTTTCTATTGCTTTATAGAGATACTCTTTAAATTCTAATTCGTCCAGTTTAACTAAAAAATCTGAAATATCTTCTTGTAAACTTTTTAGTGCTTCAACCACTTTTTCATTAAAATAATAAGGTTCACCTGCGTACATATTTACCACATATTTATATTCATCTTCGTATTTAATAGGGATAGCGCAAGAAGAAAAAAATCGCCTTTTTACCATCTCATCTCGCCATAAAAGAACAGCAGGATTTTCTTTTGTGTTTGGGTTTACTGAGATGTTCCCTCGTTTTATAGAACTGATAGTTGGCCCTTTCGAAATCTCTGGATCATTTAGTTTTAGTTTTAATACTTTTATATAACCTTCATTATATCCACTATAAAAAATAGGATAAACGCCATCTTTTTTTACTTCTCCAATCCAGGCAAATCTGATATCAGGCAAAGATACTAAAAAATCACAAATCCCTTTAAATAAATCTTTTTTAAATTTTATCTTGCTAAAAATTTTATTCAAACCCAACTGAATCCTGTTCACATCGTTTAGATATTTTTCTTCGGTAACATCTAAAAATATCATACACCCAGCTTTATCCCCTAAAAAATCAATTGTTGAATCGTATAGATTTAAATATTTATAAAAGCCGCTTTTAGCTAAAAAAGGGATGTGAGAAAAATGCTGCTCAATATTTTTCCCTTTTTGTCTTAAAATACTCAAATACTTAATAGATTCCTTAGCGTAGTCATGAAAAAAAGTTGATAATCTTTTTTCTTTCACTTCTTTAAAAGAGTAACCTGTAATATATTCAAACCCTTTATCAACAAACTTGATTTTATCATCTTGATATATAATTAATCCAATGTATTTGTTATTAATTAAGCCATTAACAATACCTACCAATTCACTCTCAGCAACTATTAAAAACTCCACAGTCTCTATTTCAGATTCATCTCTTTTTAATAAACTTGAATACAATATTAAATTTGTTTCAGATGGTAGTTGATATATGAAATATGTTAAATCACCAGATAACATTTTTTTATAATTATTTATTATTTCTTTGTTATTGTTAATTAAATCAATATCAGGTTTTTCATCAAAATTACAAAAAATATGCTTTATCTTGATAAAAAATTTTTCATCATCTTTAAAAGAAATTCTTTTCAGTAAATTGCAAAACATTAACTTTTTAAACATAAATAACTATAGAATAAAAGGATAAAATTTGTCAATTTATAGTTGAAACGTATAATGTAATTTATTATAAATAGATCCCCATTATGTAACTGATTTTGAAAGATACACAAAAATAAATCATGCCAATCAGAAACTGGAGCCTTTTCCAGCTAAATTTTAAAGGAAAGCTCGACAAAAATTAAATTAAAACTTATATTAATGCAATTAAAAGTATCTTTGATAATATAAAATTTACACTTCTTTAAGAAATATATAATATTGGGATAAGGTATCATGTGAGTTAAACAAAAATGGTTGAAAAATTTGAGTATTTGGATGTAACAAATTTAGTTAATGAAAAAATTCTAAAATTAACATCTGTAATAGGTGTACTGCTGTTTTATTCATTTGGGATATTAGATGTTTTATTATATCCACAATTTAAATATCTTTTTTTGAAATTTAGGTTTTTATTTATAGGTATCCCAATTTCAATTTGTTTTATTATATTGCTTTTGAAAAATAATATAAAAGTTAAAATAATCGCTTTTTCAATAATTGCTATTCTGGTAAGTATTAATATTTGTGCCGTAATTTTTATTTCTAAGGATATTAATCAGTTTTACTATACTGGTTTAGTATTTTTAATTCTTTATGTTACAAACATATCAAATTTGCCGTTTAAGTATAATATCTTTACAGTTATTATTATTAATTTGGTATTTATTGTATTTTCAATTGTATTTCCATTTACAAATAAATATGTTTTAATAAATGATGTCATTGGCTTATTTTTTGTTTCTTTTGCAGGTTTATTTTCTAATTATATTATAGATTACTATAGACTTAGAGATTTAGAACTTAAAATAAAGAATGAAATAGAAATTGCTGATTTATATCATAAAAGTACGCATGATAAATTAACAAATTTAAAAAATAAATATATCTTTAAACAACTTTTTGAACAATCGTGGGAAAATGCTAAGAGGGATAGAAAACCTATTTCTATTTTAATGATAGATATCGATGATTTCAAAAAATATAATGATAATTATGGTCATATTGCTGGTGATAATGTTTTGAAAAAAATTGCACTTATATTACAAGAAAATGTTAAGCGAAATAATGATGTTGTTGCAAGATTTGGAGGTGAAGAATTTATTATTATGTTATATGATACAGATGAATATGGTGCAAAGATGATAGCGAATAATATTCTTAAAAATATAAATAAAACAAACATAAAACATGATTATGCTACATTTGGAAGAGTAACTGTAAGTATAGGTTGTTCAACCATCATACCAAAAGATAATTTAAACCCTAATGACTTAATTATAATTGCAGATGAAGCCTTATATAAAGCAAAGAAAGAAGGCAAGAATAAGGTGATTTAAAAAATGTAATATTCACAATACCATATCAATTTAGTTATCTTTTGGTTATTTTCTTATACTTTAAATTTATTAAGAAGCTGATTTAATTGTTTTATATTGGATATCATTTCCTCTGTTAAACTAATTAAGTTATCTAAAAGTTCTGTGTCAGATTCAATACTTGTTTTGACTGATTGGACAGAATCATTGGCGGAATTAATAGCGTAGGTTTGTTCTTCTATTGACTGGGAAATGATTTCACTAGCATCATTAACAGCTAACATAAGGTTATAAATTTTATCAAAAACCTCATTTACATTTGAAATTTCTTTTGTACCCTGGTTTACACTATCAATTGAAACATTCATTTGATTATTAGCATTTAAAGTATCTTTTCTCAATTTACCAATTATTTCTTCAACATCTTCAATAGATTTTTGTGTTTTTTCTGCAAGTTTTCTTACTTCATCTGCAACAACTGCAAAACCTCTACCATGATCACCTGCTCTTGCTGCTTCAATTGCAGCATTGAGCGCTAAAAGATTTGTTTGATCAGCTATTTCTTTAATTACATTTAAAATTTCACCTATTTCATCAGATGATTTATTGAGGTTGCCAAACATACTAGATAATTCTTTAACGTTATTGTCAATTTGATTCATATGGTTAACAGCATTGCCTACAAATAATTTACCATTTTCAGTTTCTTTAAGAAGATTCTTTATATTTTCTGTGTTTTGTTCAATTCTACTTTTTACTTCATTAGAAGTTACACTCATTTCCTCCATTGCGCTTGCTGTAGATGTTATAGCATCTTTCTGAGATTGGAATGAAGTTGAAAAATTTTCACTATATTTTTCTAATGTGTGGCTTAATTCATCCAGGTTCTTTGTCCCAGTTTTAACATCAACTATTAATTTCCTTAAGTTATTTACAAATTTATTAAATGAATGTGCAACTTCTGCAACAACATCCTTACCATTTATTTCTAAATTCTTAGTTAAATCACCTTCACCTTTTGATAATTCATTTAAACTATCTCCTAAAATTCTTAATCTTTTTACAAGACTATTTGTTATAATAAATCCTATTACCATTGTTAGTATTAAGATAAGTAATGCAGTAATTACAATCTTTACTATTGCATTGTTGACTTCTTTTCTCTTTTCATTTTCTTTTTTAACAATTAGTTTCATAATGTCATCAATATATTCACCTGTCCCAATTATCCAATTCCATTGCTCAAATCTCTTAACGTATGATAGTTTAGGTTGTGGTTTTTTATTACCTGGTTTTGGCCATTTATACCTAACAAATCCATCTCCTGATTTTTGAGTCACTTTAACCATTGCAACAAACAAATTTTCATTTCCATCGGCAACATTATATTTAGGGTTATCGAGAATTTTCCCATTTAATTGTTTTGCGATAGGATGCATTATCATTTTTGGATATGGTAAATCTGTAGAGTTAACCCAAAAATAACCAGAGCCATTGTTATAGCGCATTTTCGCTATATAATTCAAAACCTGTTTCTTTACTTGTTCTTCAACATCATCAACATAAATACCAGTACCAATTATCCATCCCCAGGGTTTAAAAAGTTTCACATAAGAAAGCTTAGGTTGTGGTTTATCTTTTCCTGGCTTTGGCCAAAGATAATCTACGAAACCTTCCCCTTTTTCTCTGCAAATTTCTGCCATAGCAGTAAATAAGTTTTTATTTTTACCTAAAGCAACATTATATTTGGGATTATCGAGAATTTTTCCGTTTAGTTGTTTTGCGATTGGATGCATAATCATTTTTGGATATGGCAAATCATCGCTATTTACCCAGAAATAACCAACACCTTTGTCGTATCTCAATTTTGAAAGAGCTATTAAAGCATTTGATTTCGCAGTTGATTCTGATATTTCACCATTCTTATATTTTTTATATTCATTTTCAACTATATTATAAGCTAAATCAATCACATTTTTTAATCTTTTACCGTAATTCTTTTTAATATAATCGATATTTTTAGTATCTTTATAACTTTGATTAACTACTTCATAAACAATATTTACATAATTCTTAAGTTTATTTTTTACTTTTTCTATCTGTTCTTTTTCATAATTTTTAATAAACTTTTTATAAGAATTTAGATTTGAAGTAATCATAATAGTAGATATAACAACAGTATTTAGGAACACCAAAATAAAAATTAGTAACAATATTTTTGTTCTAAATTTCATTATTAACCTCTTAACTTATACTATAACAATGTAAGTTTTTATCACTATAGTACTCACGGTTCAAGTTGTTTTTGCTTTAGATGGAATTTTATTCTGATGTATGAAAATAATTAACATTTAAAAAATATTATGTTATAAATACGTTTATGTTATTTAACTTGATAAGAGAAAAAATAGAAGATTTGTTAGAAAGTAAGAATATAGGAATCCTTTTATTAGATAAAGAATTCAATATTAAACTTTATAATAACGAGATAAAAGAGTTATTTAATGTCCAAAATTCAATTAAGGGCAATAAAATAACAGATTATTTATCTGTTAAAGAGGAAGCAATACTCTTAAACAATAAAAAATTCATAGATAAAATTTATTTAAGAGTAAGTACTAAAAATCAAAAACGCATTTTATCAGGATATTTCTTACATTCACCAAATAATGAAGAATATTTAATCTTCCTATTCCGTAAATTTAAAATCACAAATGAACATCTATTAGAAGCTACAAAAGAAATAAATAAGATCTTATTAAGAACTAATTCTGAAAAGGAGTTATTTGATGAGCTGATTGATATTTTAGCCTATAAATTAAATTGTCAGGTTATAACTATAACAACAAAACAAGGCAAATATTTAAAACCAATATTACATTTTAATAAAAACATCAAAGATGATACAGCAAAAGGTGTAAAAGTTTCTATAGATGAAAGAATTCCTGAAGGTCGGGGTACAGCGTCTGTTGCCTATAGAACAAATGAGATTATAGTTAATGAATTTACTTTTAATAATGAGAATATGTATATTTGGTTGATTGAACAGTTAAAGAGAGGAGTTATATCCAGTTGTGCAATTCCGATAAAATTTCAGGATAGTGTAAGATATATTTTATTAATATATTCTCATATACCTTATTTTTTTGATAAAAGAGTTTTAAATATTTTATATGATTTAAAAAGTAATATCGAGTTTACTCTTTCACAAATTGCAAAAAATCAGTTTTTAAACTTTTTATCAATTGCTGCAAATAAAGCCTATGAATGGTATCTTGTAACTGACTCTGAAGGGAAAATCATTTATGTTAATAATGCTGTTGAATTAATTTCAGGCTATTCAAGAGAAGAATTAATTGGTAAAAAGCCTAATATATTTAAATCAGGAGAGGTACCGCATCATGTTTATAAAAATTTATGGTTAGATGTAAAGTCAAGTAAAGAGTTTGAGTATACTTTTATTAATAAAAGAAAAGATGGCAAGCTATTTTATTTAAAAAGTGTAATTGTTCCCATATTAGAAAATAATAAAGTTATCCGTATAGTTAATATTGCAAGAGATATAACTGAAGAAGTTTATCAAAAGAAAAAATATGAAAGACTTAATGATGCGTATAATTTATTGTCATATGTCAATAGATTGATAGTCAGAGCGTCTGACATAAACGAATTATTTGATAACTTATTAAATGTTTCTACAACTTTGGGCAAAGATAGCTATGGGTTAATATTAAAATTTTATGGCGATTATTTAAGGCCAACTTATTACTCAAAAAATATTGATGATACGGCAAAGAAATACTTAGAAAAAATTTTGTCAGGAAGAAAACCTGAAAACTATTGCAGTATGATTAGAAGTATAAAGAAAAAACAGATCGCCTTTGAAAATGATGTCAAATCTAACGATGAACTGGTTGTTTTTAAACCAATATATGAAAAATATGATATAAACTCTTGTTGTTTTTTACCGATTATTGAAAAAGATGAAGTTGTTGGCAGTATTGTTATACTTGCTCAAGAAAAAGATTTTTTTCAGGATGAAATATTATTGCTGTTTTATGAAGTTGTTAAAGATTTATCATTTGCAATCAACAGAATAGAAACTGAAAAATGGTTTAAAACGATTAATTTTGCATTAAATAATTCTTTTGATTTTGTTGTGATTATGGATGAAGACTTTCATATTTTATACATAAATGATTCCACTGCAAAAATATTCGGATGGGATAAAGAGGATATAATTGGTAAACATCACTCAATATTTTCTTCAAAAACTCATACGAAAGAGTTTGCAAAAAACTTTTATAAGACTTTACAATCAGGTAATGTTTTTTCTGACTTTATCGTTTATAAAACTGCAGATGGTAAATTAATTGAGTCTTATACAGTTATCACTCCTTATTTTGTAAAAGGTGAAATAAAATATTATATAGCAATAGGTAAGGATGTTAGTGAACAGTTGAAACTAAAAAAAGAGATTGAAAAGCTAACTAAATATTCTCCAATTACAGGGTTGCCTCTAAAAGATTATTTTATTGAAATTGTAAATAACTATTTAAGTGAAGTAAAAAAAGAAAACAAAACAGCTTTGGTGTTGCTGGAACCTGTAAATATTTACGCGGCAAGTCATATATTGACTAAAGAGGAAGTTGAAAAACTTCTTAATGTTATAAAATCAAGATTAGAATCTTCAGTTAAATCAACAGATATATTAGGGATGTTTCAGGAAAATATCTTTGGTCTTTTAATGAAAAATATAAGATTAAAGGAAGATATTTTCTCAATAATGGATAGAGTCTTCAAGGAGTTAGAAGAAGAATATGTGATAGATAATAAAACAGTTAAGCTGGAATTTTATAGTGGTATAACTTTTTATCCAGATAATGGTAACAATGCAGAAAGGCTATTAAAAAACTCTTTTATAGCTTTAAAAGAAGGGCAACAGCTAAACAAAAAAATTAACTTTTTTGATAAGTTTCAGGAAGAAAAACTTGTTCATTCATTTAATATTTTCAAAAAATTACATGAAGCATTCAAAAATAATGAATTTGTACCTTTTTTTCAACCATATGTTGATTCTAAAACGTTATCGATAGAAGGTGCAGAATTACTATTAAGATGGCAAAAAGATGGTGAGATAATACCACCTGGAAAGTTTATCCATGTTCTTGAACATTCTCATCTTATCGGAGATGTAGAAATTAAGATGGTTGAACACGTTTTAGAAGTATTAAATAATAGATTGAGCAAAAAACTAAAGATAGTACCCATCTCTATAAATATTTCTCCATTAAGTTTCAGTAGTGATGTTTTCCTTGAAAAATTTAATACTTTATTATCTTCAAATAAAAATTTAGCTAAGTATATAATAATTGAAATAGTTGAACGCTTATTTATTAATGACTTTGAAAAAATGAATAACTTGTTAACTAGTTTAAAAGAATTAGGAATACAATTTTCTTTAGATGATTTTGGTACAGGGTATTCATCATTAAATTATATTTCAAATTTACCAATAGATAAAATCAAAATAGATATAACATTTACAAGAAATATCGAATTCGATAAAAAAGTGTTGTCATTGGTCAAGACTATAAAATCATTTGCTGATGAATTAGGTTTGAAAACTATTGCAGAGGGAGTTGAAAACGAAAATCAATTAAACATTTTAAAAAGATTAAAAATAAATCAGTTACAAGGATATTTATTTTATAAGCCTATGGATGAAATCAGTTTTTGGAATTTATTTGATTCATATTAACAATTAGTTGCATAACTATAATATTTTAACATTAAATACAATTATTATGCTATCTAAAATTTACTTTTTCACACCCTTAATTAATATTTTTCATAATTGATTAAGTAGAAAAAATCAGATTACTTCCATTAAAGAGAATTTGATTTTATCAATAAATGTCTGTTCTGTAATTTTATGATAATTTTTGTCTGTTACATAAAAAGAGTCTACAACTCTATCCACATCCGTAGAAATTTTTGCCTTTTGCACATTGATTCCTAAGTCTTCAAAAACAGACAATATCTTATACAACAGCCCAATTTTATCCTCAGTAAAAACATCAATCACAGTATAATTTGATGATATTTCATTATCAAATTCCACTTTCTTTTTAATCTCTTTAGGTATCTTTTTCTTAAAAAATGGGGTAGATGCCCTTTTAATCAAATCCTCAACTGAGGTTTTATTTGTAACAACTTCTTTAATAGTTACTGCTATTTTATCCCCTTTTTTCAATAAATTATTAGTTGAATCACTAGAAGAAACTACCTGAATAGTATCAATAACAATATTATTGTCAAAAGTAAAAATCTGAGCTCCCAAAATATTTAGGCCATAATAAGCAAAAACACCTGATAACTTTTTTAACAACCCTAAAAAGTCATAAGTGCAGATATTAAACTCAAGACAATTTAAATCGTCTCTAACGTAAAAATCGGTTAAAACTTTAACATCAGGATTAAGTTTTTTAATCATATTAAGATGTCTTATAATATGTTTAACCTTATAGGTAAAAATATATTCTGAATCCAGTTTATCTATGAAACCTTTTATTATATCATCAGAAATTCGCTCAAATAGTTTTTTTCTTTTTAATTCTACAATTTTATTATATTCACTTATAATAGACTCTTTCTCCAAAGCTGCTTTAGATTTTAAATACAACTCTGTCAAAAGAGAGCTCTTCCACTCATTAAACAAATCACCACCAACCGCATTCATATCAGCATAAGTCAACAGATAAAGAAGATGCAGCTCATCTTCATTGTTTAGATAATTTGTAAAATACTCAATAACTTCAATATCATGCAAATCCCTTCTTTGTGCTATATGACTCATCAACAGATGTTGTTCCACCATATTGGATACAGTGTCAATATCATCTGGATGCATACCCAATCTCTTACAAATAGTTTGAGACATTTTAGCTCCCACAACTGAATGGTTAAAACCTTGCCCCTTACCAATATCATGCAACAAAATAGATAACGCCAAAAGGTCTTTTCTTTTTAATCTTTTGTAAGCATCTATATAATTCTTATTACGAGGATTTGCATTTGTTATCAAATCATCAATAAATTTTAGAGCCAAAATCGTATGCTCATCCACAGTGTAGTGGTGGTATAAATCATATTGAACTCTACAAATAATCTCTTTAAACTCAGGAATAATACTCTCTAACACTCCTGTATTTAACATATTTTTTGTAATCTTGTAGGAATAAGGGAAACTTGAAATAACCTTAAGAAATAGCTTGCCATACTTTTTTAAGTAGTTTTCATCTATTAAATATAGATTATTTCGAATTATATTGATAAGTTTATCAGAAAGTTTTAAAGACCTTACTGCAGCGATATAAAAAACATTTATCAGCAACTCGTGATTTTTTTCAAAAATATCTGGATGCTCAGCAGTCAAATTATTATTGTACTGAATAAGTCCATAACCAAGTTTTCTTATGGTAGCCTTTTTATGAGTTTTATTATAGACTATCTCCTGTAGCCCTTTATTGATTACTTTTTTTGTAATTTGTGAAATATTACGAGCATGACCATAATAATCTCTTAAAAAATGCTCCACATTTAATGACATAGATGTGGTAATATAACCAAGCTCTGACGCAATATCCTTTTGAGCTTCTATCGTTAAAATATCGAATTTTCTGTTAAAATAGTAATGTAACTCATTTCTCACTTTAAAAATAAACTCCACACCTTTCATCAATAAATCATAATCTTCTATTGTGATAATATCTTTTTTTATTAAAGTGTTAAGACTTGCACCATTAAAAAGTATTCTGTTAATCCAACAGATAAAATTAAAATCCCTAATCCCACCATGCCCTTCTTTTAAATTTGGCTCTAATTTATATACAGAATCGCGATATTTTTCCCCCCTCTTCATTGCAGCATTTATATGCTCTAACAAAAATTTCATTTTACCTTTCTCTATAATATAAGAATTTACTGTTTTTACATACTCTTCAAATAGCAAGTTATTACCTTCAATAAATTTATAATCAATAAGCGCAGTTTTCTCAGTGGTATCTAGTTTATTTGTTTGTTTAATCTCTTTAAATGATTTTATCTGAATTGCGGGATTAATATTTATATCCCATAAAAGAGTAGAGAATTTTGATATAGCATCCTTTTCTTTACTTTTTAAACTATCTTTATGTAACAACAAAATATCTATATCTGAAAAAGGGGACATCTGTTCCCTTGCAAAACTACCAAGCGAAATAAAAGTTATATTATCTAAAGGAAAATCTGTCAACTTCAAAGCATATTTAATGGTGTCATAAGATAACTCAGAAATTTTAAAAAGTAACTGCCAGGAAGTAGGATACTTTTTCCTACTCTCTTTAATATCGTTCCATCTATTCCAATAAAAATTTTTTAATTCATCTTTAATCATTTAACTAAATACCATATTATGGAAATAAATTTCTTTGATGGTTCCTTCACCATATTTTAGCTCTAAAACTTTTTTTATCTGCCTTTTCAAAAACTTTTTACCATTTTCAGTTACTAAATCAGAAATTTTAAAGGTTGTCAAAATATCAGCAATAGCCATAGCTGTTTGTTTATTATTTTTAGCCAATATCTTTGCTACTTTTTTATTTTCAGTAACAATATATAAATCTAACTTTATATGTCTATTGTTTAAATCGGCACTAGTAGCTACCACATTTTCTACAAAAACTCCATAATCATCCCCAATTTTCATCTCTTTTACATTATACTTTTCAAATACACTCTTCTTTTGAAACCTAATATTCGATACAACGGACTTAAAAGAGATGTTAAAATAACTTTTTATAAATAAGAGAACTACAATAATCAGAAAAATTACTGATAAGATAATAATAATAATTTTTTTCATACTACAAATAATAGCATAAAAATATACAAAAAAAAAGCGCCTTTACAGGCGCAAATGCTACTTTATATTGACAACCTACAGGGGACATTTATATTGATACCTCAAAAATAAAATAGTTCATGAGGAATTGATGATTAAAATATATATTCACACTTTTGGATGCAAAGTAAATCTATCTGAAAGTGAAAACATTAAGCTTGAAGGAAGTCAAAAAGGTTTTTTATTCGTTGATAATATTGAAGAAGCTGATGTTGTTGTAATAAATAGTTGTGCAGTTACAGAGTTGGCAGAAAAAAAATGTAACGACTTCATTAAAAAAATAAAAAAGAGATATAATATAAAAGTCCTTGTTACAGGTTGTTATGCCTTAATACTCTCAAAAGAGATAAAAAGCTATATAGATTTTGTCTTGGATAACGAAAAGAAAGAATCACTTGTCGAATTTCTTTCTAACACATTTCAACTAAATGATTATAAACAAACTTCAAAACCAAAATTAAAAACTAGAGCTTTCCTAAAAATTCAAGATGGTTGTGATGCGTTTTGTACATATTGCATCATCCCTTTTTTAAGAGGGAAACCTAAATCTAAACCTATTGAAAAAGTTATAAAAGAAATAGATGACCTTGTTAATCTTAATTATAAAGAAATAGTTTTAGTAGGAATACATATAGGTAAATATGGTATAGATCACAATACAACTCTGAAAAATCTTTTAAAAGAAATTATTAAACAATACCAAAATAAAAATATAAGGTTTAGGTTGTCATCGTTGGATGTGGATGAAATTGATGATGAACTTATAGATATTGTAGAACACTCCAATGGTCTAATCTGTAATCATTTCCATATTGCACTACAAAATGGCTCAAATAAAATATTACAACTTATGAAAAGAAGGCATACAGCTGAAGACTTCATTGATATTTGTAACAAAATTAAATCAAAAATAGCTGATTGCACAATAGGCACAGATGTAATTGTGGGTTTTCCTGAAGAAACAGATGAAGATTTTGAGTCTACTATTAATGTATTAAATAAGGCAAATGTGGATTATTTACACGTATTTAGCTATTCTAAAAGAGAAGGAACTTTAGCAAGTAAAATGAAAAATCAGATCCCAGAAAACATAAAAAAAGAGCGTGCAAAAATGCTTCGAAAAATTGGTAAAAAGTTAAAATTAAATTCAGAACTTAAAATGATTGGTAAAACTGCAAAAATATTATTAGAGAAAAATGGTGGTGGACATATTTCAAATTACCACTATGTAAAAATCGTTAATGATAATTTAGAAGTGAACAATTTTTATAATATAAAAATCCTAAAAAGAGAAAAAAATAGACTTATAGGAGGTTTAGTTGAGTAAAGAAAAGTTAATTATAATAGGTGGTGTTGCTGCAGGTGCAAGTGCTGCAGCAAAAGCAAGAAGAACTAATGAGTTTATTGATATTACAATTTATGAAAAAACAGCAAACGTTTCTTATGCAAACTGTGGACTACCTTTTTACATTGCTGGAATAATTAATAACAGAAAAAATCTGCTATTACACACACCAAAAAGTTTAGGTAAAAGATTTAACTTAAATATTTTTACTAAACACGAAGTTATCGATATTGACCCAAAAAGTAAAACAGTTTTAGTAAAAAGTGGAGATAACACTTTTGAAGACAAATTTGACAAACTTATCATTGCTACAGGTGCCAAAACAGTTATACCTAAAATAAAAGGGATTGAACAAACACCTTTTTTCCAAATGAAAACTGTGGAAGATGTGGACCAAATCAAAGAATTTATTGAAAAAAACAACCCAAAATCAGCCATAATTATAGGGGGAGGGTATATTGGTGTTGAAATAGCTGAAGCTCTTTATCACTCAAATATAAAAGCAACAATAATTGAAGCTCAAAAACATATCTTACCAAATTATTCCCATGAAATAGTTTTAGCTATTGAAGACAAAATGAAAGAAGTTGGAGTCAATATACATACAGAAAAGTTTGTTGAAGAAGTAAGCTATGATAATAAACATTACAAAGTAATATTAAACGATGGAACCATATTACATTCTGATATGCTTTTCGTAGCTACAGGGGTAGCACCAAATATAGAACTTGCTAAAAAAGCAGGGATAACTTTAGGTGAAACTGGTGCAATAAAAACAAATGAATATATGCAAACAAATTATGACTTTATTTATGCGGCTGGTGATGCTGTAGAAAAATTTCATATAGTATCAAAACAGTATGTTTTTTTACCATTAGCTGGCCCTGCAAATAGAGAAGGTAGAGTAGCTGGTTGTAATGCTGCTGGAGGGATGTTGCAAAATCCTGGAGTACTTGGCACAAGTGTTGTTGGCTTTCTCGATAAAATTGTCGCAAAAACAGGTTTAAGTTTTGATGAAGCCATAGCAGCTGGTTTTGATGCCGATTTTGTTTATACAGAAGATCCCGATCACGCTGAATATTATCCTGGTTATAAATACATTTTTATGAAAACAGTTTTTGATAAAAGAACAAAAAAAGTATTGGGTGTAGAAGCTAGCGGAAGTTATGCTACGGTTAGAAAAGTTGATGCAATTGCGTCAGCTATATATGGAGATTTAACAATCTACGATCTTGAAAATATAGATTTCTGTTATGCCCCACCATTTGGCTCGGCAAGGGACAATATTAATAAAGCCGGTTTTGTCGCAGCAAACCAAGATAGAGGAGAAGGATTTGGCATTAAACCTCAAGAATTTATTGAAATCTATAATAAAGATTGCTCAATTCAAATAATTGACGTAAGAACAAAGTTGGAATATAAAGCTTACAGATTTGAAAAAGCAAAAAATATATACGTAAATGATATTAGGAGCCATCTATCAGAAATTGATAAAGGAAGACCTGTTTATATATATTGTGCAGTTGGTTTTAGGGGATATTTAGCAACAAGATTTTTAAGAAACTTGGGGTATGAAGCATTTAATATTATTGGTGGTATTGAGGCAATAAATAGAATAAAAAGATTTAACTTTGTAGGAGGGTCCAATGGATGTTGTTTTAAAAACTGAAATACCTGAATTAAAATTAATAGGTAGAGGTAAGGTAAGAGATATTTACGATTTAGGAAACTATTTATTGATAGTTACAACTGACAGGATATCAGCATTTGATGTTATTTTACCTAATGGGATCCCATATAAAGGTTATGTGCTAACTCAACTTTCAAAATTTTGGTTTGAAAAAACATCTCACATTGTAAAAAACCATCTTATAACAACAGATATTGAAGAGATGCCAGAAATCTGTAAAAAATACAGAAATATTTTAGAAGGCAGAAGTATGCTTGTAGAAAAGGCTAAACCATACCCTGTAGAATGTGTTGTTAGAGGTTATATTACAGGTTCTGGCTGGAAAGATTATCAAAAAACTGGTGAAGTATGCGGTATTAAACTACCAAAAAATTTAAAAGAATCGCAAAAGTTAGAACCACCATTGTTTACTCCTGCTACAAAAGCAGAAATCGGTGAGCATGACGAAAACATCTCATTTGAGCAAATGGTTCTAATGGTAGGTCAAAAAACAGCTGAAAAGTTGAGAGATTATGCAATTAAAATATACACATATTGTGCAAAAATAGCAGAAGAAAAAGGGATTATCATTGCTGATACAAAAATGGAGTTTGGCAATAAAGATGGTGAAATCATTTTAATAGATGAACTGCTTACCCCTGATTCTTCTAGATTTTGGTTTAAAGAAAAATATAAAGTGGGTGAACCCCAAGAGAGCATGGATAAACAGTTTGTTAGAAACTATCTTGAAACTTTAGACTGGGATAAAAAAGCTCCAGGGCCTGAGTTACCAAAAGAGATTATAGAGCAAACATCAAAAAGATATTTAGAAATAATGGAGATCTTAACAAAATAGGGGTATTACACAATAGTATGATTGTTGAAAATTAGCATGATTATGAGATTGCTTCGTCGCTAAAGCTCCTCGCAATGACGAAAACCTGTTTGTCATTGCGAACGAAGTGAAGCAATCTCATGATTAAACGTCGTATGTGAGATCGCTTCGTCAGCTTACGCTTCCTCGCGATGACTGTTTCGCTGCTATTGCGAGCGTTAGCGAAGCAATCTATGAATATTGTCTATAATTCGTGGGGTGCTGGCGCCCCTTTCAAATTTAATTAGGGATAATCAGATATTTTCCAGGTATTAGCTGAGTTGTTCTAAGTTTGTTTCTCTTTTTAATCTTCTCTACTGAGGTATTAAATCTATTTGCTATACTCCAAAGTGTGTCACCCTTTTTTATTTTATATTTTCTATATCTGACTATTCTCTCTGATTTAGAAATAATAATAGGATCTCCAGGCCTAATTAATCTTGGATTAATCCCTTTATTAAGCTTCATCAACTGCCCAACCGTCAATCCATATTTATGAGCTATACCATAAAAAGTATCCCCTCTTCTTACAATATAAACTCTTGGAATGACAGCGTTTATATCGTTTGAAAAGTTTTGCATAGCCAGTGATTTTTCATATTTTTTTATAGGGATAAATATTGGACCAGAAAAAAGGATATAATCATAGTAAAGTTTATTTAATTTTTTTATCGATTTTTTAGAAACACGGAATTTCTTTGCAATTCTTGCAATACTCTCTTTTCTCTTAGCATAGTATATTTTTACCTGCAAGAGCTCCTCTGGACTCATGCTAGCTATCTTCTTTTCTAAATAATTTTTTGTACCATAAGGGATTCTTAATTCAAAACCATCATTGGGTGGGGTAATAGGTTTTTTTAGTGCAGGGTTTAACTCCTTTAAAGTTTCAAAATTGGTATCAAGCAAATCAGCTATAACATACAAATTTACAGGCTGACTTAACTTAATTTTATCATAAATTAAAGGTTCTGTCTCAGGTGGTTCAAAACCATACTTTAAATAGTTTTTATATATCACCGTGAGCGCAATAAATTTAGGCACATAATCTTTAGTCTCTCTTTTTAGATATCTATATCTGGCAAGTTTAAAAAAATCTTTTGTCTTATACCTTTGAGTTGCTTTTAAAACCTTATAGAAACCTGCATTATATGCAGCAATCGCAAGGTACCAATCACCAAAATATACATATAAATATTTTAAATATTTTGCTGCTGCAACAGTTGCCTTTTCAAAATCTCTTCTCTCATCAAGCCAAAAGTTATTTCTTAACCCATATATCTTACCTGTTGAGTTCATAAACTGCCACATTCCACCTGCGCCAGCCCAAGAATATGCATATACATCAAAGCCACTCTCTGCAAATGGCAAACATGCCAAATCAGTAGGTAACCCCATCCTTCTAAAAATATCCTTTACGATATAAATATACTTATTTGCATTATTGAGCCATCTTTGAAAAGTAGTAGGATACAATTTTGTATATCTTTTAATAAAGAATTTTACTCTATCATTTATCACAATTGGAATATCGTAATTTTTTTGATTAAATGTCTCAGAGTCCATATTAAGCGCTAATTCTTTGTCAAAGAGATCAGAATAATCAATATTCAACTCAGGGGTATATAAACTAAATAACTTTTCATCCAAATCAGGTAAAATTTTCTTTTTTACCAAAGGTTGTTCTAAGATTTTGAGGTTAGTACTCTCTTTAGATTTTACTTCTTTATTTATTTCCCCTTTAAAATCTATATAAGAACATGAAGTTGCTATTAAAAATACAAAAATAATATAAACTAATTTTCTCATATCAAAATCCTAAACTAAAAACTAAAACCTTTCAATCATTTTATTTACACCATTTGCTACAATTTTGTATTTATGATTTATAAATTTAACAACCTCTTTTTGTAAATGCCTATCCATATATTTATGGTACTTGCAAAAAAATTTCTTTAATGATAGCAATCTATAAAATTCTATATTTTTAACGGAGCTACTCAAATGATTATCTAAAAAATATCTTTTTACAATTAACGGATAGTCCAAATAACCTATTTCAAAAAACAGTGCAACCCTGAGCCATAAATCATAATCTTCAGCTATCTTCATCCACTCATCAAAATAACCCGTCTTGTTAAAAACATTCCTTTTGGCTACAAAGCTTGAAGGGCTTATTCTACAATGGTCTAAAATTTTAGTCAAAATATAGCCACCATATTTTTTATGCTTATATCCCTGGTTGATAAAATTACCATTTTTGTACCAAAATTCATTAGTGTGAGATACTGCGAAGCCGTTATTATTCATAAATTCTAATTGCATTTCAAGTTTTCTCGGAAGCCAAATGTCATCAGAATCTAAAAATGCTATATACTCCCCTTTCGAAACAGTTATCCCAAAATTTCTTGCAGCACTTACCCCCCTATTTTTCTCTAATCTAAAAAATCTAATTAAGTCCAAATATGGGTATATTTTCGATTTTATATCAATTTCAGAGCCATCATCCACAACTATTATTTCAAAATTTTTATAAGTTTGCCATAAAACAGATTCAATGGCATCTTTTAAAGAGTTAACTCTATCTTTGACAGGGATAATAACAGAAATCATAACATAGTTAAATATTTCTCATTCTATCCATTATGGTTGAAAATACCAAAATTGTATTTGTTTGTCTTACTCCATTAATATTTCTTATTTTTTTAATAAGTTTAGATAACGTTTCAGTATTTCTTGTGATAACCTTTAACAGCATAGTAAAATCACCTGTAACATGATGGCATTCAACTATATCATCATCAAAATTTGATAGCATAACTTCAAAATCTTCGATATGCTGAGCATTATCAATTGATATACCTATAAATGCAAGGATATCATAACCGAGAGCTTTGTAGTTTATTTTAGTAGTATACTGCTCAATAATCCCTTCTTTTTCTAACTTTTTAATCCTCTCGATAACTGAAGGTGGCTTCATCCCTACAGCTTTAGAGATATCCGCATAAGAAGTCCTACCATCTTCAATTAAAATATTTATTATCTTTTTATCTGTTTCATCAATATGCTTCATTTCTTACCTCCATCTATCTACATTTATTTTATCACACTTATCATAAAGTATGCAAGCTGAGCATAAAGGTGATATAGGCTTGCAAATATGCTGACCATAACTCACAAGAATTTCGTTCCACTTCTTCCACATATGTTTTGGCAATATTTTCCTAAGATCCATTTCTGTTTGCTCTGGTGTTTTAGTTTTTACTACACCAAGCCTATTACATATTCTGTGGACATGAGTATCAACACAAATCCCCTCTTTATCAAACCCTTCAACCAACACAAGATTTGCTGTTTTCCTCCCCACACCTTTAATTTTTAAAAGCTCCTCTAGCGAATCAGGGACTCTACCTTCATACTTTTCTATTAACGTTTTAGAAACTTCTTTTAAAACTTTTACTTTTTTTCTATAAAAACCAGCTGGATATAGTATTTTTTCCAACTCTTCATCTTCCATTTTTAAAAGTTTATTAGGTGTATCAGCTACTTCAAATAACTTTTTTGAAACCTCTAACGTAACCTCATCTTTGGTTCTAAGAGAAATTAAACAACTCACTAAAACCTTAAAAGGATCTCTACCATTTTTCTCAGCAATTTTAGTGACTGATGGACTTTTAAGATTTTCATAAGCTTTCAATAATAAATCATATATTTCTTTAATATCATTCCTGTTCTTCAAGAAGTTCCCTCATTTTAGGTTTTATATGAATTTCACTTAAATCAAATTTTTTTAATGATTGAGCAATAATATTCAATTTATATTCTGTTGAGGCTTTTTTATCTATTATGATATAATAATTTTCGTTTACTCTACACAATCCACCTCGGGCGTTTGTTTTTTCATATCTTATTTTAATACCCAATTTTGCAGCAAGTTCTTCAAAATCTTTTAATAACTTTTTCTTATCTTTCATTAACCCACCCTTGCTGATACTTTTATATTTTTTTCTTTGATTAAATCAACTAAAATAATTGACATTTTAACATTTTAAGTATTATATGTGTATATGTTTGCCAATCCTATCTGAATATGGTAGATTGGCAAGATGAACTCTTATCAAGAGTGGTGGAGGGAACGGGCCCTGTGAAGCCACAGCAACCGGTCAGCATTTTGCTGATGACAGGTGCTAAGTCCCGCCCTGAAAGAGGGGAAGATAAGAGGTTGATGAATACAAGCCTCTTTATCTTCGCATAAAGAGGCTTTTTTTTTTATACAAAATTAAGAGGATTAAAAGATGAAAGAAAATTCAGTGGGATTAGTTAAAACTAAATACGTAACCTTTAAAGATGATTTTTATTTTGAAAGTGGAAGAATCTTATCGCCAATTACTGTAGCTTATGAAACATATGGCAAACTAAACGAAAAAAAAGATAATGCCATATTAATCTGCCATGCACTTACAGGTAGTGCACATGCAGCAGGATACAACTCTCCAGATGATCAAAAGCCTGGCTGGTGGGATGATATGATAGGACCAGGCAAAGCGTTTGATACTGACAAATACTTCATCATTTGCTCCAATTTTTTAGGTAGCTGTTATGGGACTACTGGACCTGCATCAATAGACCCTAGTACAGGGAAACCATACGGTTTAAAATTTCCCGTTTTTACTGTAAAAGATATGGTAAAACTTCAAAAGAAACTTATAGATTACCTTGGTATCGAAAAACTATTATGTGTTGCTGGCGGTTCTATGGGGGGGATGCAAGCTCTTGAATGGGCTGTGACATTTCCTGAAAAAACATACTCCATTATCCCAATTGCCACCGCAGGCAGAATAACTCCTATGGCAATAGCTTTCAACACAATTGGTAGATTTGCCATTATGAAAGATCCAAACTGGATGAATGGTGATTATTATGGAAAAACTTTTCCACGTGATGGCTTAGCTATTGCAAGAATGGCCGGCCATATCACCTATATGTCTGATAAATCATTCCATAAAAAATTTGGTAGGAGATACGCTACCTTTGGAGGGATTTACGATTTCTTCGGATATTTTGAAGTGGAAAATTATTTGCGTTATAATGGTTATAAATTTACTGAACGTTTTGATGCAAACAGTTATCTTTACATCATTAAAGCTATGGATATTTTCGATTTATCATATGGTTATGGCTCATATGAAGAAGCAATTGGCAGAATTGAAGCTGATTCGTTGTTTATCACTTTTACATCAGATTTCCTTTTTCCTTCATATCAAACAGAGGAAATTGTTAATATAATGAAAAACCATGGGAAAAATCCTGAGTGGGTAAATATAGAATCTGATTATGGACACGATGCTTTTCTCCTTGAGTTTGACACACAAACATCATGCATAAAAGAGTTTTTATCAAAAATTTATAACAAAGTTGCAAATCAATGAGTTTTGATAACGCAGCTCTAAATTATTTTTTCAGCTCTGACCACAAGGAAGGTTTCGATCTTGATTACTGTAAAGATTATTTCAGCGACTATACTTTTGATAAACTTCTTGATGTAGCCACTGCCACTGGTCACTTTATAAAAGTTTTTAATGCAAAACTTACTGTTGCCACTGATATTAGTTTCAATATGCTAAAAACTGCTAAAATAAAAAATAATTTAGAAAACTGTATAAACTGCAAAGCAGAAAATCTACCGTTTAAAAATAAAATATTTGATATTGTTACCTGCAGGATAGCATTACATCATTTTAGAAATCCAAGGAAATTCTTTAAAGAAACACATAGGGTTTTACAAAAAAACGGTTTTTTCGTACTCATCGACAGCATAGTTGATATCGAAGATGCATACTTAAATGTCATAGAATTTATAAGAGACAATTCACATTTTAGGAGTTACACAATAAATGAAATCTTAGAATTTGCTAATAATAAATTCAGATTATTAACTTTTCAATCTCAATTTAAAAGACACAACTTTAAAGAGTGGGCAACAAGACTAAATCAGGATGAAACAACTTTGCTGAAAATTAAAGAATCCTTCATGGAACTACCAGAAAAAATAAAAGAGGAATTACGCATAGAATTTGAAGATGGAGAAATAATCTCTTATACTGATAAAAAAGGGATATTTATATTTCAAACCATATGATAAAACTAAAAAATGTTAATTATAAAAACAATAACACTTATATTTTAAAAGATGTTAATTATCAATTTGACAAAAAAACTTTTTACACAATTTTTGGTAAAAGCGGCAGTGGCAAAAGCTCCCTTTTAAAATCCATAGTAAACCTTATTAATTTTACAGGGGAAATAACTGTTTTTAATAAAAATATTCTTGATTTACCTCCGCAAAAATTACGCTCTAAAATCTTGTATTTACACCAAGAACCTTTGCTTTTTGGTGACAAAGTAATTGACGATATAAAAACAATTTACAACCTAAAAATTCACAAAGAAAAAAAACTTGATATCAATTTCTATTTAGAGTTACTAAAAAACTTTGGTTATGATAAATCGTTTTTGGAAAAACCCATTAAAGAGCTCTCAGGTGGGCAAAAACAGATCGCTGCAATTTTAAGAGCTATAACCTTAAAACCAGACTTTTTACTATTAGATGAACCCACATCAGCACTTGATATCAATAGCGAACAAATTTTGATTGACCTTTTAAACAATATTAAAAAAGAAATTGGGATAATTTCTATCTCACATTCAATCAATTTAATCACAAACAGTGATATACAAGTGCTTATATCAAACGGAACAATATTAAGTGATTATAAAAAAATAGATGAGACAGAAATAAAGAAGGTTTTAAATGAATAATATAATTGACATCAATAGCACCGGTTTGATGATTATATACTTCTTGGTCTTTATCAATCTCATTTTGGTAGAAGTACTAAAATTTAAGCTTTTTAAACAATTTTTAATCGCAATTACCAGAATGTCTATACAGCTTTTTATAGCAGGTTTTATTCTAAAGTATATTTTTCAACTAAATACTTTTCATATAATAATTTTAGTTTTTCTTGTAATGGCTCTTTTTGCGAGCAACATCATACTTAAAAAAGCAAAAGTCCCTGTCAAAAATCTTTTCTTCTATATTTTCTTGTCAATAACATTGGTAACGCTATTTATTGGCTTCATATTTATTAAAATAATAATAGGCTTAACACCTTGGTATGAAGCCAGATATTTTATACCATTGATGGGTATGATTTTAGGAAACTCTATGAACGGATGTGCACTAGCAATTGAACGCTTTTACTCCCAAATAAAGAATCAGCAAAAAGAAGTGGAATCCCTACTCTGCCTAGGTGCTTCAACTTTTGAAGCTGTAAAAGAGATAATTATAAACTCACTAAAAGCAGCCTCCCTCCCCTATATAACTTCTATGAGCGGTATAGGTCTTGTATTTTTACCTGGAATGATGACAGGGCAAATTTTATCAGGTACAAACCCTATTGTAGCTGTAAAATATCAACTATCTATAATGATTGTAATTTTTACAAGCGTCATATTTTCCTCTTTACTTGTGGTTTTATTTAGCTATAAAATATTTTTTGACAAATATGGAAAAATAAAAAATTATGAATGATTTTTTTAAAAAGATAAATTTCCCTGTTATCGGTCGATGGTTCATTTTAGGAACAATTGTTGGAATAATAGCTGGTCTTGGAGCAATTATATTTTTTATAATGTTGCAAGGCACTTCATACTTTTTTCTTGATTATCTAGCTGGTTTAAGGATTGGTGAAACTGCTGGTGAGCCTTCACTATTTGGTCATGCTACAACAGAATTTAAAAGATGGATGTTATTTATCATCCCTGCTATAGGTGGATTATTAAGTGGATTTTTAGTTTATCAATTTGCTCCTGAGGCTGAAGGACACGGGACAGATGCTGCTATTGAAGCAATCCATTTTAAAAATGGTTATATTAGATGGCAAGTGCCATTAATCAAAACAATTGCAAGCGCAATTACAATTGGTACAGGTGGTTCAGGCGGTAGAGAAGGCCCTATTGCCCAGATTGGTGCTGGTTTTGCATCTTTCTTAGGAAGAAAACTAAATATAACAGATAGAGAAAAAAGAATTTTAACAGCTGCTGGAATGGGAGCTGGAGTTGGAGCTATTTTCAGAAGCCCTTTAGCTGGAGCAATATTTGCAGCCGAAGTTTTATACTCCTCAAGCGATTTAGAAGCAGAAGTTTTACTCCCTTCCACAATAACATCTATTATTGCCTATTCAATATTTTGTAGTATTTTTGGATGGGATTCACTATTTCTTACGCCAGATTTCAAATTTACAAATCCTTTAGAACTTTTTACTTATACCATTTTAGGTTTTGCATGTGCATTTTTTGGTTATTTATATGTAAATATCTTTTATAAAACTCACAATATATTTAAATCGCTCAAAGTTTCAAATTATTCAAAACCTGTGATTGGTGGTTTTTTAACAGGTCTAATCGGATATTTTATTCCACAAGCATTAGGTGGTGGTTATGCCAATATTGAAAAGGCAATGAATGGTGAGTTAGCAATATGGTTCCTTTTAATTTTAATTTTTGCAAAAACTTTTACAACATCATTTAGTATTGGAAGTGGTGGAAGTGCTGGAATATTTGGTCCATCAATGGTGATAGGTGCATCTGTTGGTGGATTTATGGGGTTATTACTTCAAAAAATTTTCCCAACAGTAGTTGCTAACCCAGGAGCTTATGCTCTTGTGGGTATGGCAGGTTTTTTTGCAGGAATTGCAAATACACCTTTATCAACAATCATCATGGTATCTGAGATGACAGGAAATTATCATCTATTAGTTCCAGCTATGTGGGTATCATCTATTTCGTTTCTAGTTCTTAGAAACACTACAATATATATATCACAAGTTAGATCAAGGAGTGATTCACCTATACACAAAGGTGAATTTTTTATTCAGATCCTTCAAGAAATTAAAGTGGGCGATATAATGCGTAAAGATCCAATTATCATTAAAGCAGACATGCATTTTAAAGATATTTTGGAGTTTATTCCAACAACTAAACATAACAGCTTCCCTGTTATAAATGATGAAAACAAATTAGTTGGTGTATTAAGATTCGAAGAGATAAGAGAATTTGTGTTTGAAGAAGGACTTGAAGATATTGTAGTAGCAGGAGAAATATGTGACACAGAAACTCCTGTGATAACACCTGAAGCTACACTTGCAGATGCTATAGAAACAATCGGTTTTAAAAACATTGAACTACTTCCAGTAGTTAATACATTGGAAGATAGAAAACTGGTAGGGATAATTACAAGAAGAGATATCATAACCATTTATAATAAAGAATTGAGAAAACAGAAAAAACAAGAAGCCCTCTTCTAAATCACACTTCATATTAAAACAGGTAATACAATAGAACGATGCACAGTAATAACTGCCAATTTCCAGATTGCTTCGCCAAAGATCGATATGACAACGATACAATCATCGCGAGAAAGCGTAAGCTGACGAAGCGATCTCAAGTAAAACGTTGAAACAGGAGATTGCTTCACTTCGTTCGCAATGATAAACAGGTTTTCGTCATTGCGAGGAGCTTTAGTGACGAAGCAATCTAATAATTATAACAATTATCAATATGTTAGTCTGATGTTCAACATGTTCAACCATTGTGCAACAACTTAAATATTTCTATTAAACTTATTATCTAACTCCAAACTTGACTTTTACACTCTTTTTTTCTATAACAACGTTTAAAAATACACAAATGAGGTATTCAGCATGGATAGACTCCAAGTTATTTCACATAAAGGCAAGACCATAATATACTTAGATTTTTCAAAAGCCACACCTATGGAATTTTACCAACTAATTGAAGAGGGGAAAAAGGTAATAAGTTCTCTTCAAAAAGGGAGCGTTTACACTTTGGTAAATGTTACTGATTTAATGGGTGGGAAAGAACAACAACTTGCCTTAAAAGATTTTGCCGAACATAACAAGCCTTTTGTAAAAGTAGGTGCTGTTGTGGGTGTTACTGGATGGAGGAAGGCAGTATATAGCTTGATACTAAGATTGACAGGAAGAAAAAATCTAAAACTTTGTAATACATTAGAAGAAGCTAAAGATTGGCTTGCTACTCAATAACAATAAGATACAAGATCACTCAACAGCAGAGAACCTTTACGTTGACTCTCTATCTCAATTAGTTTTTTAAAAATAATAGCTGTATGAAGCGCATCATAAATAGCCCTATGCCTATAACTACCATTTATTTTCAATTTTATATTAAAATGTTGAATTAACGAATCAAGACTATAACTTTTAAGTCCAGGTATTATTCTCCTTGATAACTTGAGAGTATCAATAACCGCAATTAAGGGGCAATTCATCCCAGTTTTTTTATAAAAATAATCGATAAATTTAAAATCAAAAGGAGCATTGTGAGCTACAAAAACAGTATTTTCGACATATTTAGAAAAGTGAGGTAATACTTCTTCGATAGTCGGTGCATCTTTTACCATTTCATCACTGATTTTATGAATTTTATATGCTTGAAAAGGGATAGGTTTCTTAGGATTTATCAAAGTAGAAAACCCCCTATCTAAACGAATGTTGAGCCCTTCATCCAACCTAACCGCTGCTATTTCTACTAATCTTGCACCTTTGTAAGGACTCAGACCAGTTGTTTCAGTATCTACAACAGTAAATTTATAGGATTTTACTTCGTTATTCATTTTCAATCATTTCAAAAAGTTTTATAAAATCGTCTAATGACAATTGCTCTGCTCTAATCTTTTCTCCAAAATGCTTATCAATCTTTTCTAATTGCTCTTTGCTCAAATAAGATAAGTTATTTTTCAATGTCTTCCTCTTACTTTTAAAACAACTCATCACAAAATCAAAAAATCTTTTTTCTTTGTTCAAGTCATTAAAATATCTCTCTCTTGGGATAAATTTTAAAACAGTAGATGTAACCTTGGTATTAGGCCAGAAATTTGCACCTGATATATTCCTAATCTTTTCAATATTAAAATAGTATTGGGCAAAGATAGAAAGTGAAGAGTAAGTTTTAGAACAGGGTTCACTGGTCAATCTATCAGCAACCTCTTTTTGAAACATAAAAGTCATTAACTCTATATCATCTATAAAATCTACACATTTTTCAAAAATTTTGACTGATACATTATATGGAAGATTTCCAGCAAACTTAAGCTTACCATCAGGCAAATCATCTCTAGTTATTTCAATAAAATCTTTATTAATGATTTTTAGATTTTTGAAATAATAAAGATATCTTGATAAAAAATCGCAAACATCACTATCTATATCAACTACAGTCAAATTTACCCCTTTCTGCAATATTTCATATGTTAAGACACCGCAACCTGGTCCTATTTCAACTACATTATCATGTTCTTTTAAATCTAAAAAACTAACAATTTCACTTATAAAATGTTTATTAGTTAAAAAGTGCTGACCAAGTGATTTTTTCGTTTTATTAAATTCTGATTTATAAGCTTTGATTAAGTTTAACATTTTTTACCATATCCTTAGCAACTTCTATTGCCCTTTGTAAACTTCCATAATTTGCTAAATTTTTACCAGCAATATCATAAGCTGTGCCATGATCGACAGAAGTCCTAATTATTGGCAAATTAAGAGTAACGTTGACTGCTGCACCAAAACTTTCCATTTTAACAGGAATTAACCCTTGATCATGATATATACAAACAACAAAATCAAATTCACCCATCAATACCTTTGGGAATAGTGAATCAGCAGGAAATGGGCCATGTACATCTATATTTTCACTTTTTAATTCATTTATAACAGGGGTTATTATTTTAAGCTCTTCATCCCCAAGCACACCCCCATCTCCAGCATGAGGGTTTAATCCACAAACTGCAATTCTGGGTTTTTGAATTCCAAAAAAACGCCCTGCGCTATTTGCATTTAAAATTGCTTTTTTAACAGCTTTTTTATCAATTCTATCTGCTATATCCTTTATTGCTAAATGAGTAGTTACAAGAACTACTTTTATTTTATCCCCCACAAGCATCATACTAAAATCATATGTATTTGTTAAATAACCTAGATATTCAGTATGACCAGGAAAATCATATCCAGCTAAATTTATAGCCTGCTTATTTATAGGCGATGTTACTAGAGCATCTGCTTGCCCATTTAATACCATCTTAGTTGCTTTTTCTACAAATAACATAGAAGCTTTGCCACATTCCTTATTAACAACGCCATAACGGATACTTTCTAAGTTTACTTTCTCATCAGGCTCTACAATCACACAATTATATTTATCAAAATCATCTTTAAGTACATTTTGAAAAGTATTCTTAATGATATTTTTATATCCAACCACAAACAGTTCATAATCGTCAGGCTTTTTATTGCAGTAATCACGTATCATTTTACAACAAATTTCTGGACCAACCCCTGCAGGATCTCCAATCGTAACTGCAATCTTAATCTTTTCCATACTTGTTATATATTCCCCCAATCATTTTAAATCAAGAAAATTTATTATTTTACAATAAACAAAGTAGCAGGTTATTGCACTACATTATAGGATATCTTATAATATAAATCATTTAATCTAAGATTTATTTAGATTGCTTAGGGTTTCTACACCTATAATTGGAAATATTTACTCATAACTTGCAAATTTTTTAGGGTCTAGCTGTTTGATGGTTTTGATAGGCAATAAACCCGCTAAAATTACAAACAGCACAAGGACTAAGAGTAAAAGTGATGTTTTGATAAAGTTAACATGATATTCAATTGACCAGCCAAAAGATTTTGTATTTACCACTTTGATGATTATTAGACTTAATACACTTCCAAGCAAGACTCCATAAAAAGCACCAAAGAAACCGATTACAGCTGCAGACAGTGTGTAGATTTTAGATAAAAGCCTGTTATTTGCACCTAAATATTTTAAAATGCTAATCTCTTTTCTTCTCTCAAGGGCTACTGCATAGAGCATATTCCCCATACCAAAAAGTGATACAATAAGAGCTATCCCCTGAATAGCATAAGTAATAGCAAAGCTCTTATCAAAGATTTTGATAACCTTTTTCCTGATAACATCGTTATTGAAAATATCTAAACTTCCATCTTGATTAATTAAGCTTTCTAATTTGCTGATAACACTATCTGCATCAACCCCTTTTTTGAGATAAATACTGACTTGAGTAAATTTTAATTCGTCCCAATACCTTTTTTGAAAAGAATTATCAAAGATTATAAATCCATTTACATTAGAATAACTTGTAAAAATTTCTCTGATTTTAAATTTTTCCTTCCCCTTTGGCGTGTCAATTTCTATAAAATCCCCTACTTTTAAACCGTATCTAATTTTAAAATACTCTGAAACAGCTACACTTTTTGTTACTTCAAAATTATCGATACCGTTATGATACTTTTTAACAACCTTTTCCTCTCCAAAACCTAAAAGTATCTCTTTCCCTTTAAAAGTCCCCGGCATAGCACGAAAAGTGCTGACAGCTTCTACCCCATCAACAGTTTTGATTTTATATAAAGTATTTTCATCAAGGGGCTCAAAACAAAAATTGGACGAACAACTTGCGGACTTGATAAAAATATCTGCTCTAAGGTTGTTATCTATCCATTTTGTGAGTGAAATTTTAAAGGAATCTATTAAAGTAACCATGCTGATAACAAGTGCCGTTGAAATAGCTACACTTATTAATGCAATGGCAAATCGGTATGAGCTACTGAAAATATCTGCAAAAGATATAAAACCTGCTGTCTTAAATATCTTTTTTATAAATTTTTCTACAAAAATTATAAGCTTTTCAAGATATAAAAATGCTGCAGCACAAAAACCAATCAGTATAAAAAAAACTCCTACATAGGATAGATAAGGATACTCAGAAATATTGTAGTAATAATCAAAAAAGCTAAACAGTATTCCTAATCCAATAAAAAAAAGTCCAACTAAAAACCAAATTTTATAATATTTTTTAAATTTTAGCTCAAAAGTCCCTCTTCTTACAGTTTCTACAGGGTTTACCCTGGCTGCTTCTATCGCAGGAAAAACAGAGGATAAGAGTGAGATGCAGATACCCAAAAAAACAGCATAAAATGAATATGAGTTAAACGAAAAAATGTTTTTTATATAAACAGGTTTAAAGATTGTACTTATTGTTTCTTCAACTACAGCAGAAGAATATATGCTTAAAATTTGTCCCAATAATAGCCCTAAAATTGAGCCCAAAATACCAAGGAAAAGTGATTGAAAAATAAACAAAAATAAAATCTGCAATTTTGAACTTCCCAATGCCCTTAATGTGCCAATTTGTTCCCTTTTTTTGACAACGGTAATAAAAATAGTATTAAAGAGCATAAAGAATCCTACTAAAAAAGCTATAAAACTTATAAAATAAAGGTTCATTTTAAACGATTTTAAGATTTCCCCTTGATTTTTTATAAGCACAGATTTCTTTTGCAAAAGAAGATTTGCAGGCAACAAAGATTTTAGCTCATCAACCTGCTCTTGTTCTAAATTTACATCAATCCTTGATACTTTTCCAAAAAATTTAAATTCTTCCTGAAAATTACCAATATCCTGATAAATACCTGAAGGCACTTGCTCTGAATCTATAATTCCAGCTATAAAAAACTTTTTTCTTCCATCTACATTTAGGAAAAGCTCTTCATTTACTTTTACTTTTAATCTTTTTGCAATGTCATCTGTAATAAATATTGCATTTTGCTTTTGAAAAAAACTCTGCAAATCTAAATTTGAGTCTGTTATGTCAATATTACTGTTTTTTATTGCTTTAAGTAAATCTATTGCAAATATAGGGATAACTAATTTTTCATCTTCTGATTGAGCATTATTTTTTATGACAGGGTAATTTCTTATCTGTCTATCGTTTAAAATTTTAATTATACTTTCGTCAAAAGGTTTGCCAAATTTGTCATTTATCTCATAATTTGCTATAGGATTTAATTTTTCTATATCACTTGACATACTTTTTATTGCACTTTGGGTGGAATTTAAGATAGATAAAAACAAGCCTACACCAAGAGCTACACCAAAAATGGATATAAGGCTAAAGAGCTTTTCCTCTTTTAAATTTCTCAAAGCAAAAATAAATATGAGTCTTAAACTGTTAATCACTTATCCAATCTCTAATACGGCCATCTTTAATACGGATTATTCTATCGGTAAATTTTGCAATCTCTTCATTGTGAGTAACCATAACAATCGTAGTATTATATTTTGCATTTAAACTCTTTAAAATATTTAAGATTTTTTCACCAGTGAGTGTATCAAGACTTCCTGTTGGCTCATCAGCCAAAATAATCTTAGGCTTTTTTATTATTGTGCGTGCTATTGCAACCCTTTGCTGCTCACCACCTGATAGTTGATGTGCAAAATTGTTTATTTTATGTTTAATATCAAGGATATTTAATACTTCTTCTATCTCATCTTCATTATTAATGCCATTTATCAAAAGTGGGATTAATACATTTTCATAAACTGTAAGATTGTTGAACAGATTAAAAAACTGAAAAATAAAACCTATATACTTTTTTCTAAATTCAGTTAATTCTTCTTCATTGAAATTTGTAATATTTACACCATTAATTATAACTTCTCCAGTATTAGGTTTATCCATTGCACCAATTATATTCAAAAGTGTGGATTTACCTGAGCCTGATGGGCCCATGATTGATACAAATTCTCCATCTTTGATATGTAAATTTATATCTTTTAAAACTTTTGTTTCACCATAACTTTTACATAGATTTTTAAGAGCTATCATCAATTTCTCCAATATTTTTTACAATATTTCAATATCCTGTAAGCTCCATATAAGCCTTTCCATGAAAATCCCCATAAACCTTACAAGCACCTTCAAAATAATAATTAAAAGTGGATTTTGAAGCTACAAACTCTTGATTCTTAACAAGGGATTCCACAAATATCTTCTTATCGTTTATCTTGATTTCCCACTTTATAGGGTATTTTGCAGAAGTTATTTTTGATTTGTAAAATTCTAAAGGTTTTAGTTTTACTTTATCAAAATCAAGATTAATTTTATTGCCGCTTTTATCAATAATTGCCGCGTATGAGCTTTTGTCAATTTTACCATCTTTATCTTTAATTTGATAAATGATAATCTCTCTGCCATCATCAAGCATAATTGAAAACCAGTCCCAACCTTTTAATTTATCGGTGCTGTAATCTGAATTAATTTCTCTGTCAAACCAGCTTTCCCCCGAAACGGAATATTTTTTCTCATCAATCTGTAAATATCCGGTAGTTTTCATCCTTGTAATTGAAAAATATAATGAAGCGCACTCCTCACATCCGTAAATCTTATTTGAATAACCGTTTTCTCCGTTTAAAATAGGATTTTTGGTAGGTATCAATTTTATATCAATACTAAAATTTTTAGCTTTTGCTTTTATGTCAATTTGCTCAATACTACCGGTAACTAAATCATCAAAAACCTTTACATACAACTTATTATCACTTGCTGCAGCTTCATTATAGGCTCCTCTTGATGTATCATCTTCAAAGTAATATTTTTGATTGTTTATGTCTGTAATTGCAAAATGAGAAATATAAATCCTGTTTAGCCCAAATTTGCTTTTATACTTTTTCTTATTCACATTTACCACAAATATTGTAAGCTCATAGCCAAATCTTTTCCCATCATTTGAGTTTAAATGCCCTGTAAAATACCACCATTGACTTACAAAATTATCTTTATAATAAAGGTCATTAGGCAGATTTACACGGTCAGTTGCCTTTAATTTTACAAAGTCTGATGCAAAAGCAAAATTTGTAAACAAAAGTAATATTAAAATAAATAATCTCAAGCACCAACCCTCATAAGATATCTATTCATATCAAATTTCCTCGTAAGGCTATTTTCAGACATATACCTTACTTTGCCAAAAATTTCTCTCTCTTTAAAAGCCCTATAATGAATTTCAAATCATTATTCTATGAATTATAATATATTTTTTCATATTTAAGTTTTAACATACATAACTTAAAAAATAAACTTGTAATGATTTTAATTTAGGTTTTTATAGACTTTAATTTTTTATATATATTTCACTTAAAAGAGATGAAAATGGATCCTGTTACTCATATTGGGAGCGGACTTTTAAGCGGTTCATATTTAAAAGATAAAAAAAGTGACAAAAGTATATACATAATTTCAGTGATAGGCGCACTTTTGCCGGATATTGATAATATCATTGGACTTGCAGGTAATCCTCAGCTTTATCTGATTCACCATCGCGGGATAACTCACTCTTTTTTAGGTGCTATTCTACTTTCATTCGTTTCAGCACTCTTATTAAAATATATTTTTTTTCGTAAAACAGATTTAAAAAAGATATTTTTAATTTTTACATTTTTTAGCTTTGTTCACATATTTTTGGATTTAATTACAAGTTACGGTACGCAAATTGCTCTCCACTTTACAAATGAAAGATACACTCTTGAGTGCACATTTATAATAGATCCTATTTTCACAGTCACTATATTGATATTCTTTTTCATTTCAAAAAAACTTACTTCTAAAAAAATTAGATTAATATTGTTTAGCTTTATCTTTGTTTATCCTCTGTCAAATTTAGCACTTAAGGCTATTTACACAAATATGTTAGAATCAAGATACCCTGATAAAAAGGTTTATTTAAGCCCCTCACCTTTTACACCGATTTTTTGGAAAGTAATAATGGAAGATAATTCTTCATATTATGTTGCCACAAAAACATTATTCGCTGATACAAATTTAAATGATTTTGAAAAATACACTTCATTAAAAACCAACAATTTATCTAATATATTTACTGTAGATGGTTTTTTAAAAACTTACTACTGGTTTACAAAATATCCTATCATTCAAAAAATAGGTAAAAACACTTATAAAATCTCAGATTTAAGATTTATGTTTACCTTGAAGAGCTTAAATATCAAAAGGGAAACTCCTTTCAGCA
This sequence comes from Deferribacter desulfuricans SSM1, assembly GCF_000010985.1. NCBI lineage: Bacteria > Pseudomonadati > Deferribacterota > Deferribacteres > Deferribacterales > Deferribacteraceae > Deferribacter > Deferribacter desulfuricans. The sequence continues at coordinate 1,905,251 of NC_013939.1, forward strand.
TTATATTGACTACCAATGAGGACAAATCAAAAATAGTAAATTATAAATATAACTTTGAGGGTGTTACACAATAACAATTGCTTAGCACCTCAGATTGCTTTGATAACGCTCGCAATAGCAGCGAAACAGTCATCGTGAGAATGCGTAAGCTGACGAAGCGATCTCACCTACGACGTTTAATCATGAGATTGCTTCACTTCGTTCGCAATGACAGAATTTATGGGTCATTGAGAGGACAAATGCGACAAAGCAATCTCATAATAATGATAATTATCAACAAGTTAGTCTATTGTGGAACATCCTCAGCAAAACTTAATTTATTGTGCAATAGCCTCAATCTTACACAAATTTAGTTGCACTATGAAGCTTTAGAGAAGGTATTATCTTTAGTAATATTAGAGATGAATGGCAGTTACAAATCCCGAAAGATGAAACATTGGGATTATTTTTTAGCAGTATTGAAAAATAAACGGGCTGAAAAATACTTAAATGAATATAACTCATGTTCACAATTAGGAAACAATCTTTTTAGAATATTGTCAGAATCCAGACATCAATTATGGAGGCGGCGGGAATCGAACCCGCGTCCGAGGAAACTTCGGCTTAAGGCGCTACATGCTTAGCCTATGTTTTTTTAGTCCTGCTGGCGACCCCATAGGCAGGGTATCCAGCAGCAAGCCTCTAAAATCTCGCCTACTGCTTAGAGGCGTCACAGTAGGCAAAGCCTGCTAAATTGGCGCCCAGCCTGAAGCCGCAGGCAAGCCTCAGGTGGACGTCGCTGTCTAATTAAGCAGCGAGTGCAAGTTCGTCGTTTGCAACTATTTTTGTCTGGTTGTTTTACGAGGCACCAGACCTCGGCATGCTCCTTAAGCCTACGATTTCCCCGTCGAAACCTTTCGCCCCCTTATACTTATAATGTTATTAACATAATTGATTTTATCAAGTCTATTTTATCTTGTACTTATTTTTTAATGTTCTTGATATTTCTCTATCTAAATCTTTCTTCTTAATCGCTTCTCTTTTATCATGCAATTTTTTCCCTTTTGCTAAAGCAACTTCAACCTTAACAAGGTTATTTTTTAAATATACCCTCAAGGGTACTAATGTTAACCCTTTTTCTTGAACTTTTCCAGCCAATCTCTCAATTTCTCTTTTGTGTAATAATAATTTCCTTGTACGAGTTGGATCATGGTTCATAATATTACCTTGTTCATAAGGGGATATATGACAATTTAACAAAAATGCTTCACCATTACTAATTCTAATAAAAGAATCTCTTAAATTTATTCTACCATTCTTAGCAGATTTAACCTCTGTCCCTTTGAGTACAATACCAGCCTCATATTTCTCTAATATTTCATAATCATGATAAGCTTTTTTATTTGTAGCTAACACTTTCATATGTATAATAATACCCTTTTGAAATAAATTGTAAATAAAAAAAGCCATCTCGTTATTTCGAGATGGCTTTTAAACGGGGACGACGAGACTCGAACTCGCGACCTCCGGCTCGACAGGCCGGCGTTCTAACCAAACTGAACTACGCCCCCTGAAAATGGGCGGTGCAGGGATCGAACCTACGACCCCCGGCTTGTAAGGCCGGTGCTCTCCCAGCTGAGCTAACCGCCCATATTCACGTCCCCAGGGGGATTTGAACCCCCGTTACCGGCTCGAAAGGCCGGTGTCCTAGGCCAGGCTAGACGATGGGGACATTAATGGTGAGCCGTGCAGGCTTCGAACCTGCGACCCACTGCTTAAAAGGCAGTTGCTCTACCTACTGAGCTAACGGCTCACTCTCAACATCAGCTATCTCGCTGACGGGATTTAGCTTATAACAAAACAATAAAATAAAGTCAACAAATTTTTTCATCTTTTTTAAATTTTTTTATGCTTTGGAGTAAAATACAAACAATCTATTCCTGAACTTTTTTTCACTTCAAACATAGGTAAAACTTTAGATTTAAACCCTATTTTTTTACAACCATATGGATGCATTTTATCCCATGTAATAAAAAAATTTTTACAACTATAACAGGAAATCTTACCTTTATTTTTCAATTTTACTCATTACAGATTCTACTTTTTTATCAAGTCCTGACTTTCTATCTCTTCTATAATCAATCTTAATCGAGATTGATATTCTATTACAGTCCTTTAATTCTTCTACTGCATCAGCTACAACATTCAAAACCTCTTTCAAATTTTCACCTTCAACAATTGTACCCATTGGAGTTAGTTGCCAATTAAAACCACTCTCTTTAATTTTTTTAACTACTCTTGCTACATATTTTGAAACACTCTCTTCTTTACCTATCGGTGTAGCAGAAAAAAATACCATAGCACTCATATGCCACCTCTTATATTTTATTCTTTCAGCAGCATCTCAAATTCTTTGCTATTTTGAAATATAGGTGGTTCTATTTTAAGTTCAACCCCTGCATCTTTAATAAATTCAATAAAAACGATTTTAGCTGACGATTTTTCATTAGGATGAAGAAACTGAATTCTTTTAGGCTCCAATCCATATTTCCTACCAAGATATATTGGTGTTACAAACAGATCTGCATCATAGCATATATAGAAATATCCCCTATTTTTAATGACACCTCTAACATAACTAAACAATTTATCAATTGGCATGAGATCATCAAATCTAGCTTGATTCTCGATATCGCTTTTACATATTCTTCCTTTTTTTCTATTACGATAAGGTGGATTACATATTACTAAATCATACATCCTATCAGGTTTAAATCTGAATATATCATTATTGTGTGGATAAATTTTATTTTCATATCTATTCATTTTTATTGTTTCAACTAAACATTCGTACATTACTTTATCAATCTCAACGGCATCAATACAATCTATATTAAACTGTTTAGCTAGCAATACAGAAAGTACACCACTTCCACTACCGATATCTAATGCATTTTTAAATATTTTGTTCTTATTAATAAATCTAAATAATAATGGAGAATCAACTGAAAATCTGAAACCATTTTTTGGCTGGACTATAAAAATATCTTTATAGATGATTGAATCTACAGTTTTATCCATATAAATAAAAAAAGCGGCTTAAAAAGCCGCTTATCTTTTATATCTCTCAGCTACAGAAACCCTTAGCAATTCTCTTTGTAATTGAGCTTCCACTTTTCTAAACTTAATTTCATCCTCTTTTCTAGCAGCTTCCAACGCTTTTTCAGCTTCCAGCTTTCTCCTGATAGCTTCTTCTAAGTCAATTTCTCTACCAAGTTCTGCACTTTCAGCCAACACAGTTACAACATCATCAGATACTTCTAAAAATCCTCTATCCAGTGCAACATACTCCTCATTACCATCCTTTTTATATATAAGCTCACCAACACGTAAAGCAGTTAAAAATGGTGTATGCCCTGGTAAAATTCCAAAATCACCTTCTACACCAGGAGCAATCACCTCATCAACTTCATCATTTAATAGTTCACGCTCTGGTGACACTAATATAAAGCGAAGTTTTTCAGCCATCATTATCCTCTTTTCTTAAGTTGCTCAGCCTTTTCGTATACCTCTTCTATTCCACCTACCATGTAAAATGCCTGTTCTGGTAGATCATCACATTTACCTTCGAGAATCTCTTTAAAACCTCTTATGGTATCTTTCAATGGTACATATTTACCAGGCATACCAGTAAACTGCTCAGCAACATGGAATGGCTGTGAAAGGAATCTCTGAATCTTCCTTGCTCTAGCAACTATCAATTTATCCTCTTCTGACAATTCTTCCATACCAAGAATAGCAATAATATCCTGCAACTCTTTATATCTTTGCAATACTGCCTGAACACCTCTTGCTACAGAATAATGCTCCTCACCAACTATATTTGGGTCAAGAATCCTTGAAGTAGAATCAAGAGGATCCACAGCAGGATAAATACCAAGCTCTGCAATCTGACGGGATAATACTGTTGTTGCATCTAAGTGAGCAAATGTTGTAGCAGGAGCTGGGTCTGTCAAGTCGTCCGCAGGAACGTAAACAGCCTGAACTGATGTAATAGAACCTTTCTTCGTTGATGTAATCCTTTCTTGGAGCTCACCCATTTCAGTACCAAGTGTAGGCTGATAACCAACCGCAGATGGCATACGACCAAGCAACGCAGAAACCTCAGAACCAGCCTGAGAAAATCTGAATATATTATCAACAAAGAGCAACACGTCTTGACCTTCAACATCCCTAAAATACTCAGCAATGGTAAGACCTGTAAGACCTACCCTCATCCTTGCGCCAGGTGGCTCATTCATCTGACCATAAATAAGAGCAACTTTATCTAAAACCCCTGCTTCTTGCATTTCTAGCCAGAGGTCATTACCTTCCCTTGTCCTTTCACCAACACCACAGAAAACAGAGTAACCACCATGCTGTTTAGCAATATTGTTAATCAATTCCATAATAAGAACTGTTTTACCAACACCAGCACCACCAAATAATCCTGTTTTACCACCTTTAGTATATGGCTCTAACAAATCTATTACTTTAATACCAGTTTCCAAAATCTCATAACCAGTTTCTTGATCTTCAAGTTTTGGAGCAGGTCTATGAATTGGCCAGTAATCATCAGCTTGAACTTCCCCACGCTCATCAACTGGCTCACCAACAACATTTAAAATTCTTCCGAGAGCACCTTTTCCTACTGGCGCTGCTATTGGTCTACCAGTATCAACAGCATCCATCCCCCTAACAAGACCATCTGTAGATGTCATAGCAACTGTTCTAACTGTGTTTTCACCTAAATGCTGCTCAACCTCACAAATTATTACACGATCATGAGCCTTATCTTCAATTTTAATTGCGTTATAAATTTCAGGTAATTGTCCTGATTCAAATTTTACGTCAACAACAGGACCAATTATTTGTACAATCTTACCTACATTTGCCATTATATACACCCCATTTATTCATTATTTTAAAGCTTCTGCACCATTTACTATATCTAAAATTTCTTTTGTAATTGCAGCCTGACGGGCTTTGTTAAAGCTAAGAACAAGCTTATCTATGAGTTCACCAGCATTTCTTGTAGCATTATCCATTGCAGCCATTCTCGCACCATGCTCACCTGCTGTGGACTCAAGCAAAGCTCTAAATATTGTAAAATTAATATATTTTGGCATAATATTATTTAAAAGAATATCTGGTTTTGGTTCATATAAATAATCTATCAAAACTTCATCTTCAGTTTTTTCAAAAACAAGAGGTAATATCTTTACAACTCTTGGAACATGATAAACTATAGATTTAAATTCGTTATATAAGATATATACCTCATCAAACTTTTCTTCTAAAAAGTTATTAACTATGGTCTCACCAATTTTTACAGCATCATCAAATGTAACTCTTCCCCCAAAGCTGGTATATTTCTCTAAAATATCAACATCCCTTTTTCTGAAGAAGTCATAACCCCTTCTTCCAACACATATAAGCTTAACTTCTTTATCTTGATTCTCTTCAATAAATTTATTTGCAGCTTTTATGACATTTGCATTAAAGGCACCACAAAGCCCTCTATCTGATGTAAACATCACAAGACATACAGAATTCACATTCTCTTTAGCTTTAAGGAAAGGGTGTAGCTCAGGATTCACCCTTTTCCCTATTGATGTAACAACATCATATATTTTGTTTGCATATGGTCTCGCAGCTTCCATAGCTTCTTGAGCTCTTCTCAATTTTGCTGCAGAAACCATTTTCATAGCTTTAGTTATTTTTTGTGTACTTTTAACCGAAGCAATTTTCCTTTTAATATCCCTCATCCCGGGCATTATAATCTCCTAATTAAGCATTAAACTGCTTTTTAAATTCTTCAACAGCAGCTTTCATTTTATTAGTTAAATCATCATCTAAAGCTTTTTTAGTCCTTATATCTTCTAAAATATCAGGTTTATTTGTTTTCACATAATTTGTAAATTCTTTTTCAAATCTCTGGATACTTTTTGTTGGGATATCATCTAAATAACCATTTACACCTGTAAATATGATAAGTACCTGCTCTTCTACTGGAACTGGCTGATACTGACCTTGCTTTAATATCTCAACAAGCTTTTCACCTCTGTTTAACTGTGCTCTAGTAGCTGCATCAAGGTCACTACCAAACTGAGCAAAAGCAGCAAGCTCTCTATACTGAGCAAGATCAAGTCTTAATCTACCAGCAACCTGTTTCATAGCTTTTATTTGAGCAGAACCACCAACCCTTGATACTGAAAGACCAACGTTAACCGCCGGTCTGATACCAGCATAAAATAAATCTGTTTCTAGGTATATCTGACCATCAGTAATTGAAATAACGTTTGTTGGAATATATGCAGAAACGTCACCAGCTTGTGTTTCAATAATAGGCAGAGCTGTTAAAGAACCAGCCCCGTTTTCATCATTAAATTTTGCTGCTCTTTCAAGAAGCCTTGAGTGTAAGTAAAAAACATCACCAGGATAAGCTTCCCTACCAGGAGGTCTTCTAAGCAACAAAGACATCTGCCTGTAAGCAGTAGCATGTTTTGACAAGTCATCATATATCAAAAGTGCATGCTGACCTCTATCTCTAAAATATTCACCCATTGTACAACCAGCAAAAGGAGCAATAAACTGTAGTGGCGCAGGGTCACTGGCTGTAGCAGCAACAATTATAGTATAATCCATAGCTCCATGTTTTTCTAATGTATCAACCACCCTTGCAACAGTTGATCTTTTTTGACCAATAGCCACATAAACACAAATAACATTTTGTCCTTTTTGATTTATAATAGTATCAATAGCAACAGCTGTTTTACCAGTTTGTCTGTCACCAATAATTAATTCCCTCTGCCCTCTACCTATAGGTATCATAGAGTCAATCGCTTTGATACCTGTTTGCAAAGGCTCGTGAACAGGCTTCCTTTTAACAATACCAGGAGCAATCTTTTCAATAACATCGTACTCTTTCGCATCGATAGGACCTTTACCGTCAATAGGCTGCCCTAGAGGGTTAACTACCCTTCCAACTAGCTCTGGCCCAACTGGTACCGATGCAATTCTACCAGTCCTTTTAACAATATCACCCTCTTTAATATGCTCGTATTCCCCCATGATAACAATACCAACGTTATCCTCTTCAAGGTTAAACACAATACCATATACTCCACCTGAAAGCTCAACAAGCTCCCCAGCCATTGCATTATCAAGACCATATACTTTCGCAATACCATCACCGGCACTTAAAACCGTACCGATCTCCTCCATCTCGGCTTTTTGCTCAAAGTTCTCAATCTGTTCTTTGATAATTTTACTTATCTCTTCAGCTCTTATCTGCATATAGCTTAACTCCTTCTTATTAATTTATATTTTTAACAATACATCTTTTAATCTTTTAAGTTGTCCTGCTATACTTACATCATACAAATCGCTTTTCACCTGAGCAATAAAACCACCCAAAATATCTTTTTCCACCTCAATATTCAGATTAACCTTTTTAGCTGTAACCCTCTCAAGTGCACTTTTTATTTCGTTCTTTATCCTATCATCATATTCATCTGCCACCTTAACATAGGCATCAACTTCACCTTTTTCTTCCATCAACAAGTATCTATAATAAGAATAAATCTCCACCAAAAGATTTAACCTGCCTTTTTCGATTAATATCATCATAAAATTGTAAAGGGCCTCAGAAATCTTACCATCATCAAAAAGTTTTTTAAATACTTTCTCTTTATCCTCTTTTTTGATTAACGGATTTTTTACAAACTGTTTAAAATCTTCAGATGTTTCAAATAATTCTACCAACCCTTTCAATTCATCTAAAACGGTATCTATAATCCCTTTCTCTTTTGCATAATCGAAAAGAGCACTAGCATATCTTTTAGCAACAGCCGTAACTATCAATTTTGCACCTCTAACATCTTAATATATTTTTCAGCTATTTTCTCTTTTGTTTCTTTATCTAATGTACTATTTAGCCTTTCCTCAGCCAATTTTATTGCCAAATCAACAGTCAACGCTTTCAGCTCCTCTTTAGCCTTAACCACCTCAGATTCGATAAGGTTTTCTGCAAACTTCTTTAATTTTTCAATATTTTTCTCAGCATCTTCCAATATCAACTCTTTCTCTTTTTCTACAGCATCCATAGCTCTTTTCTTCATCTCCTCGAGCTCTTTTTCCATTGAAGAAAGTTTACTTTTATAATTATTTAACTCTTTTTCTGCCTCAGCTTTAGCTCTTTCTGCTTCTTCTATCGCCTTTTTAATTTCATCTGTTCTGTTAACCAAAAGATTCTTGACTGGATTCTTTAATAGCTTAATTAATATAAAAGCAAATACTATAAAAGTAATAAATCTCCAGGTAAAATCCTTTACTAAATTAACCCCATGTTCACCTTCATTTGCATAAACTAAGGTTGTAATTAATATAAAATTCAGTACAAAAAATAACCTCTTCACAAAAATCCTCCTAAGCAACCTTAATAATCTTATCCAATATCATTTCAGAAAGTTTCTTAGCTTCAGCTTCAAGCTCTACTTTAGCCTTCTCTTTTTCTATCTCAATCTGCTTTCTTGCATCTTCAACTTTTTTATCCAATTCACTTTTTACTTTTGAAACCTTTTCTGTTGCTTCGTTTATAGCTTCCTGCCTAATTTTATTCTGATATTCAGAAATCTCTTTTTTTACATTCAACATTTTTTCTTCATATTCACTTTTGAGTCTTTCAACCTCTTTAAGCATCTCTGCTGCACTTTTTTGCAACTCCTTTATTCTAGAATCCCTTCTTTCAATCGTACCAATAACGGGATCATAAATAAGTTTTTTACCAATGATAAGAATCAGTAAGAAGTTGATAACCTGCAAAAACAGTGTAAAATCTAAATTTATCATTTTCCCTCCCGATCAAGCTTCTAAAAAGATTGTATACTGTACACAATAACTAAATGTTTTGAAACTCATACCAAAACAATCATATATTGTCAACGATTTTTTTTACTAATATAAAACAATATTTTATGATTTTAGCGCTTCTATACCCGGTAAGCTTCCATATTCAATATATTCAAGAGAAGCTCCTCCACCCGTAGATATATGATCAATCTTATCAGCACAACCAGCTTTTTTAACAGCACTTACAGAATCACCACCTCCGACTACCGTTGTAGCATCAATCTCAGCAAGTATTTTGGCAATACTGAATGTCCCTTCAGAAAATTGTGATTTTTCAAAAACACCCATTGGGCCATTCCATAACACTGTTTTACTAACCTCAAGAACTTCTCTATATTTCAATATTGTTTTTTTACCTATATCCAATCCCATTTTATTCTCTGGAATTTCAATATTATCTATATATTCTGGCTCCCCATCTAAACTATCAGACACAATATGATCTAAAGGTAAATAAATAGAAACACCTCTTTCTTTCGCTTTATCTAAGATCTCATTTGCAACCTCAAGGTAATCATCCTCAACCAATGAGTTCCCCACATTATAACCCATACTCTTTAAGAAAGTATATGCCATAGCACCACCAATAAGTATATTATCAACTAAAGCTAAAAGGCTTCTTAAAACACCTATTTTATCACTTACTTTAGCTCCACCGATAATTGTTGTAAAAGGTCTTTCAGGTGATTTTAATAGCTTTTCAAAATATCTTACCTCTTTCTCTATTAAGAATCCTGCACATTTTTCATCAACACTTTTAGGTAAACCATAAACTGAAGCATGTTTCCTATGACAAGTACCAAAAGCATCATTAACATAAATATCTGTAAACTTTCTTAGTTCATTAATAAAAACTTCATCATTTTTCTCTTCACCTTTGTAAAATCTAAGGTTTTCAAGTAAAACTATATCACCGCTTTCCATTTTTTCTACGTAATTAATAACCTTTTCACCAATACAATCATCAATAAAAGGGATACCCAAATACTCGGCAACAGGTTTTAGTGAAAATTCAGACTTTCTCTCCCCTTTAGGTCTACCAAGGTGGCTTGCTAATATAACCTTTCCCCCACGCTCTTTTATATAATTTACAGTTGGTAACGCCTCTTTAACTCTTGTATCATCTTGAATCACACCATCTTTAATGGGCACATTAAAATCCACACGTAAAAATACCTTTTGACCTTCAAAATCCATATCTTTTACGTTCTTAACCATTTTAACTCCCTCCGTAAGAAAATTAATGTAACAATAAAAAAAGGGGCAAGCGCCCCTTTTTGCATTCTTATAGCAACTTAGTTACTAACTCCGCAATCCTGTTAGAATAACCCCACTCATTATCATACCAGCTAAACACTTTAACACAATTCCCTTCAACAACCTTGGTTAGTTTAGAGTCAAAAATGCTTGAATGTGGGTTACCATTAAAATCTATAGATACTAACTCATCTTCCACATATTGTAACACACCTTTCATTTCCCCTTCTGCTGCTTTCTTAATAGCATTGTTAACTTCTTGGACAGTCACATCTTTGCTTAGTTCACATGTCAAATCAACGATGGAAACATTTGGGGTTGGGACTCTAATTGCAAGTCCATCGAGTTTACCTTTTAATTCTGGCAATACTAACCCTACTGCCTTTGCAGCACCAGTGGAAGTAGGAATCATAGATACTGCAGCCGCTCTTGCCCTTCTTAAATCCTTATGAGGTAAATCGAGTATTCTCTGGTCATTTGTATAAGAGTGAACTGTAGTCATAACACCTTTCACTATACCAAAATTATCATTTAAAACCTTTGCTACAGGTGCTAAACAGTTAGTGGTACATGAAGCATTAGAAATAATATGGTGTTTCTCTTTGTCATATTTATCAAAATTAACACCCAAAACAACGGTAATATCAGGATTTTCTGCAGGTGCAGATATAACTACCTTTTTAGCTCCAGCTTCTAAATGTTTTGATGCTTGTTCCCTTTTTCTAAATAAACCTGTAGATTCAATAACCACATCAACATCAAGCTCTTTCCAAGGAAGATTTGCAGGATCCTTTTCAGCATAAACTTTTATCTTTTTACCATTAACAACCAAATAATCATCTTCTGCATACACATCAAAATCAAACTGTCCGTGAACAGAATCCCACTTTAATAAATGGGCTAATGTGGCAGCATCCGTCAAATCATTGATTGCTACAAATTCGATATCAAGTCCTTTTTGCAATGCAGCTCTGAAAGAGCAACGCCCAATCCTACCAAAACCATTAATCGCAACTTTAACCGCCATCCTATTCCTCCTATATTTCAAGTTTTTCTTTGATTAATTCAATCTGAGTACTTATAAATTCAAGAATCTTATCGTACTCATCTTTTTTAAAATCACCCCTTTTTGTAATCATATTATACAATCTGTCAATACTATATATTGTTTTTTTATACATTTCTTTTTCAGTTTGCTTACTATCCTCTAATTTCTTATTTAATCTATCAACTAATTGCGTCAACTGTGAAATTTTATATTTTAGTTCACTATTTTCTTTTCTTAATGCTAAAACTTCACCCGCTCTTGTTTCGTTTATAACTTTTTCAAAAACTGCTATTAACTTTTTATGCTTATTAGAGAGTTTTTCATATTCATTTAAAAGTTCATCATACTCTTTTTTTAATTTTGAAACTTCATTTAAAGCAGACACTCTATCTTTAGAAATCTTTTTAACTTTATATTGTGTATTTTTTAGATCTTCATAAAGCCTATACTGTTTTGTAACATCATGTAGTATTTCACCTACTTCAACTATATCGCCACTTTCATCAATAATTGGAAACATTATATGCTCAAACCAATAATCTTCATTTTGAATTTTAACATTTATATTTTGGACAAACTGTTCATTTTCATTAATAACCGAATCAAGCTTACACCAAGGACAAGGCTCATCGAAATTAAAAATAGTTTTATAACATTTACTACCAATAAATTTTGGTAACGAATCAACCCCAGTTAACTCTCCAAGTGCTTTATTAACATTATTTAGTTCATACTCTTTATTTAGTGAAAAAAGCGGAAATTTTATACCATCAATCAGTTTTAACATCTTAGAGCGACTGTTCCTTAAAACATTTACGCTCTCCTCTAAACCTTCGATTTGTATCTTATAATCATCGATTAAACTCTCTAATTCTTCAATCTTTTTATCAAATTTGCTAACAGTACTTTCACATTCATCAAGCTCATCTCTTAACATTTCAATCTCTAATTCATAATTATTTTCAGAACACTTCATTTTAAGAAATAAATCGATAAACTTACTTAGTAATTTGTAGTAATACTCATTTATGCAATCGATTCTCAAAATAATAACACCTACCATACACTCATTTGTAAGTTTGTAGATAAAAATACATTTTCTTTTACTTTTACCTTTGATTAAAGAAGGGTTTTTAATCTCAATATTTTCAAAATATTTTTGCAATTTTTCAGAATTAACTTGCTTTTTTACAGAATCTTTTTTGATGTACCAACAATCTTTCTTTTCAAAATCAACATAAAAAAAACTTTTACCCAACGATTCAGCTAATTCTTGTAAAATATCCAATCTTTTCATATAGGTTTCCCTTTTGTGAGGCAAAACACATCCACTTTTTTTGCACCATTTTTTAATAAAACTTTAGAACATTCATTTATTGTGGCACCTGTAGTCATTATATCATCAACTAGTAATATTTTCAAACCTTTTAAATTTGCTTTAGCTTTAAAAGCTCCAGAGATATTTTTTATCCTTTCATGCTTTTTGCATCTCCATTGGTATTTTGTATTCTTTACTCTTTTTAATAACAACTTATATTTTATACCATATTTTTTAGATAAAATTTTTGAGATTAAATATGCAGGTTGTATAATGCGTCTAAATTTACGAGTGAAATGTGCAGGAACAGGTGTGATATAGTCATAGTCTCCAGGTATATCAACATTACTCAGCAAAAACTCAAAAACACTTTTATACTTTAAACCATAATGAAACTTCACATACTTCATGAAGTTACGCATAACACTATTGTACCAGTAAACAATGTACATTTGTTCATAATATTTTTGACTTAAACAGTTTTTACAAAATTTGGATTCTACTTCTAAAGGATAACCACAGGAATTACATCTAAAGACAATCTGTTCAAAAGAGTTAAAGCACCTATTGCACAAAATATCTCTAAAATTTATTTGACAACCACATACCAAACACTCAGCATAAAATATTTCATTTAGCAATTAGCGATTCACCTGTCATCTCGTTAGGTTTATCAATGTTTAATATTTCAAGCATTGTTGGTGCTATATCTGCAAGTTTCCCCATCCCATCTTTCAATTTACAATCATAATTATATATAATAAATGGAACAGGATTAAGTGTATGAGCAGTATGAGGTTGGTTATTCTCATAATCCCACATCTGCTCCGAATTGCCATGATCTGCTGTAACCAATAAAACAGCACCTAATTCATCAGCAATTTTAACCACCCTGCCCAACGCTTCATCAACAGCTTTACATGCTTTTATAGCTGCATCCAACACTCCAGTATGTCCAACCATATCAGGATTAGCAAAATTCATTATAACAACATCTATATTTTCATTTGTAACTTTTTCTTCAAATCTATCAACAACCTCAAAAACAGACATTTCAGGTTTTTGATCATAAGTAGCTACTTCTTTAGGGGAAGGGACTAATATCCTCTCTTCACCTTCAAAAACAAGCTCTCTACCACCATTGAAGAAAAATGTTACATGGGCATATTTTTCAGTTTCGGCAATCCTAAGCTGTCTAAGCCCCTTTTTACTAATTACTTCTCCAAAAATATTTTTAAGATTTTCAGGAGGGAAAGCAACTGGCACATTAAAATCTTTCTGATATTCTGTCATAGTTATAAATTCTACATCAGGCTTACTACCTCTATCAAAATACTCAAACTCTTCATCAATAAAAGCTCTCGTCAGTTCCCTTGCTCTATCAGCTCTAAAATTAAAGAAAAATATACCATCACCATCTTTTACAATACCATTTTTATCAACTACCGTTGGGGTAATAAACTCATCAGTTTCCCCTCTATAGTATGCCTCAATAACTGCTTTTTCTGGATCATCAAAAAACAGCCCTTCACCTTTTCTTATGGCATTAAAAGCTTTTTCAACTCTATCCCATCTCTTATCTCTATCCATTGCAAAATATCTACCGGAGATAGTAGCTATAACTCCATAATCGTTTTCGTTTAAAAATTTATTCAAATCTATTATATAATTAATCCCACTTTTTGGTGGTGTATCTCTACCATCCATAAAAGCATGTATATAAATTTCATTTACCCCTTTATTCTTAAAAAAACGAATCAAACCTTTTAATTGCTCTATATGACTATGAACACCTCCATCACTAACCAAACCAAAGAGATGAACACGATTATTTTTAGATTTAACATTATCTATAAAATCCAGAATATTACGGTTATCGTCCAATTCGTTATTTTCGATTGCCTTATTAATCCTAACGATATCTTGATATACTATTCTTCCTGCGCCTATATTCGTGTGACCAACCTCAGAATTACCCATTTGCCCTTTTGGTAAACCAACCCACTCCTCACTAGCATTCAAGAGTGTATGTGGGCAATTATTCCACAATTTTAGAAAATTTTCTGGATTAGAAAGTATTACTGCATTATTATCCTTATCCTCTCTATACCCCCAACCATCAAATATGAGTAAGATAAGCTTTTTCATAAACTACATCCTTATTAGCCCTTTTTTCTCCAATTCTGTTTTACACTCTGTGCAATACCTAGCAAATGGAACATACTCCAATCTTTTTTCCTCTATTTCTTCTTCACAACTAATACAAATACCATAAGTCCCATTTTCAATCCTTTTTAATGCATCTTCAACAAGCCTTAATTTAAGAGCATCCGTTTCCACTCTTCCTAACATCAAATTCCTATTATAAATTTTATAAGCTTCATCAGCTGAATCCAAACCATCCCCTTTACCAATATCAATAGCCTCAGCATATTTTTTCTGCAATTTATCTATCAACTCACTTCTCATTTTCAAAAGTTTCTCTTTGAAATAAGCCAACTTTTCTTTATCCATTTCTACCTCCAAGCCCTCAAGAAATAACTTGAGAGTTTTTATTCTATCTCTATTTATGATACGGATGCCCTTTATTTATCATAACACCTCTATAAATTTGCTCTGCCAAAACAAGCAAAGCATGCTCATGACAAAATGTCAACTTTGACAAAGAAAATAGTTCATTGCATTCTTTTTTCAAGTCATTTGGTAAACCATCTGCTCCGCCTATCAAAAATGCTATATCTTTAAATGTATTATCAAGATATTTTTTAGCAAATGTAACTGAATCCATCGTTTTCCCTTCTACATCTAAACCAACAAGATAACAATCTCTTGAAAACTGCTTATATTTGTTAATATCCTTTGATTCAACTCCAGAGCTTTTAAAATCGATTAGCTCTATATCGTGGTACACTTCAAGCCTCTTAAAATACTTTTTTAACAGCTCAATTAAATTTCTATCAGTTATTTTAGCGCCTATAATTATCTTTATCCGCATAAAAGTTGTTGTCTCTATAAACTATCAATATTCCAATGTCAACAATCTTTATATTTACTTACCTTTATTTCAGTTTGTTATGAAGGACTTTACTATTATTACAAAGAAGTTTATCGTCTTAACAATAAAAGCCTACTTAAACCCTTTTTTACCTCTCAAAGGGACAAATACACAGGCAGAATAATCCTCTGATACTATCTTACCTTCTTCTAGCTTTATATATCTTTTTAACCATTGAGTAAATCTATCCCCCTCAGGGACAACAAGGTATCCACCTACCTTTAATTGCTCAAAAAGCTCCTCAGGCACACTTTCTGTTGCAGCTGTAATAATTATTTTGTCATAAGGAGCATAATCTTTCAATCCAACACTGCCATCACCCAAAATAACGGTAACATTTTTTATACCTGCTTTTTTTAGATTGCTTTTAGCAAAATCCACAAGTTCAGGAATTATCTCTACTGTATAAACATGCTTACAAAGTCTTGAGGCAATTGCCGCTTGATAACCAGATCCAGTACCAATTTCAAGTAAAATATCGTCCTCATTTAAATCAAGCAGTTCTGTCATCTTTGCAACCATATAAGGCTGTGAAATAGTCTGTCCGTACCCGATAGGAAGCGGTGAATCATCATAGGCCCTATCTTTATATTCTTCTAAAACAAATAACTCTCTTGGAACATTTAAAAAAGCATCAAGAACCCTTTTATCCTTAACATCTCTACCTTGAAGCTGCTCTTTAACCATCAACATTCTTTTAAATTCAAACGACATACAACCCCTTTTTTATCTTATCAAACTGAGAAACTACACGATTTTTGATAGATTCAATATCCTCTTCCCACAAAATTTTCCCATTCTCCATTACCTTCTTAGTAATCATTACCATTCTGTTTCCACAATCACAAATAATTTCATCATCACTTTTTACACTAAACCTTTGATTTAAACAGTTTTCACACTGATACGCATATTTAAACCCAGACATTTTACCTTTTTTACTTAATGGCTTACCATCTATCTCAACAATATCCATTGAAAAGTCCATAACTTTTGCATTGGAAATGCTTGTACCAACTCCAAAACCATCAATCACAGATTTAAGCTCAATTATAGCTTTTTCATCAAGGCCACCACTAGCAAAAAGTTTTACATGATTAAAACCTCTTATATCAAGCTCCCATCTTATCTCTTCTGCAATTTTTTTCAAATTTCCTCTTCGAGAACCAGGTGTATCAAGCCTAATACCATAGAGTTTATCCTTTAAAAATTCTGCAACCCTCAAAGATTCAAATCTCTCGTCACCAAAAGTATCTATTAACGCAATTCTTCTTACATCCTCATCAACCACCGCATCATATAGTTTCATAGTTTCAAGGGTATCACCAACTTGAATTATCAAAGCATGGGGGATAGTTCCAGATGCTTTTTTCCCAATTAACTTTTCAGCAAAAACAACAGAAAAACCATCACATCCACCAATATATGCGTATTTATCAACCATACCAGAAATTGCAGGATGAACTCTTCTTGCACCGAAAGATAAAACAATTTTATCGCCAGCTGCTATTTTACATTTTGCAGCTTTTGTAGAAATCCCAGAAGAGTGACATAAAAATCCTAAAATAGCTGTCTCATATATACCAAAATCTAGATAATTCCCTATAATCGTCATTACTGGAGTATTTTCAAAAAAAATGTTCCCTTCTGGTATAGCATAAACATCAACAGGTTTATTTTCTAATAATTTTAACACATTAGTAAGACCAGCAAAAATACCAAACGGATACTCTTCAGGCATCCCTTTTTGAGCAACTTCCATGGTCACTCTTTTATTAATATTATTTTTCCTTAGCACTTCCTCAGTTCTTATAAAATACACATCCGTTGTAAGCCCTTTTAATATCTCCTCTTTTGTTGGTAGATCAAACATCACGCCCCTCTCATTAGCATTTTTTATAAATTGAGTTGCACAATAATAATAGCTTAAGCACCTCAGATTGCGTCGCTGATGCTCGCAATAACGGCATTTTAGAGTCATTGCGTGGCAACAAAAGTTGCCGACGCAATCTTAAAGCTACATTTATATCAAAAAATTGCTCCATTGTGCAACAGCCTCAAAATATATGTCTCATATAACCTGACTAACTCATTATATTATTAATTACATTGATCTACAAGTAAATTTATTCTTTTAACTGACTATTGATTTTTTAAAAACAGAAAATATCTTATTTACTGCTTATTGCCCAATGTAACTAAAAATGGAGGATAAAATGAGAATAGGTTTTATCTCATCTTATCCACCGGTGGAATGCGGAATAGCCACATATACACAGTATCTAACTGATGAGCTTAGAAAAAAAGGGGTTGATACATATATTGTATCCCATTATGGCTCTCAAGGAAAAAATGTTTTTCCTGCCTTTGATTATGATGATCCCGATTTTTCTGATAAATCTTTTTCCATGATGATGAGATTTACCCCAGATATAGTTCATATCCAGCATGAGTTTGGTTTATATAGTGGAAAGTTTGGGCTCAACATTATACCTTTAATCTTAAATTTTAGATTAATTGATATACCAGTAATTACTACATTACACACCGTGTATAAAGATATGCCCAAAGAGCATAAAATCATCACTGATGCAATAGTTAGAAACAGCATCAAAGTAATCGTCCATGAAAATTATCAAAAAGATACTTTATTAAATGTCATTGATAAAAGTTTTGAAGATAAAATTGCAGTTATTCCACACGGATCTAGAGTTATAAAAGAAATAGATAATGCTAAAAAAATCTTAAATTTGCCTGATAATTCTATAGTGTTAACTCAAATAGGTTATTTCAGGCCTTCAAAAAATTTTGAAACTACAATAGATATCTTTAACGAATTAGCTAATAAATACGAAAATATCCTATTAGTTATCGCAGGAAAAATCAGAGGTATAGAGCACAGAGAATATAGAGACATTATCTTCAAAAAAATAGAAGAATCACCGTTTAAAAATAGAATTTATCTCATCAGAGGTCAACTTTCACAATCCTCATTTGATACAGTAATTTCAGCTTCAGATATAATCATTTTGCCATATAAAATAAACTCACAAAGCGGGATACTTGCCCATTGTCTTGCCTTTGGAAAACCTGTTGTTTCAAGTGCCACACTTTCTATGGTACAAACTTTTGAAAAGTCCAAATCAGGTTTTGCTTGTAATACTCTTGAAGAATATATAGAAAAAACAGCTGCTTTGATCGAGGATGAAAGTTTAAGAAAATCTATGTCAATCAATGCAAAAATTTATGTAAAAAATGAAATATCATGGGATATAATTGCAAATAAGCATATTGAACTTTATAAAAAACTTACAAAAGTCAATATAAATTTAGATAATATAATAACTTTAGATTAAGGGGAGACATCATGGGCAGATTTGATATATTTGAAAGAGATAAAAATAACCCAATCATCACTAGAGATGATATTCCATACAGATGTAATACTGTGTTTAATGCTGCTGCAACTGAATTTAACGATGAAATTCTACTATTGTTGAGAGTTGAAGATATTGATGGACACAGTCATCTCACTTTGGCAAGATCAAAAGATGGTGTTAATTTTACTGTTGATGAAAGACCATGGATTACACCAAGTAACGATGAAGAATATGCAATTTACGAAATATATGGTGTCGAAGACCCAAGAATAACGAAAATAGATGATACATATTACATAACCTATGTGGCTTTTGGACCTTATGGACCAAGAGTAGGTATCGGTTATACTAAAGACTTTAAAGAGTTTACTAGAATTTGTTTTGCAACTGTTACTGATGACAAAGATGCAGTCCTATTTCCAGAAAAAATCAATGGAAAATATTATCTTATCAACAGGCCTGGTGGAATGGCAGGAGCTGGTGGTACTATATGGATTTCAGAGTCACCAGACCTGATTTATTGGGGAAATGCAAAAGCGATACTTTCTCCTGAACCTGGTTGGGGTAATTATAAGCTGGGAGCTTCAACTCCACCTATTTTGACTGAAAAAGGTTGGTTACTACTTTATCATGGAGTTAGGAAAACAGCTGGAGGAAATCTTTATAGAGTTGGAGCAATGCTTTTAGATCATGAAAAACCTTGGAAGTTAATAAGCTATACACCCCACTTTATATTTGCCCCTAGGGATTTTTATGAAAGGGTTGGAGATGTCCCAAATGTTGTATTCCCTTGTGGATGGATTCAAAAAGGTGATGAACTGTTAGTTTATTATGGAGCAGCAGATACTTCTATATGTTTAGCACGAACAACTGTTGATAAAATATTAGAAAACTGTACAGCAACACCTAAAATTTGTTTTTAAAGCGCTTGTAGCCATCTCTTTTCAATGAAGGGTTTTACCCCCTTCATCCCTGCACCTTTTGAAACAGCATCTATAATCCCATCACTTTTTACAAAACTACCAGCAATATTTGCAAATTTTGCAAGCTCATTAGATAAAGGTGTTGTTGGCCCCATCAAGATTTTTATAGATGAATCGTTACAATAACATAAAAAATCTTCTGTGGTTTTATTGACCAATGTCGTACCGGATATAATAACCACATCACAAGCTGGAAGATAAAACTTAGCCATATTTGGAGGTATAACACCTGGCAAATCTTTTAATTCAAAAATAAACAATTCATCCACGATATCTTTAATTTTTTCAATAACTGGTTTAAAAAATCCTACAATTGCAACCTTTTTATTATTAAAATCTATCCTTTCTAAAATATCATCATTATCACTTTCTCCATTATCAAGACACGAATTAATTGTAGCAAGGCCAATAGCTGATTCTAATATGTCAACACTGAAAAAAAGTCTTGCAATCTCTTTTGCTGGCTCACCTTTTAGATTTCTATTTAGGATATTACAACCACCCCCAATTTCATTTCTAAAGGTATAAGCGAGACCAATCCCTTCCTCAGTTTTCACAGCTACATAGCTTAAGCCTAGGACATAATCTAAGATGGTAAGATTTTCTAATTTATTTTCGACTTCTTCAAAAATAAGATGGCTCAAAAGCTTCACTTATGACGCCTCTCAAGCTCACTTAAAACATCTTCAAATTTTATATCTTTATACTCCAAAGTAACAAAAAAATGATATAATAAATCTGCAAACTCGCTTGTGATTCTCTCATCACTCTCTTTCAAATAAGCTTTTAAAAACTCTGCAAACTCCTCACCGAGTTTTTTTACAATCTTATTTTCACCAGCTTCAAAAAGTGAATTGGTGTAAGAGCCCTCTTTTGGATTTAACTTCCTATCTCTAATAGTTTTAACCAATTTCTCTAATATATTTAGATTCATTTAAACCCCTTTTTATAGTCTAACAGGTACACCATTTTTTTTAAGAAACTTTTTAACCTCTTTTATAGAATACTCTTTATAATGAAAAATAGAAGCTGCTAATGCTGCATCCGCTTTCCCTTTGGTTAATCCTTCTAAAATATGCTGCAAATTGCCCACACCACCTGATGCAATAACAGGTATTTCCACAGCCTCAGCCACTGCTCTTGTCAGCTCTATATCGTACCCCTCTTTTGTGCCATCCATATCCATACTGGTAAGTAGTATCTCACCAGCACCATAAAGCTCCATCCTTTTTGCCCATTCTATAGCATCTATACCTGTAGGAGTTCTACCACCATGGATATAAACTT
This sequence comes from Deferribacter desulfuricans SSM1, assembly GCF_000010985.1. Taxonomy (NCBI): domain Bacteria; kingdom Pseudomonadati; phylum Deferribacterota; class Deferribacteres; order Deferribacterales; family Deferribacteraceae; genus Deferribacter; species Deferribacter desulfuricans. The sequence continues at coordinate 1,926,510 of NC_013939.1, forward strand.
CCCATCCATAACCATCTGATTTCCTTTTAGCATCTATAGCAACTACTATACATTGAGAACCAAAAACACTTGAAGCTTCTCTTACAAAATCAGGATTTTTTACTGCAGCAGAGTTTATAGACACTTTATCAGCACCAGCTTTCAAAAGATTTCTAATATCCTCAATTGTCCTTATTCCACCACCAACAGTTAGTGGGATAAAAACCTGCTCAGCAGTCTTTTTGACAACATCAATAATTATCCCTCTATTTTCAGCACTTGCAGTAATATCAAGAAAAGTAATCTCATCTGCACCTTCCAAATCATACTGCTTTGCCACCTCTACAGGATCACCAGCATCTTTTAGATTAACAAACTTCGTCCCTTTTACGACCCTACCATCCTTGACATCAAGACAGGGGATTATCCGTTTTGCAAGCATCTTTAACCTTTATTTGAGTTTATTAGCTATCTTTTTAGCAAATTCTGCCATCTGCTCATTTGATTCATATTGTTTATGCTTAATAGCAAATCTAATCCCATCATTTTCATATCTAGGGATTAAATGAATATGTGAATGAAAAACTTCCTGCCCCCCTGCAGGCTCATTATTTTGCACAATATTTAAGCCATCACAGTTTAAGGCTGATTTTATTGCATTTGCAAGCTTTACCAATACTGGATAAATTTTTTCACCTATTTCCTTATCTGTGTCATAAATATTTCTAAAATGCTTCTTAGGTATTAACAATGTGTGTCCAAGATGAACAGGCCTGATATCAAGAATAGCTATAAAATCATCATCTTCATAAACCTTTGCAGATGGTATTTCACCAGAAATTATTTTACAGAATATACAATCCATCTCCCACCTCTAAAAATTTAAACTTTATATAAATTTTTATAAGCTTTTGTAAGAAAATTCAACCTTTTGTTTAAAACAGTTTTTTAGCAATACCAATAGCATCTTCTATAATCACATAAAGTCCAGGCACCAAAATCAGAACTATAAAAGTGGAAAAAAGTATCCCAAACCCCAAAGATATGGCCATCGGTATTAAAAACCTTGCCTGAACAGAAGTCTCAAAAATCATGGGCATCAATCCAAAAAAGGTTGTGAGAGTAGTAAGCAAAATCGGTCTAAATCTTTTGAGCCCTGCTTCATATATTGCATCATGAAATGTGGCATTTTCCTCTCTTCTTTTTCTATTTGCAAAATCTATCAAAACAAGAGAATCGTTTATCACCACACCAGCAAGGGCCACAATACCAAACATACTAACTAAATTAAGATCATACCCTAATAAAATATGCCCAACAAGAGCACCAATTATACCAAAAGGGATAACTGTCATAATTATCAATGGTTGAAAATAACTCTTAAAAGGGATAGCAAGCATGACATAAATAACCATTATAGCAACTAACAATCCTTTAAATAAAGCAGACATGCTATCTCGCATATCAGATTGTTTCCCCTCAAAGCTATAGTTTAAACCTGGAAACTTCCTTTGTAGCTCTGGTAAAAATTCACTTTTCACCACTTCCAAGATCTTATTTGTTTGATTTTCAGGGGTCACATTTGCTGTTACATTGATAATCCTTCTAAAATTTCTCCTATCTATTGTAGTATAAGACCTACCTCTTTTAATCTCAGCTATTTCTTTTAATGGCACTTTAGAACCGTTTGGTAAATCAACCAAAAATGTTTTGAAAAAGTATTCAAAATCCCTCTCTTTTGCATCAGCCCTTACCATAATCTTTACTTCATCGGTACCTCTTAAAAACCTTTTAGCCTCAGCTCCATAATAATAGTTTCTAAGCTGTCTTGCCAAATATGTCGAATCAATACCAAGAGCCTTCCCTTTGTCATTTAATTTTATATCAAATTGCAATTTACCGTCTGCAAAACCTTCATCGATATCAGATACGTTATTAAAAGTTGCAAGATAATTTGCAAGCTCTTTACTTGCAGCTCTTAAAGTTTTAATATTTCTATGCTGTAACTCAACAGTCAAAGAAGCACCATGGCCTGGGCCACCAAAATCAGAGAAAAATTTAATTGTTTTTATCCCTGTTAAATCTTTGGACTCTTTTCTCCATAAATTTGTAAATTTGGTAGTTGTTATCGGCCTAACATCTGGATCACTTAAATAAACCTGTATAAAGCCACTATTATTATTTATATTTGTCAAAATACCTTGAGCAAGCTTTTCCCCACCATTTTCTTCAATAATTTTTTTAGCCTTTTCAGTGAGAAACTCTGCCACTCTTAATGTATCAAACACACTGCTTTCAACTGGCAAAACAAACTTAACATAGGCAAAATCAGATTCCACCTTTGGGAAAAAGACTATCCCTATTCTACCACTTTTGACAAAACTAACAGCAACAATTAATACCATCAAAGAAAAAACGAAAGTAACGTACCTAAATCTTATACAAAACTTCAAAATGGGACCATACACAGAGTGGATAAATTTTAAAATATATTTACTAATGGTTTGCTGAACCCTATTTATCATTTTTAATATAAACATAGGTTCTTCTTTTTGATGCCCGATATGAGATGGTAAAATAAATAGACTTTCAAGGAGTGAAATAGTAAAAACAGAAACCACAATAACAGGTATAATTCTAAATATTTTACCCATTACTCCTGGAACAAAATACATCGGTAAAAAAGCCACCATATTTGTCAAAACACTAAATATCACAGGGACCATAACTTCTCTGCCACCAATCAATGCAGCCTTTTTAAATGGCAACCCCTGCTGTCTGTATCTGTAAATATTCTCTCCAACAACGATAGCGTCATCCACAACGATACCAAGACAGATTATAAAAGCAAAAAGTGATACCATATTTATTGACACATCAAATTGAGGGAACAACAACATCGAACCAAGAAAAGAGATAGGTATCCCAAGCATCACCCAGAAAGCAAGCCTTATCTCTAAAAACAAAGCTAATAATGAAAAAACAAGAATTAGACCAAGTTTTGCATTTCTCAAAAGCAAATCTATACGCTGAGCAAAAATTTTTGATCTATCATTTACATAGTCAGTGTATAGCCCAGGTGGTAGCTCATTATTAATCTCTTTAATAAACTTTTTTACAGTTTCCGCTATTTCTATCGGTTTTTGATCGCCAACTCTATAAACTCTAATACCAATAGCTGGCAAATCGTTATACTTTAAAAAAGTATTAGTCTCTTCAAAATTGTCTGAAATTTTTGCTATCTCACCAAGAGTTATCGCTCTTCCATAATCACTTAAAACAATCGGAATATCTTTTAAATCTTTGCCATACTCCCTTCTCTCCGTTACTCTGATTAGGATATCCCCTTTTGCTGTTTCAATTTTACCAGCTGGCAATTCGAGGTTGTAATTTTTTATTTTATTTGCAACATCAGAAATTGTCAGATTAAACTTTCTTAAAACATCTCTATCTAATTCTATCTTTATCTCATAAGGTTTATCACCTAAAAGTTCTACACTGCTTATATTTTTATATTGAAGTAATCTATCTTTAATATTATCAGCCCATTCCCTCAAAACTTTTTCATCTTGATTCCCATACAGAATCAGCGTGATTACTTCTCTTTTCCTAGATGGGATATAAACTTTAGGCTCTTCAGCATCTTCTGGAAAAGTAGTAATCCTATCTATTTCACTTTTTACATCCTGATAAAGCTGGTTAATATCTGCATCAAGGGTGGCCTCAATGACAACTTCTCCCACTCCTTCATTAGCTGTTGATGTAACCTTTTTTATTCCATCAAGCCCATCCACTGCTTCTTCTATCGGAAGTAAAATCCCTTTTTCTATCTCATCTGGGCTTGCTCCAGGATACGCAACTTCTACAATTACCGAATCTATAGTAAATTCAGGGAAAACTTCCTGTTTTATTTGAGTACTCCAGTAAAGCCCACCAACTATAAGGAAAATCATAAGAATATTTGCAGCAACAGGATTATCAATAAACCAGCCAATAGCACCCTTTTTCATACCATTTGCCATTAATCTACCCTATTAATAACTTTTACTGGCAACCCTTCTACTACAGATGAAAGGTTTGTTACGATTATTTGAGAATTTTCGTCAATATCGTAAGTATAAACATAGTTTTCATCTTCAAATAAAATTTTTATTTTCTTTAAATGTAACTTATTATCTTTTACAATCCATACAAATTCATCTTCTCTTACAACTCTTTCAGGAAGTCTAACAATACCTTTCAACTCTTTACCTATCAAATCAAAAGTTACATAGTCATACAAAAAGATGTTTGGATTAAAACTATCTATTTTTAAAATTACTTTTAAAAGTAACCCTTTTTCATCCAATGCTTTTTCTAATTTAAATAATTTAGCATCAATTTTTTCCCCATCATTATAAACAACTGCATTTATATTTTTATTAATATCTAAATATTTCAAATCAGCCTTTGTAATATTCCCTCTTACATAAACCATATCTGCATCAATTATATCAGCAATTTTTACACCACTGTTTACATACCCTCCCACATCAATATATTTTTTCAATACATAGCAGTTAAAAGGAGCTTTAATTACTGTTCTTTCCAAATCAAGTTTAGCTTGCTTTATATTTTCCTCTGCTATTTTTATATTCTCTTCGATTTTTTTAATATAAGGTTCTCGTTTTAAAACATACAAAGATTCATTATCTATATCTTTAATAAAATCTTTAGCTGAGTTTAGCTCTTTTAGAGCTCTATTTCTTTTTGATTTTTCTAAAATCAGATCCTCTTTCAACGAATTTAGATTAGCAAGCTCTTTATTTAATCTTATCTTATAATCTGTATCATCAATTTTGATTAATGTTTCCCCTTTTTTAATAAAACCGCCTTCTATCAAATTTTGATTCACATATACAACTTTGCCACTAACCTCAGGCACAATTGAAACTTCCTTTGCTGGATAAATTCTGCCAAAACCTTTAATGATATAATTTGTATCAACTTTTTCACCTTTGGTAACTTCAACATTTACAAAAATCTTTTTAGGCTTTTTTCTCTTTGCAACCTTTTTTGTTTTAATCAGATATTTTGATAAACTTAAACCACCAAAAACAATAACAACTATTAAAATAAAAGATAAGATCCTCTGCAATACAGATTTTTTGTAATAACCATTACTGTTCTTTTCCATGTTTAACCTCTTTGTAATATCTCCCACCTAATGCTTTATAAAAACTCACAAGACTTTCTAAATAGCTCAACTTTTTATCGATAAGATCAAGTTTGTAATCGATAAGTTTTAATTCTTCAGAAATCAAATCTATCAAGCTATTTTCGCCAGATAGATATTTTAACTTTATTAATTGATACTGTTTTTCCTCTTTTTGTAAATTTTTCGTTGTAGTCTCAAGCTGACTTAATGAATTGGAAATATTTAAAAAACCATTTTCAACATCAACTACAGCCTGATAAACTGTTTTTTTATAATTTATAAAGGATTCATCTACTTTAATCTTGTTAATCAATTCATTATATTTCCTTTTATTAAAATCTATTAACGGATAAAAAAGGTTTGCAGCAATATTTAAGACCCAGTTATCAAATATACTACTTATTTCGTTTGAGCTATATTTGTAAGAAGCAGAAATACTAAAAGTTGGAAATCTCTCTAATCTCGATATCTTATATGCCGCAAAGGATTTCATCAAATTTACTTCAGAAAGCCTTATGTCTGGTCTAAGTCTTATTAATTCTAAAGGTACAGGTGTTTTTATATCAAAATCAACTTCAGGTAGTGTCCTATCTTTTAGCTCTATATCAATATTATTATAACCTAATAAAATTTTTATCCTATTTTCATAAATGTTTTTGTTATTTTTTAATAATTTTATTGCATTTTCAGTAGAAATTATTTGCTGATCGATCAAATAAAGCTCTTTTAAACTAATTTCCCCAGAGAAGTATTTATTTTCTAATAATCTCTTTTGATTTTCCAATAATTTTAATTTTGCGTTTAACAAATATTCTTTTTCAAAAATTGCTAAAGTATTTAACCAATTTGTAGTTATCTCCCCAGCAATAGTATTAAATAGTGCATCATAATCAAATCTTTTCTCCAATACATTTAGCTCTGTAAGCTTTATCCCTTCTCTAATTTTTCCCCATATATCTATCTCGTATGATGCGGATAAACCTAAATAATAATTGTTTACAGTGACAGTATTAAACCCTTTATTCTTGGTTTTTGTTCTCTCATAACCAGCGTTTAAACCAATTTCTGGAAATAATGCAGTTCTATCCTTTTTATATTGTAAATTCGCTTCTTCTACTGTTTTCACAGCTAATTTTAGGTCAAAGTTATTTTTTTGGGCAAAAATAATTAAACTATTTAGGTCATCTGAGCCAAAGCTTTTCCACCACTCTTTATCATATTCTTTAACCCCTTCAATTTTAAATTTATAATCTGCTGGCAAATCAGAATTGTTTAATTTAGGTATTTCTTTGGTTATACAACCTGTCAAAAGTAAAATAATTGAAAAATAAAAAAATAAAACTCTCATCACTCAAACCTTTTATAATTTTCTAAACCAGCCAAACTAAATTTATATATATGATCCGTTAATTTTTTAATAAGTTCTACGTCATTTTTATTTTTCACAATTTCTTTTTGTATCATAGGATTAATTTTTAAAAATAAACACTGACTCATTATACTATAACCCATTAAATGAAGTCTATCAAAATCGTTTATCCCAGTAATCCCTTTTACAATATTAAAAAGTGTCTCTCTATACCTAGACTTAATCTCAGCTAAAATATCATCACAAATACCACTAGATTGCATAGATTCGTGTAAAAAAAGTTGTGGTAAATATCTTGACTCGTCTTCAGAATAACCTCTCTTAACTACAGTCTCAATAAAAAGATATAGTTTTTTCTCATAAGGAATATCTAAATTATTCAATTTTAATAAAGGCATTTTCTCTTCAGCTATTTCAAATGCCTTTTTAAATATTTCCCGATATAGATTTGCTTTAGATCTAAAATAGTAATTAACTGAGGCGATATTAACACCGGCTTTTTTACAAATTCCAGCTACAGACGTTTTTCTATAGCCATTATCTGCAAAAAGCTCCAGTGCTGCTAAAATTATTTTATCTCTTTTATCCATCTTAACATCCATTTCAAATAATCATTTAAAATATCTATTTAAAATTGTCAATAAAAAAAGGTGATGCATAGTAGTCAAGGGTGTTGCACAATAATAACTGCTTAATCACCTCAGATTGCTTCGCTAACGCTCGCAATGACAGCAATTTTGGGTCATTGCGCCCTTGCCATTCAGTGTAGTAGATGCTGAGTTTAAAATTTTTAATATTCTATGTTTTAAATGTATAACTATCAAAGTTTAAACACTAACGGCGGGGAAAGCAATCTGGAACTTAAACATATTTTACTGTACAAAAATTTATTAAAACCTTGAGAATCCAGAAATGCCCAAGGGGGGACTCGAACCCCCACGGCCTTTTACGGCCACAGGATCCTGAATCCTGCGTGTCTACCAATTCCACCACTTGGGCGAAACAAAAAAACATATATGTATTTTAGTACCCCTTGTCAACAAATATAATAATCAAGCTCAATCTAATCTCTTTTCCCACTCAAAAGCACTTTTACAAATCAACTCTAAATTATCAAATTTTGGCTGCCAACCAAGTTTATTTAAGATTTTGCTATTATCAGCAATCAGTTTTGATGGATCGCCAGCTCTTCTACCAGTTATTTCCACTTTAAAATCAACACCACTGACTTTTTTCATTGTATTTATAACCTCTTTTACCGTATAACCATGCCCATATCCACAATTAAAAATATCACTCACATTCTCATTTAAATAATCAAGTGCCTGCAAGTGAGCCATTGCAAGATCATCGACATGAATATAATCTCTAATACATGTACCATCTTTTGTATCGTAATCATCACCAAAAATATAGATTTTATCCCTTTTCCCTGTAGCTGTTTCAGCTGCCACTTTTATCAAATGTGTCGCTTCAGGAAATGCCTGACCAATTCGAGGATTTATATCCTCTATTGTTTTTGCATTGTTCATATCTGCACCAGCCACATTAAAGTACCTTAAAATCACATATTTAAAATCGTTATTTGCCTTTGCAGTATCGATAAGCACTCTCTCGCTCATCATTTTACTCATACCGTAAGGGTTAATTGGACTTAAAATCGTTGTCTCTTTTACTGGTACCTCTTCAGGCTCCCCATAAACTGCAGCTGTTGATGAAAAGATAAATCTTTCAACCCCATAATTAGTTGCCAGTCTAATCAAATTTGTGGTATTTACAGTATTATTCATATAATATTTGAGAGGATTTTCCACACTTTCTGGCACAATAATGCTTGCTGCAAAATGTATTATTGCATCAAAAGAATATGATTTAAAAATCCCCTCTACTAAACTAAAATTGGATAAATCAGCTTCAATTATTTTTAATCTACCATTCACATCAATTTTTTTCAAAGTATCAACATTCTTTCTGCTACCTGTAGAAAAATTATCAAGAATAACAACATTATCAGATCTTTTCTCAAGAATCTCCTTTACTACATGACTACCAATATAACCAGCTCCACCAGTAACAAGAATATTCATAAGCCCCCCTTAACTATAAATATAGAAATTAATATTATAAATTAATCTTTATTACAAGAACAACTACCACCTGTATGAGAACAACACCCATCCTTATTTTTGTTCTTCATAAACAATATAAAAATAAAAAATACAAATGTCACAATCACTACAAATATTATAAAATCGATCACATTACCCTCCAAAATCATCAAAAAGGATATTTTCTCTTTCAACTCCCAGAGAATCAAGCATCTTTAATACTGCTTCAATCATAACAGGTGGGCCGCACAAATAATATTCACAATCTTCAGGTGCAGGATGATTTTTTAAATAATTTTCATAGACAACCTCATGTATATATCCTGTAAACCCATCCCAGTTATCCTCAGGTTGAGGATCTGATAATGCTATAAACCATTCAAAGTTATCATGCTCTTTAGCAAGTCTATCGAAGTCCTCTACATAAAAAAGCTCTCTCTTGCTTCTTGCACCATACCAAAATGTTATCTTCCTATTTGTTTTTACCCTTTTTAATTGATCAAAAATATGAGAACGCATTGGTGCCATACCAGCACCACCACCGATAAAAACCATTTCATTATCTGTATCTTTTACAAAAAACTCACCATAAGGGCCCGAAACGGTTACTTTATCTCCAGGTTTCAAACTAAAAACATATGAAGACCCTTTACCAGGTGGAATATCTTTTCTATTTTGAGGTGGAGTTGCAATTCTCACATTGAGCATTATTATCCCCTTCTCTAATGGGTAGTTTGCCATAGAATAAGCTCTTACAACAGGCTCATCTACCTTGGATACAAGTTCAAATAAACCAGCTTTTTCCCAATCTTCTCTATATTCTTCATCTATATCAAAATCTTTGAAATAAGCAGTATAAGGTGGCACCCACACTTGAATAAAACCACCTGCTTTGAAATCAAAATCAACACCCTCAGGGATCTTTAAAACCAGCTCTTTAATAAAAGTAGCCACATTTTTGTTTGAAATCACTTCACACTCAAGCTGTTTTGCACCAAAGACATCAGGAGATACCTCAATTTTTAAGTCATTTTTAACCGTTACCTGACAGCTCAGTCTTACCCCTTCCTTTTCCTCCCTTTTTGAAATATGTGATAGCTCTGTAGGGAGAATATCACCACCACCTTCCAACACCTTCACTTTACACAAACCACATGTTCCCTGGCCACCACAAGCAGAAGATAAATAAATCCCATTTTCAGCCAATGCAAATAAAAGCTTACCACCTTTTTGTGTAACTAATGGCTCTTTTTCATCATTTATATAAATTTTTACTTCGCCTGTTTGAACAAGCTTACTTTTTGCATATAAAATAACAGCTACAAGCATCAAAATAATAAATGTAAAAGATAATACCCCTAAAACTATTTCTATCAAAATCCCACCTCAATACTCTATAATTTTATTCCTGAAAAAATCATAAAAGCAATTGCCATTAAACCAGCTACAATAAAGGTTAAACCGACCCCTTCAAGCCCTTTAGGTGGATTGCTATATTTTAATTTATCTCTTATACCTGCAAGTAAGATAATTGCCAAAGCCCAACCCATACCTGATCCAAGCCCATACACTATCGATTCAATATGTGTATATTCTCTTTGAACCATAAAGAGAGAGCCACCCAATATTGCACAATTTACAGTAATTAACGGAAGATAAATACCAAGTGAGTTGTAGAGTTTTGGAAAAAACTTATCCACAACCATTTCCAAAATTTGAACCATCGCAGCAATCACACCAATGTATGATACAAGTCCAATAAACGATAAATCTACATTTTTCAAACCAAGCCAGCTCAAAGCTCCGTCTCTTAGAATATATTGATAAAGGACATTGTTAGCTGGCACTGTAATAAACTGCACAATGATAACAGCCATCCCAAGCCCAACAGCTGTTTCCATCTTTTTAGAAACAGCTATAAATGTACACATACCAAGGAAAAAGGATAATGCCATATTTTCTATAAATATAGATTTTACAAAAAGACTAAGCAAATGCTCAAGCATCATAATCCCCTATCTGCCTTTTAACATGCCAGATTAAAAGCCCAATAATAAAAAATGCACTTGGTGCAAGTAAGAACAAACCGTTTGGAGTGTACCAACCACCCTCAGATACAGGTTTTAGAATTGTAATACCGAGTAATTTACCAGAACCAATTAACTCTCTAATTATTGCCACTACTATCAAAATCCCACCATAACCGACACCATTACCTATTCCATCTAAAAAACTTTCTATTGGGCCATTCTTCAGTGCAAAAGCCTCAGCTCTACCCATAATAATACAGTTTGTTATGATTAGCCCCACAAACACAGATAATTGTTTACTTATTTCAAAGAAATACGCTTTTATAAACTGGTCTGCGATAATAACTAAAGTGGCAATTATAGTTGTCTCAACAATAATTCTTATATTTGTAGGGATATTATCTCTTATCAGTGAAATAAAAAGGTTAGAAAAAGCCACTACAAAAGTAACAGCCAAAAACATCACAATCGCAGTCTCAAGTTTAGAAGTCACAGCCAAAGCAGAACAGATCCCCAACACCTGAACAGCAATCGGGTTATCTCTAAATATAGGTTTTAAGAGGACTTCTTTATACTTTTTCATCTAACATCCTCTAAAATGTATTTTTCATCAAAAATTTTTTATAACCTCTATCACCCAACCAAAATTTAACCATATTATTTACCCCAGCAGTTGTAAGTGAAGCACCGCTTAAACCATCAACCTGATAAATCTTTTCAGCAGAATCAGGATTTACCTCACCTTTAATCACTGTCAATTTTAATCTACCATCCTTATCATAAATCATCTTACCAACCCATTTTCTTTTCCAAGTAGGGTTATCCACTTCTCCACCAAGCCCAGGAGTTTCCTTATGCTCATAAAAAGTTATACCGCAAATTGACTTATCTTTTGCATTAATACAGAGAAATCCGTATAATGTTGACCAGAGCCCTTTACCATAAATTGGGACTATAATTTTATTAACACTATTATTTTCTTTAACAAAATAAATTAAAACCTTCTTTGGTATCCTTCCTATACTTGCCAAATCCTCTTCAGGCTTTAACTTTATAGATTTTGTATCATCATTAAGCATCTTTTTAAAATTTTTATAATAACCACCAATATCTTTGATATCCTCTAAATTATATGTTTCCATATCCAATAATTTTGGCAGCAGCTTTTTCCCCAAAATTTCATTTATATTATTTCTTTCATCTATCCCTGCAACCTGAATAACATTCTTTAAAACATCTTTAATCTGATTTTTCTCTTGAACAGGTTTCAATAATACAGCAGCTGCAGAAACAAGTATAGAGCAAACAAAAGATATGACAAAAGCAACAAAAAGAGTTTTTCTTTTGCTATCAGGCTGCAACTTTATTTCTCCTTTTAATAACTGATTTTATTACAAAATAATCTATTGTTGGCGCTACAATATTTGCAAAGATTATAGCAAGCATAGTCCCCTCTGGATAAGCAGGATTTACAACTCTTACAAGCACTGTTAAAGAACCTATAAGAAAACCATAAATCCATCTTCCTCTATCTGTATAAGCAGCACTTACAGGATCTGTCGCCATGAAAGCTACTCCAAAAGCAAATCCACCCAAAACCAAGTGCCAATAAAAAGGTAGATTAAACATATAATTTGTTTGACTACCAATTAGGTTAAAAAGTGTAGAAGTAAAAATCAGCCCTATTACTGCAGAAACCATTATACGCCATGATGCCACATTACTAACAACCAAAATTAAAGCACCCACGATACATAGGAGTGTAGATGTTTCACCCATTGAGCCAGGGATAAATCCTAAAAAAGCATCCATCCATCTATAATGTTCACTAATTATATTATTAGATGATGCAAGTGTTAAAGGAGTAGCAACACTAACAGCATCAATACCAGTCCAAACTCTATCACCTGTCATACTTGCAGGGTATGAAAAAAACAAAATAGCCCTTGATATCAGTGCTGGGTTTACAACATTCATCCCAGTGCCGCCAAAAAGCTCTTTCCCAAGCACTAATCCTAATGAAAGAGCCACTGATGCTTCCCACAATGGGACATTTGGTGGGAGAATTAAAGGATATAATAAGCTTGTTACAAGAAACCCTTCACTTATTTCATGTTTTCTAACAACAGCAAACAATACTTCCCAAAAACTACCCACAACCATAGTTACTGCATAAAGGGGTAAAAAGTATGCAAGCCCCACAGCAAAATTACTAACAATACTACTATCAAAACTTACATGGAACCATTTTAAAACATCCCAACGAAAACCATCTGGAATTATATTATATTCATTAATTAAAAGGTTCGTTTGTAATCCTGTATTATAAATAGCAAATATTGTTACTGGTAAAAGTGCTATAACAACAAAAATCATTACCCTTTTAAAATCAGCTACATCCCTTATGTGACACTTGCCTGAAGTTTTTGTATCTGGTGAGAAAAAGAAAGATTCTGTTGCTTCATAAAGAGGATACCATCTGCTATATTTACCACCTTCTTTAAAGTGCTCACCTATCTTATCAAAAATCTTTTGCAACCTTTTCATCACCATTCCTTCTCTATTGTATCAAGTAGCTCTCTTGAATGTTTTATAAAATCGATTTTACTTGGACAAACATATGTATATAAAGAAAAATCCTCTTCACCTAAAGATAAAATACCAAGATCTATGGCTCTATCAATATCCTTTGTCAAAACAGCCCTTAATAATGCCAAAGGTTCTGTATCAATAGCTGTAACTTTATTGTACGAAGATATTGGAATAATAGGTCTCAGGCTACCGTGCATCGATGTATCAAAAATATACTTTTTAGGTTTAATAAATTTAGAAAGAGCAACGCCTAAAACTGTAAAATATTTTCTTGATGGGGAAATCCACCCAAACAGCCTCTTTTCACCCCCTTCTTTTATGATTGAAACCTGATTATCGTAAAAACCAACAAAAGGAGCATTTTCATCAATCTTTCTTCCATACAAATAACATCCAGAAATATATCTATAATCTTTGCTTAAATCCTGTATATTATCAAGCCTGCTCCCTTTTAATATCTTAAATATACCATTTTCTTGAAAGCCATAACCAGCAATAGAAACATATTTATAGGGATTAATTTTACCTGTATTAAAAAAATAACCGATATCAATTACAGCTTGATAATCTATGTACCATACTTCTTCTTCCATTGTTGGCTTTCTTAAATAATCGATATGGGTACCAGCAAGTCCAGCAGGGTGAGGACCATGAAAAACAGCTACTTCTAATAAATTATCTTCAGATAACATACTTTTATTAAAATCTTTATCAACACATAAAAATGTCTTTACACCAAAAGCTTCCTTTAAGACATTTACCCCTTTTATGAAATTTTCTTTTTCCTTTTCAATGATAAAATTAGGTTCTGGTGCAAAACCTCTTGTATCTATAGCTGTTACAAAAATTGCTACAGGTTTTGATGTAGAAGAAGGGATTTTATCAAAAGGTCTCTTTCTAAAATATGGCCAAAATCCATATTTTAATAAAATATATTTATAATTCAAATTGTTATCTTTAAAATCGATAGCTTCTACAGATGTATGATCCTCAACTTCTATACTCAAGTATAAAAATTTTCTCTTTTCACCCCTTACAATATTCTTTACAACACCATTTACAGGGGAAACAAAAACCACATCTTCATCTTTTCTATTAATAAAAATTGGTGAACCAGTAGAAACCTTATCCCCTTCATTCACTAAAAACTTTACCTTTAAACCTGTAAAATCATCACCCACAAAACCAATTTCGCGAGATAACTTTTCCCCTTTAAAATCACAGACCTTACCAAAAGGGAGCTCAAGCCCCCTTTTAATCTTAATCTCTTTCATTACCAGCCCTTTATTTTAAAATTATTACAATTATATTTATAAATTCCAATTAATCAAGTAGATTTTACTTAACCTTGACTTCACAACCTGTACTTTTCTTTATATCTTCTAAATCAGAAAATGGTGAAATTTCAAGTAAATATAACCCTTCACTGTTTATTTCAAACACCCCTTTATCAGTTACAAGCATATCTACAACCCCTTTGCCCGTTATAGGTAAAGTACACTCTTTCAGTATCTTTGGTTTTCCATCCTTTGCAACATGCTCCATCATTACTATAACCTTTTTAACACCACTAACCAAATCCATAGCTCCACCAGGCCCTTTTACCATTTTGCCAGGTATCATCCAGTTTGCCAGATCCCCTTTCTCACTCACTTGCATACCACCTAAAACGGACAAATCAATATGGCCACCTCTAACCATTGCAAAAGATTCTGAAGAGTCAAAAAAAGCTGCACCTTTCTTATATGTAATAGTTTGCTTGCCAGCATTTATCAAATCAGGGTCTGCATCTTTTTCAGTCTTAGGAAACGGACCAATACCTAACAAACCATTTTCCGAATGCAGTGTAATATCCATATCATCAGTTATAAAGTTAGCTACAAGAGTTGGCATCCCTATTCCAAGATTTACATACATCCCCTTTTTCAATTCCTTTGCAACCCTTTTTGCCATCCACTCTCTTTTCTCATTCATTTTAGCTTCAGTCATATTTTCTAATGTTGTTAATTGCTCAATTCTCTTTTCGTATCTTTCACCTAAAACAATCCTATCCACATAAATACTTGGTAAATGGATATAATGAGGATCAATCTCATCAACAATCTCTTCAACCTCAACTATTGTAAACTTTGCAGCCTTAGCACAAACTTCATTGAAGTTGTTTGCAGTATACCTAAAGATTACATTCCCTTTTTTATCAGCCTTCCAACCCTTAACAATTGCAAGATCAGGTCTGATACTTTCTTCTAACACATATTCTTTACCATCAAATACTTTAATTTCTTTCCCCTCTGTTAATATAGTACCATAACCTGTCATTGTATAAAAAGCTGGGATTCCTGCTCCCCCAGCTCTCAATTTTTCAGCTAAAGTACCTTGAGGTACGAGCTCTAACTCAAGCTCACCATTTAAATATTGCTGTTCAAAAATTTTATTTTCTCCCACATAAGAGGATATCATTTTTTTTATTTGACGCGTCTGCAGTAATATACCTAATCCAAAATCATCCACACCAGCATTATTACTGACAAATGTTAAATCTTTTACCTTTAGCTCTTTAATTGCATTAATAAGATTTTCAGGGATTCCACAAAGTCCAAAACCACCCGCAGCGACAACCATCCCATCTTTTATAACATCTTTAATAGCCTCTATTGAGGACTTTAAAATTTCTGCCATAATACACCTCTTAATTTAAATTAAACATAACCATCCTTATTTCTGTCATTTCATCAACAGCGTATTTAACCCCTTCTCTACCAAGTCCAGAAAGCTTCACACCACCATAAGGCATATTATCCACTCTAAAAGTTGGAACATCATTAACCATGACACCCCCAAACTCAAGTCTATCTATTAAATAAAAAGCGGTCTTGATATTCTCAGTAAATACTCCCACTTGTAAACCATACTTTGTATCATTTACCTGTTTTATAGCATCATCTAAATCTTTGAATTTAAATAGTGATACAACAGGTGCAAACACTTCATCTTTAACAACCTTCATATCACTTGTGCAGTTTTCAAGAACTGTTGGATAATAAACACTTCCTTCCCTTTTCCCTCCGACTAACACTTTTGCACCTTGCTCAATCGCCTCATTTACCCATTGTTCAACTCTCTCAGCTTCTTTCAAGTCTATCATCGGGCCGACAACTACATTATCGCTCAATTGATCACCAACTCCCATCTCTGCAACACTTTTTACGTAAAGCTCTTTAAATTCATCATACTTGTCTTCATGTATGTAAATCCTCTGAACACTGATGCAAACTTGACCAGAATTTGCAAAACCACCAACAACACAAGTTGGTAATGCTTTATAAATATCAGCATCCTTATTAATAATAACTGGTCCATTGTTACCAAGCTCTAATGTAACTCTTTTAATCCCTGATTTTGCTTTAATCTGTAAGCCAACCTCTGGTGAACCAGTAAAAGTAATTTTTGCTACCTTTTCAGAAGTAACAATGGCATTCCCCACAGTAGAACCAGAACCCACAACTAAATTTATCCCATCTGCAGGAAAGCCTGCCTCTAAAATTACTTCAATAAGTTTTACAGCTGTAATCGGTGTCGAAGTAGCCGGTTTTAAAACTATTGGGCAGCCAGCTGCTATAGCTGGACCAACTTTATGAGCAACAAGATTCAATGGGAAATTAAATGGTGTTATCGCTCCAACAACACCCACAGGATACCTCTTATAATAGCCAAATCTATTTTTACCACTAGCAGCCGCATCAAGTGGCACAACTTCTCCACTTAATCTTCTTGCTTCATCCGCACTAAATTTAAAAGTTTCAATTGCTCTTGCAACTTCTCCTCTTGCAAATTTAATAGCTTTACCAGACTCTAAAGAAATCGTTTCAGCAAACTCATCAAATCTATCGGCTATTAAATCTGCAATCTTATCTAAAATATCACCTCTTTCTTTTGCAGTTAAAGACGCAATTTTTTCTTTTGCATTATAAGCTGTATCGATTGCTTTATTTACATCGTCAATAGAAGCTTCATAAACCTTAGCAAATGGTTTATTATCATAAGGGTTAATTACATCGATAATTTTTTCTGTTTCCTGCCACTTCCCATCCCAAAAAAGCTTATATGTTTTCATAAAACACCCCCCGATAATATATTTTATATAACTGAATTTAACTCATAACTTAAGCCATATCAAGGAATTTTAGACTAAAAGGAATATTGCTCTAATAAAATTATGATTTTAACTCATTTCGAAGTTAAATTACTCATTAATAAACAGAATAAAAAGAAAAAGCTTTCTGAGTCATAAACTCAGAAAGCTTTAAAAATCTTATGAAGTTATAAAATATTTAAAAACATTTCTAAAATAACGTTAAAAGGAACAAGCGTAGCAACTTTTCCAGATTCAACATCATTTATAAAGTTATTATAGTTATTAAAGAATGTTTCTTCTTTATTTTGTAGCTTTTTAACAAATTGAGCATCGAGAGACACCTTCTCTAATAATCGTTTTTGTAAATACTTTAATTTCTTAAGCAGGTTTTCCCTATTGATTCTATCCCACTCACTACTAATTGGCACATTTTTAATTGCAGTTTTCATATCAAGGAATTTAAATGTTTCACCTATTTTAAAATAGTTATTTAAAGCTGTATCAATATCAATATCTTTAGATATTACCACCTCAAAAATATCAAAAACAGGTTTCAAATATTTAATATTTGCTATCTCTTTTGCCAATTTCCTTGAAAACCCACCATCAACTAACTCTTCAGTAAAAAATTTCATCTGTTCTTTTATAGTTCCAGTCATTTTAGATGTAATCTTAGAAGCAATTTTTAAGAAAATGTCCTTATTTTCTAACAATAATTTTTCATAAGTCTCATTAACCAGCCATTCAACGCCAAGTTTTAATGTTTTCTCAATTTCAATCAGTGCTCTATATTGAGATTCTGCTTTTGCCTTGTTATCAAGGGCATAAATACTCTCTCTCAGTTCTTCAACATTCAACAGTTCATCAATCTGTAAATATTTCTCCATTAATTTTGCAAAAGACTGATTAGTATTTTTATAAAGCTCTATAAAAAATGTAATTCCCGTTTGATTAATAACTTTATTAACCATAACAGTTGCTACAATCTCTTTAGCCAGCCTATGCTCAAAAAGGTGCTCTCCGAATCTTTTAATCATATATTCTGGGTAATAGCTCAAATAAAGTTTTCTAATAATTGGATCATTAAGATCAATATTTTTCTCTATTTCGTTATATAAAAATATTTTTACATAAGATAATAACACAGCTAACTCAGGTCTTGTAATATCTCTCTTCTCTTTAATAAAATTAATATTTTCCAGTTTAAAATCTAATAAACCTATATCCTTTAAAAATCTTGCGGTTTCCTCAAAAATAATCGGATTATCTTTAGAACGAATAAGGTCACAACTTACTGTTTGAGACTGCATATAATTATCATGAAGAACTAATTTTTCAACAGCTTTAGTCAAATCCAAAATAAGTTTATTCCTCTCCTTAACATCTTTAATGAGTTTTTTCTTTAAAAATTGATCAAGAATAATTTTTAAGTTAACCTCATGGTCAGAAATATCAACACCAGCAGAGTTATCAAGAGCATCAGTGTTTATTTTACCGCCAAGAGAAGCAAACTTAATCCTTGCTTTTTGTGTAAAACCTAAATTACCACCTTCACCAACAACTTTAACTTTTAAATCCTCAGCATTTACCCTAACAGCATCATTTGCATGATCACCAACTTCTTCATTTGTTTCACTAGAATCCTTCACATATGTCCCGATACCACCGTTCCATAATAGCTCAACATCCATTTTTAAAATCATCTGTATTAACTCTTGACCAGACACTTCGTCTTTAGTTGTTTTAAACATCTCTTTCATTTGAGGTGTAAGTTTTATACTTTTTGCAGATCTATCAAAAACTCCACCACCTTCAGAAATTAACTCAGGGTTATAATCTTTCCATGTAGATCTAGGCAACTTAAACAACCTTAACCTTTCTATATAACTTGTCTCTGCATCTGGATTTGGATCAATAAAAATATGTATATGGTTAAATGCAGCAAGCAACCTAATCTTTCTTGACAACAACATACCATTACCAAAAACATCACCAGACATATCTCCAATACCAGCTACTGTAAACTCCTCTTTTTGAATATCTTTACCTAACTCTCTAAAATGCCTTTTTACACACTCCCAAGCACCTTTTGCGGTTATACCTATTTTTTTATGGTCATAACCGGTTTTACCACCTGAAGCAAATGCATCACCAAGCCAAAAACCGTATTCGATAGAAATACTATTTGCTATATCACTAAAAGTGGCAGTCCCTTTATCAGCAGCAACAACAAGATATGGATCCTTTTCATCATAAACTACCACATTATCAGGATGAATAATTCTACGCCCTTGATAATTATCAGTAATATCCAATAACCCTCTAATAAATGTTTTATACTGTTCAATTACGTGTTCCATGTCCTTTTGTCTATCAGAAAACCTCTTTTTGACAATAAACCCACCCTTAGAACCAGTAGGAACAATTACAGCATTCTTAACCACCTGCGTCTTCATCAATCCTAAAATCTCTGTCCTAAAGTCATCAGGCCTATCGCTAAATCTTAAACCGCCTCTAGCAACCTTACCGCCTCTTAAATGAACCCCTTCCATTTTTGGGCTGTGAACATATATTTCATAAAGTGGTTTTGGGTCAGGGATAAAATCAAGTTGTCTGCTTGAAATCTTTATAGAAATATAATCTCTTTCTGGAGTTTTATAAAAGTTTGTTCTAACAATTGCATCTAATAGCTTAAATATTTTTCTAAATACAGTATCTTCAACAAGGGTCTGAACTTCCTCTAAACAGCCCCATGCAACATCTTTCACTTCATCATAGTTTCTAACAGTTTTTGTAATATCAAATTTTTCTTCAAACATTCTAACTACATGTTTTGAAATATGATGATATTTCAGCAAAGTCTGATTAATCGTAACTTTACTTAGGGTAACATCAACTTGTGAAACATAATTTCTCAATGTTCTTAAAACTTCTATTTCTCTATAAGTTAACTCTTCTAATAATAAAAGCCCATTTAGCTTATCATTTTCACATCTTTCTTCAATAACGGCAGTAACAATCTCTGGCAATATCTTTTTAAACCTTTTCAAAAACTCTTCAGCATCTTCCACATTTGCTATTAAAATACTACTTATGTATAGAGTTTCTTCCCCTTTCTTTACTTCATAAATTTCATCCTCAATAACCTTTAAACCTATATTGTCTATAACAGGCATTATCTCTGTAAGCAAAATTCTTCTATCTGAATAAAGTTTTAAATAGACCTGATTTTCTACAGAAGACAAACGGGAAACCAACCCTTTTAAATCATACAGTATTTCAACATCTTTAACAGCCTCTTGAGGAGGCATTTTTGATTTATAACTTTCAGACAAGCTATTGCTAAATAAAGCAAATATATCATCAACCTTCCTGCCAGTAAATTTATAAGACAACATCTCATAAAAGATATCGTTCCAATCTTTTATTTCATCAATAACTATGTCTTTTAATTCCTCTTCCTTAACCGCATCTAAATCTTTAATATCTTTTGCTAAGATATGTAGATGCAAGAATGTATAGCCATGTTCATCATATCTTATTGAGATATCTAAAAGTTTCCCATTGTATTTTTCTGCTACTTTTTTACTTATATTGTTAACAACTTCTGCAGAAAACCTATCGGTAGGAAAAATTATCAAGGCATACAAATGTTTTGATGGTTTAAAATCTTTAGTATAAATTCTAATCTGATTCTTACCTTGAATTGTCAACAACAACCTAATAACATCTACCAAATCTGAACTATCCAAATTAAATATCTCGGTTTTAGGATAATTGTTTAATGTATCCTGAATCCACTTATAATCATGAGAGCCTTTAACAAATTTGAAGTACTCAAACAAATTATCGATTTTTTTCCTTAAAATTGAAATTTTATGGGGTGGAGTAGCTATCCCTTGCTTACCAAATACACCTAATACTGTTACCGCTCTACATTTTCCATTTTCATAATCAACAAACATTATCCTATCATAATTTCTTCTCTTTTTGATTTTGGATTTGTATATAGCTTTATCCATAACAACAGGGTAGCCTTCAACAAACCTTAGACGCTTTTCTTTAATCGCCTCTACAAGTTTTGGTATAATCTTTGTTGTCCTATTAAGCTTATAAACACCTAACTGATCTGCTTTAAATTTCTCATTTTTTAAGTCTGTGATATCTAATATTCTTACCCCTTGAATAATAAAAGTCCCATCAATCAGCCAATTAATAAAATCTGACACTTCAGGATTTTTATTTTTATAGTACTCTGAAAGATTTGTTAGCACCTTCACCATATTTGGAAAATCATCAACCGCAAGAGCAATCTCTTCATATATATTAGCAATTTCTGCTGTTATTTCATTAAGCCTTGATTCATCAATTTCTTCCAAGAAGATGATAACAAAAGATTCATTATTGAATCCCAAATCTGATTCACCAATTTCAACCACTTCCCCTTTTTTATCCCTCTTCACATTAAAAATAGGGTGTAGTAAAAATTGCTGATTATATCTAATTTCATAAAAGTACTCTCTAATACTATCTACAATAAAAGGTCTATCATCAGTAACAACAGAAATTATAGAAAAATTACCTATAAAAAACTTTGTATCGAGAGAGTGAATTTTATCCAAATAAAACTTCTTCTTTTTCCTATTGTTCAATACATCGAATAGGTAATCTAAAAAACTGATTAAATCATTATCGCTTAAAATACTAAGCAAGTTTTGAGGTAAATGAGAATATAACAATTTAGCAAAATCATATTTTACACTATTTTCACCATAACTTTTTGATATTAAATCCAAATAACGCTTATAAACATTCTCCTGCCCTTGATGTTTTAAAATTTCTTTGGCTGTTAAACATGATATATTAAGCATGGTGCACTCCTAAATATTATTTTTATAACATTCAACTAATACAACAAAGATAATGATAATACAAGGTATTTTATTAATAATTAAAAAATTATATTACTTATGATTGAAATATTATTTTTTTAGAATATAAACATTATTTTCATATGTTAATTAAAACAAACAATCAATTAAACTTAATTTTAATCATACAAAACACTTTTTAATCAAATTTAACATTTTAAACAAAATACGACCTGTTAGCCCCCAAATTATCAAATCATCGTATTTATAGAAATAAACTTCCCTCTTTTCGCTATTTCTCACCCAGTTTTCAGTCCAAAAAATATTCTCATTATAAAAATATGTTACAGGTACAGTAAAAATTCTTTCAACCTCAGTTTCATCCTTTTTAAAATTCACTTCTTTCAAATTCTTTGCAACAAAACCAACATAGGGAGTAACTTTTATATTTGTTATGGAGTACTCGTCATCTAACTTACCCAATATTTCAACATCACTTATTGAAATACCTGTTTCTTCAAAAGTCTCTCTGAGAGCTGTATCTCTCAAAGTATTATCATCATCTTCAGCTCCACCACCCGGGAAAGATACTTCACCACTATGATTATTCAACCAAGGTTGTCTCTTTGTAAAAATAATTTCTAAATTATCATCATTGTAGATAAAAGGGATTAAAACTGCAGCAGATTTATCAATGGCCTTTTTTTTAACTCTCTTGTATCCAGCTAAAACTTCAACTATACAATCAATCTTGTTTCTCTTCAGACTGAAACTCCTTCTTCAACATATCAATTTTGGACTCTAATTCTGCTATTTTCATTTCCATCTTTTTTAGATCATCCTTTGAGACCAGATTCATCTTTTCTGCAAATGATTTCAAAAGCTTTTCTAAAGCATCTTCAAGCTCTTTGCTGTTTTTATCTATATTTTCAACAATATCTTTTAAAAATTTTGAGTCTTGATTTAAAGCACCTTCACCTTTTTTAATCAGTGATTCATAAAATGTTCTTGCCTTTTCTTCAGTTAAAGCAGCTAACCCCAACCCCAAAACAATAAATTTTTTAGCTAAATCATTCATAGCTACCTCCAAAATAACTCTAATTTAAAAAGTCATTTAACTTTCTCTTCAATGCCTTCTTTTTAAGCTTATTTAATGCCCTAGCTTCAATCTGACGAACCCTCTCTCTACTGATATTCAAGATTTCCCCAATCTCTTCTAAAGTTTTTGGAGTTTCCCCTTCTAACCCAAATCTCCATTTTATTATCTGAGCTTCTCTCTCATTTAATTCATCGACAATCTCTTCTATATTTGCCTTTAGAGTGTTTAAAAAAATCTCTTCTTCAACACTTTTTCCACCTGACTCTAATAAATCTATAAAAGCTCGATCTTCACCATCTTTTATAGGCGCTTCTAAAGAAAGATAATTTCTCGAAACTCTCAAAACATTCTCAATATCTGCAGGATCCATATCTAAATACACTGCTATCTCATCCGGAGTGGGTTCTCTCCCCAGCTCTTTACTCAAAACTTCTATAGCTTCATTAATTTTGTAAAGAATACTTGCCTGTTTTAAAGGCAGTTTTACAGTACCAGATTGTTCTGCAAGAGCTTGGATAATAGCCTGTCTAATCCACCATACTGCATAAGATATAAATTTTACACCACGCTCAGGATCAAACCTTTTGGCAGCTTCAAGTAGTCCAAGATTCCCTTGATTAATTATATCAGCAAGAGGCAATCCAGTATTTTTATACCTATTTGCAATTGATACCACAAATTTCAAGTTCGATAACACCAACTTTTCAAGGGCTTTTTTATCCCCTTGCTGAATCCTTTTACCTAATTCATACTCCTCTTCTCTACTCAAAGGCTGAAATTGAGATATACGATTAAGATAGTTCTTTAAACCATCCTCAGAAATATCAGTAATCAAAGGTATTTCAACAAAATCTTTTTCATCTAAAGATTCATCTATTTCTACTAACTCTTTATTTTTATCAGTATTTATATCTTCCATACCCCCACCATTTATCACCAATATTTACTCTAAAGATAAACAATTAAACTCTTTTGTTCATTTATTATAACATATTTTTTTGATATTTACTAACAGAATTGCAAATTAAAATAAAAAAAAGCAGAAGGGAAACCCCTCCTGCCTTTTAAAGTTTTTCGATTACTAATTCTTCATTTTGGAAAACAACCTTTATCTTTTCGCCCTGTTTAATATTCCCTTTAATAATCTCCTCAGCTATCTTATTCTCTATCAATCTCTGAATTGCTCTTTTCATTGGTCTTGCACCAAATTTTGGATCATATCCAGCCTTAACAACCATATCAATAGCACTATCGTCAAACTCAACTTCGATATTATTCTCAGCCAAACGTTTAGCAAAATTGTTTAACAACAGCTTAGCAATCTCTCTTAAATGTTCATCTCCAAGTGGATGGAATACTATTATATCATCCACCCTGTTTAAAAACTCTGGTTTAAAGTAGTTGCTCAACTGATGAAATACCAGATTATGAATCCTTTCATACTTTTCCTCCCAGCTCCCTTCTTTTGCAAACTCCTGCTGTATCAAATCACTTCCTATATTAGAAGTCATAATAATTACAGTATTTCTAAAGTTTACTGTTCTACCTTTAGAATCAGTTAACCTACCATCATCAAGTATTTGCAACAATAAGTTAAACACATCAGGATGAGCTTTCTCAATCTCATCCAGCAAAATCACACTATATGGTCTTCTTCTTACCCTTTCGGTTAGTTGGCCACCTTCTTCATAGCCTACATAACCAGGAGGAGCACCTATCAATTTAGCCACAGCATGTTTTTCCATATATTCACTCATATCAATACGAATCATAGCATCTTCCGAATCAAACAAGAATTCAGCCAACGCTTTCGCAAGCTCAGTTTTACCCACACCTGTTGGACCGAGGAAAATAAATGAACCGATAGGCCTTTTTGGATCATTCAATCCAGCTCTACTTCTTCTGATAGCCTCACTTACAGCTTTTATAGCTTTATCTTGACCGATTACACGCTTATGTAGATACTCTTCCATTTTAATAAGTTTATCTGCTTCTTCTTCTAAGAGTTTATTAACTGGTATCCCTGTCCATTTCGAAACAATTGCAGCGATATCCTCTTCATCAACCTCTTCTTTAAGCATCTTCTTATTCTTCTGAATCTCTTTCAACTTATTATTTACTTCTTCAAGCTTTTGTTGCAACTCAATCAACTTTCCATACTTTATCTGTGAAGCAAGCTCCAAATTTCCTTCTCTTTCAGCTTTTTGCATCTCTATTTTAGCCTGTTCAATCTCCTCTTTTATCTTACGGGATTCCATAATGAGATTCTTTTCATTCTGCCAATGAGTTTTCAACTCGTTTATCTTTTCTTGTAAGTTACTAATTTCTTCTTCAAGCTTAACTAATCTGCTTTTACTTGCCTCATCTTTTTCCTTTTTCAAAGCCTGACGTTCTATTTCAAGCTGTCTCAATTTTCTTTCAAGTTCATCTAACTCAGTTGGTAAACTGTCTATCTCCATTCTAATTTTTGCAGCAGCTTCATCTATTAGGTCTATTGCTTTATCTGGCATTTGCCTATCACTTATATATTTATGCGCAAGATATGCAGCAGCGACCAATGCTGCATCTTTTATCCTTACACCATGATGAACTTCATATCTTTCTTTTAAGCCACGTAAGATTGAAATTGTATCTTCAACTGATGGCTCATCCACAAATACAGGCTGGAATCTCCTTTCTAACGCTGCATCCTTTTCTATATATTTTTTATATTCATCTAGTGTCGTTGCACCAATACAGTGTAGCTCACCTCTTGCTAACGCTGGTTTTAATATATTTGCAGCATCCATAGCACCTTCAGCTGCACCAGCTCCAACAAGGGTATGCAACTCGTCAATGAAGAGAATAATTTCGCCTTCACTCTCTTTGATCTCTTTTAAGATAGACTTCAGCCTTTCCTCAAACTCACCTCTAAACTTTGTACCTGCGATTAAAGCACCCATATCAAGAGCAAGAACCCTTTTATTTTTCAAAGAATCAGGCACATCTCCATTTGCTATCCTTTGGGCAAGCCCTTCCACAATAGCAGTTTTACCAACACCAGGTTCACCAATTAACACTGGGTTGTTTTTTGTCCTTCTTGACAAAACATGTATTACTCTACGAATCTCCTCGTCCCTACCTATAACTGGATCAAGTTTACCATTCCTTGCTGCTTCAGTTAAATCTATGGTGTATTTTTCCAAAGCATTCATTTTTTCTTCAGGATTTTGATCTGTTACCCTACTTGAGCCTCTAATCTCTTTTATAGCTTTTTCAACTACTGCTCTATCTATACCATATTTTGTTAGAATCTGTCTCAAACCATAACCTGCGTGCTCAACCAAACCTAAAAGAAAATGTTCAGTTGATACATATTCATCTTTAAACTGTTTAATCGATTCAAAAGCATAATCGATAGCTTTTTTTGCATCTTGAGACATATAAACTTGTTCAGAACCACTAACCTTTGGTAAACCATCAATAGCTTTTATCAAATCTTCTTTTAAAGATGCTATATTAACACCTATTTTCTGCAAAAGAGGGACTATCAACCCATCTTCCTGAGTGATCAAAGCATATAATATATGATCTGGTAATAATTGTTGTTGCTGTTTATCTTCAACCAACTTTATGGCATTCTGCAATGCCTCACTTGCTTTTATAGTCATTTTATTCCAATTTATCATAATTCACCTCCAAATTACTCTTTTTCAATTTTTACTTTGATAATATTGGCTTTTTTAGTAGGGACTATTGCCCCCTCTTTTAAATTTTTGTCAACATCTTCTCCTAATTTATTTTTTATATAGTCAAGCAACATTCTAACCTGGGATTGAAGTTCATTGATTTGCTCCCTCATATTTAAAATAATCTCTACACCTGCAAGATTTACTCCTAAATCCTTCGTTAATGTAATTATAAACTTCAACTTTTCTATATCCTCATCAGAATATAACCTTGTGTTGCCTTCCGTTCGTGTTGGCTTTATAAATCCTAATCTTTCATATTGCCTCAAGGTTTGGGGGTGAATATCTAACATTTCAGAAACAATACTTATCACATACAACGGTTTTTTTCTCATAAGCTACCCCCTATAACCTTCCTTTTGACAGTAAAACATCTCTATTAACAATGTTGTACCTCTTGCTCATATCTTTTAAAATTTTTCTATCTTCTTCAATAGCAACCTGAGGTACTTTAACATTTACTACAATATATAAATCTCCATTACCTCCACCTTTTAGATGAGGCACACCTTTACCTCTAATTCTAAATTTCTGACCAGGCTGTGTCCCTGCAGGGATATTTATATTAACAGCACCATAAGGTGTAGGCACTGTAATTTTCTCACCTAAAGCAGCCTCAAACATATCAATATCCACATTCACATAAAGGTTATCACCTTCTCTTTTATATATCTCATGAGGTATAACATTTGTTACAATGTATAAATCACCACTTGGGCCACCATTTATGCCATCATTACCTTTTCCAGGAACTCTAACTTTTGAATTATTATCAACACCAGCAGGTATCCTAACCTTTATTTTTTCTGTCACATAAAATCTTCCTCTACCACCACACTTATTACATGGTTTATAAATTATCTCACCTTCACCTTTACATTGTGGACAAGTAGTTGTAATTGCAAAGAAACCAGAACCTTGTTTAACGACACCGCTACCTCCACAAACACCACATACGGACTTCTCACCACCTTTTCCATGGCATGCATCACAGTTTTTTAACCTTCTAACAGATAATTCAATTGTATTACCAAAAATTACATCCCTAAAAGGGATTTGAATATTATAGTATAAATCTTCACCTCTTTGAGGCGTACTCTTTCTTGACTTAGCACCACCTCTTTTTGAACCAGTGCCAAAAATCTCTTCAAAAATATCTTTAAAAATATCAAAATCACCGTATGTAGTTTTAAAATTTTCAAAATTCATATTTGAAAAATCATAACCCTGACCACTTGAAGTAAAAGCATCGTGCCCTAAAGTATCATACTGTTTCCTCTTTTCAGGGTCAGATAATACTGCGTAAGCTTCTGATATCTTTTTAAACTTCTCTTCAGCTTCTTTATTCCCAGGGTTTAAATCAGGATGGTATTTTCTTGCAAGTTTACGATAAGCTTTTTTTATCTCATCCTGAGATGCATTTTTACTTACACCCAGTATATCATAATATGTCTCTGCCATAACTCACCCTCTACTCCCTTTTGAGAAAGGGGGATGTCCCCCCTTATTAATCTTCTTTTATTACGTTTATTACTTTTGGTTTTTCCTTTTCACTTTTTGCTATACTGATTTTCAAAATACCATCCTTTAAGCTTGCCTTTACTTTATTAACATCTACATTTTCTGGTAACTGAAAACTTCTTACAAATTTACCGTAAGGTCTCTCCAATCTATAGTAATTTTCAGCAGCATTTTCTGGCAACTTTCTCTCACCTTTAATAGTTAAAATGTTATCAGAAATTTGAATATCTATATCTTCTTCTTTCATTCCAGGCACTTCAACGATCAAAACAACATCTTTCTCTGTTTCAAGCACATCTACCGGTGGTATCCAGTCAGTTTGTGGAGAATTCTTTCTAGTAGCTAAAGTATCATCAAACATTCTGTTGATTCTTTCCTGAATTGAAATCAAATCTTTCAAAGGATCCCATCTTACTATTGCCATATTTACCTCCTATTTTCGATTTTAGTCATTTTATAAAATATACTTGAGTCGATTTATGTCAAGTCTTTTTATAAAGAAAAACTCAATTTTTTTAACTGTATAATAATAGAGACTGTTGTACAATAAATTAAGTTTATGCTAACATAGTAGTTTTGAGATTGCTTCCCCCGCCATTTACGTTAGCATTTTAATAGTTTACTTTTATAAACATAGATGAAACAAAACTTTAAATTAAAAAACCTACTGCTAAATGGCGGGGTCGCAATGACCCAAAATTGTTGTCATTGCGAGGAGCAAATGCGACGAAGCAATCTCATGATGATGATAATTATCAACAAGTTAGTCTATTGTGCAACATCCTCAATTTAAATTAATGAAGGAGGTCACAATGATCGCATTTTAGGGCAATTGCGAAATAACTACATTATTATAACATTGCCATTAACTTAGACTCTTTTGTAAAAGCCTCTGTTGTTACTACCAATTTTTATTTTTTCTTCAATCTCTTTCTGATTTTTTCAATAAACCCTGCTTCTGGATAGGCATACAAAATACCATTATCCATTTTCTTAATACTTAGTTTAAGACCAATTTTAGGTTTTACATCACCTATATATCTTGCTAAGAATTTTTTCTGTTTTCTTTGCACCATTACTAAATTCAAAGGAGAGTTAACCCCTTCTGGAGTAATATAAAGCTCTGTAAAAGAATATATTTGTGGAATTTTGCTCATTTTCTCTTTTTTAGATTTTCTTTTATCATTAAAGTCATATCTCAAAGTTGACTTCACCTTACTACCTCTTCTTTTTAATATTATCACAAAATTATTTGTTGCTAATCCTCCTATACTTTGAGTCAGAGCAACATCACATCTTTTAAGGGATATCTCATCGTTGTACTTCCCATTCATAATATTATAAACTTCTACCACCTGTGCTAAACCTGATGCTCCAACAGGATGACCTCTTGATTTTAGCCCACCTGAAATATTAACAGGCAATTTCCCATCATGATACCCAAGTCTTTCTTCATAAAACCTGATAATCTCCTTTTTATCCACCAACCCAGTATCAATTAGGCCAGTTACTTCAAAAGGGGTAAAGGCATCATGAATCTCAGCAAAATCTATATCCATAGGGCTCAATCCTGCCATTTTAAAAGCATTAAATGCAGCAGCTTTTGTAGACTCAAAAGATGTGATAATCTCTCTTTCACACAACGCTTGCCTATCTGTACCCTGACCAATTCCCGCAACAACAATATCACCTTTTTCAGAAGACAAATAAACTGCTGCAGCGCCATCACTGATTGGAGCACAGTCATAAAGCGAAAGTGGACTAGATACTATTTTACTTTTAATATAGGTATCAAAATCAATTTCTTTTCTAAATTGGGCAAATTCGTTAAACTGACCATAATAGTGATTTTTTTCTGCTACATAAAAAAGAAGTTTTTTCAACACATCTTTTTTAATTTTATTCTCGTATGCGAATCTGTTTGTTACAAGCGCAGCCAGTGCCGGCATTGTTGCTCCAGTTTTTCTTTCTGCAGGGTGTATCACCTCTGCTAAAATTTTTGTTACTCTATTTGTCGGCATTTCTGTCATCTTTTCTGCAGCGATCACCAAAACATTTTTATAGATTCCTGATTTTACTGCAGCATAAGCATAATACAACACTGCTGCACCAGTGCTTGAAGCTGTTTCTATTCTGACTGCAGGAATTTTATACAAGCCAAGTTTATCCAACACATAAGAAGCAATATTACCAACTCCTGTAAACTCTTCTGGATTCATTAACCCAATAAATACAGCATCCACATCACTTATATCAGTTTTCATATTAAAAACTGCTTCTTGTATAAGATGAATTATATTAGACTTTCTTTTCCCAAATTTTGATAGTCCAGCCTTGTAGATAAAAACACCCATACAACTCTCCCAACTTTTTGTTATTATTTTAACTTGAATTTTCAAAAAATAAATCCTAAAAAAACAAAAACTTTTAGAGGAATTCATGAGAGTAGCAGGTATAGATATCGGAACAAATACTGTTAGATTGATAATAGCAGATGTAAAAAACGAAAAAATCGATAGAATTATCTTTCAAAATAGAAAAATAACAAGGCTTGGTGAAAATTTTATAAACACAAAATACTTATCAAAAGAAGCTATCATAAGAACTGTCTTAGCATTACAGCAATTTAAAGAAATAATGGACACTTTTTTTGTAAATAAATATTATGCCGTTGCCACAAGTGCTGTTAGAGAAGCAGAAAATGGGGATGAGTTTTTATCTTTGTGTGAAGAAATAAATTTAAAAGTTGATGTTATTGATGGAGAAAAAGAAGCTAAATTGACCCTTTTAGGCGTAACATCTGGTTTATCCATCGATAGTGATAATTTTTTAATATTTGATATTGGTGGAGGCTCAACAGAATTTATTTATAAAGATGGAGATAACTTAATTTTCAAAAGCGCTCCAATGGGTGTAGTAAAATTTGCAGATAAGTTTGATTTTAAATCAAAAGTAAGTGACAATCTTTTAGAAAAAACTAAAGAAGAAATATTAACTTACTTGGATAGCTTAAATTTTATTAAGGAAGCTAAACAGTTGATTGCAACTGCGGGCACACCAACAACTCTAGCAGCCATTCATCTAAAATTAGAAAATTATGACTATAAAAAAGTCCATGGCTTAACATTAGAAAAATCCAATATTGAAAATATCTTAAAGAAATTATGCTCTATGGATGCAACTGAAAGAAAAAATATCCCAGGGCTCGAGCCTGGCAGAGAAGATCTTATCATTCCAGGAACTTTAATAATGCTTCAAATTATGGATATTGCTAAAGCCGAAAAATTAACCGTCAGCGATTTTGGAGTTAGAGAAGGGGTAGCATTATATGCAGCCACACTTTATTAGTCTTATATCAACTCCAATTTTAACAGGTTTTGTTGGATATTTTACAAATTTTCTCGCTATTAAAATGCTATTTAAGCCATATCAAAAAAGATGGTACTCTTTTGGATGGCAAGGCGTTATTCCAAAAAATAGAAATAAATTAGCATACGAAATAGGAAAACTTGTTGGGAATGAATTAATTACAGAAAAAGAATTAAAAAAAGCCATAGAGTCTGAAAAATTTCAGTACGTCCTTGAACATACAATTGAAAACGAGATAAAAAATTTTTTGGATAAAGACTTCGGAAATCTTTCTGAAATTATAGAATCTTTTGGTTTAGATATTGATGATATTATAACATCCATTTTCAATTCAAACAATATAGATCTCTCATCCATATTAAATGAATTATTAAATAATTCAATTGCAAACATAAACAAAAAGAAAATCTCAGAGTTTAACAATTTTGAACAAATAGTAGACAGTTTTCTAAATAGTTTCTTTGAAAATGAAAATTTAAAAGAATATCTAGCAAATGAAATTATTTCATACATCAACAATTTTCTTCTTTCAGGGAAATCGATTTCAAATTTATTGTCTGAGGAACAACAAAATTTAATAATAGAAAAAGTCGCTCAAATTTCAGATAATATAATAAGCTTTATTGACAAGCTGTTACAAGACAAATCAATTAAAGAAAAATTGGTAAAAAAGCTTATAGAAATAAAGAATCAATATTTTGGCAATGGTTTTATTGACCAACTCAAACTGGGTGTATTAAATATTTTTTTAAATGAGGACACAATAAGAGAACTAATTAACAATGAATTGCCAAAACTTATCAAATCTATAAAAGAAGATGAAACAGTAAAGCTAAAAATAGAAGAGTTTATAAAATTAAAAACTGAGCAATTTTTAAAAACACCCATCTATAAACTTGCCGAAAAAATAGGTTTAGAAAATCTTTATTCATCATATATAAAAATTGTAAACTGGTTAAAGAATGAATTATTATCCATCAATTTGAAAAATAAGCTTTCTGAGAAAATCAAAAATTATTTCATACAAAATCCTGATTTAACAATATCAGATATTATAAAAAAATTTGGTATAAATCCTGAAACAATCAAATTTAATTTAACAGAAAAGGAAATTCATACAATTATTCCTGTAATAAGCAAATCTATTGAAAACATCTTGAAAAATATCCCTATTGGTAATATTTACAACAAAATTCCCAAAAAAACATTTTTTAGTATTAAAGAATCTGTAATTAAAGGAGTTAATGGCATTTTAGAATCAAATATTGATAAGATTGTGACTTCATTAAATATCGACAAATTAGTGGAAGATAAAATTAACTCACTTGATCTTCAAAAATTAGAAGATCTTATATTTTCATTTATGAAAGATCAATTTAAATGGATAAATATTTTAGGATTTATTCTTGGTTTTATGTTTGGTTTGATTCAATCCGTATTACTACTTTTTGTCCATTAAGTTATTATTTTATTTTCAATACCTTTGCCCCCTTTATCTTTTTATTTTTGAGCTCCTTTAACGCTTTATTAGCTTCTTCAAGGTCAAAAAGTTGATATTCAGGTTTAATCTGTGCATCTGCAGCTATATTTATAAACTCATCAATATCTTTTAATGTTACATTCGCAACAGACTTTATCTCTTTTTCAAGCCACAAATGCTCTTCATAGCGAATATTTAAAAGATAATCTTTATCTACATCCTCTTTTCTAATTGCATTTATCACCATTCTACCAGAAGGGAGTAAATTTTTCATCCCTTCTACTATAGGTTTCCAGACTGGAGTAGTATCAATAATTGCATGAAGCTTTTCTGGAGAAAAGTCAGCCGTATCACCAGCCCAAACTGCACCTAAAGAAAGGGCAAACTCCCTTTCAGCTGGATTTCTGGCAAAGACAAATACTTCGGTATCTGGATAAAGAAAATTTACCAATTTTAGTACCAGATGGGCAGAAGCTCCAAAACCTGTAAGCCCTAACCTATCCCCATTATTAATATTTGCTAGCTTTAGTGATCTATAACCTATCGCTCCAGCACATAGAAGAGGTGCAGCCTCATAATCGCTGAAATAATCAGGAATTTTAACAGCATAATCTTCACCTATTTTAAAATATTCTGCATATCCACCATTTGCATCTCTACCAGTTGCTTTAAAATTGGTACATAAATTTTCCAACCCCTTTTTACAAAACTCACATTCACCGCATGCAGAATAAATCCATCCAATACCAACTCTATCCCCAATATCAAATTTCGTAACACCTTCCCCTTTCCGTACAACTCTTCCTACAATTTGATGTCCTGGAATAACAGGCAAAACAGGAGGAGGAGTTCTCCCTTCTATCTCATCAAGCTCAGTATGACATACACCACATGCAGAAACCTCAACTAAAATTTCATTTCGCCCAACCTCTGGTATTGGTAAATCTACAAGCGTTAAAGGTTGCTCCTCTTCTAATACATTACACAGCTTATCTATCACAAGCGCTTTCATAATCTCCTCCCTGCTGCATATTATCTATGAGTTATTTTAAGTATACACACATTATTTGCAATAAATTTTATAATCAATTCTTTACAAAAATTAAAAATAATAATAAAAAAGCACCATGTTAATTGATAAGCTTTTTGTTTATGGACTTTTAAAAAAAGGGTATCCAAACTATTCACTGATTGAACCATATATAATCACTTCCATCGATGCATACACTTTTGGTTCCTTGTATATGATAAATGATAAACATCCAGCCTATATAAAAAGTGGTAATAATAAGATTGAAGGTACTTTATATTTCATTTCTAACACAAAAATTATTTTTAAAATTTTAGATTACATTGAACAAGGGTATAAAAGAGAAGTTACAACAGTTTATGACAAAGATAATAACGAATATTTGGCATGGATTTATACATATTTAGGTAACTTAAAAGATGCCAAGCTATTACCTGAAGGCAAATTTACAAAAAAATATTTATAAAAGGAGAATATATGAAATACGAAGCGGTAATCGGCTTAGAGGTACATGTGCAACTATCCACAAAAAGTAAAATTTTTTGCTCCTGCTCCACAGAGTTTGGGGCTGACCCAAATACACACGTTTGCCCAGTCTGCTTGGGTATGCCAGGGGTTTTACCTGTATTAAACAAACAGGTTGTAGAATATACGATAAAAGCAGGGCTTGCTTTAAACTGTGATATTCAAAGAAAAAGTGTTTTTGCCAGAAAAAACTATTTTTATCCAGACCTTCCAAAAGGTTATCAGATATCACAATATGAGCTACCTATTTGTTTAAACGGTTTTATCGAAATAGAAATCGATGGGGTAAAAAAGAAAATAGGTATAACAAGAATCCACATGGAAGAAGATGCAGGGAAATCAATACATGGAGAAAATTTGGGGTCACCAGCTCATAGCTATGTAGACTTAAACAGAACTGGTGTACCTTTGATAGAAATTGTTAGTGAGCCAGATATCAGAACACCTGAGGAAGCGAGAGCTTATCTACAAAAATTAAAGACTATACTCGAATATATAGAGGTCTCCGACTGTAATATGGAAGAAGGTTCTCTCAGATGTGATGCAAATATTTCTCTAAGACCTGTTGGCGAAACAAAATTCGGAACGAAAACAGAAATAAAAAATATGAATTCTTTTAGAAATGTCCAAAGAGCTATTGAGTTTGAAATAAAAAGACAGGCTAAAATCTTAGATGAAGGTGGTACCATCGTTCAGGAAACTAGACTCTGGGATCCAAACAAGGGGATTACTGTATCAATGAGAAGCAAAGAAGAGGCACACGATTATAGATATTTCCCTGATCCTGACTTAGTACCATTGATAGTAGAAAATGATTGGATAGAAAAAGTAAAATCTACTTTGCCTGAGCTTCCTGATGCTAAAAAAGAAAGATTTATGAAAGAATATGGACTACCTTCTTATGATGCTGAAGTTTTAATATCAAACAAACATTAT
Source organism: Deferribacter desulfuricans SSM1 (assembly GCF_000010985.1). Classification (NCBI taxonomy): domain Bacteria; kingdom Pseudomonadati; phylum Deferribacterota; class Deferribacteres; order Deferribacterales; family Deferribacteraceae; genus Deferribacter; species Deferribacter desulfuricans. The sequence continues at coordinate 1,962,479 of NC_013939.1, forward strand.
GCTGATTACTTCGAGCAATCAGTAAAAAACCACAACAACCCAAAAGCAATAAGCAACTGGATTATGAGTGAAGTATTAAGAGATGTTAATGAAAAAGGGTGTAATATATTTGAATTAAATGTAAAGCCTGAACACATTGCAGAAATTGTAAAACTGATTGATGATGGTAAAATCTCAGGTAAAATAGGTAAAGAGGTGTACCAGCTTGTCTTAGAAAGTGGAAAATCACCTGCTAAAATTGTAGAAGAGAAAGGGTTAATACAAATCAGTGATGAATCAGCAATAGAAGAAATAGTAAAAAAAGTGCTTGAAGCAAACCCAAAAGAAGTGGAAAGATATAAAAATGGGGAGAAGAAACTTCAAGGATTCTTTGTTGGCCAGGTAATGAAAGAGACAAAAGGGAAAGCAAATCCAAAACTTGTAAACCAGTTATTACAAAAGTTGCTATCATAAAATATAGATTAAGCTGTGGGGGGATGTCATGTTAAAAAAGATTGACCATATTGGTATTGCTGTCAAAAATATTGATGAAGCTTTATCTCTTTATAAAACTTTAGGTATAACACCTTATCATTTTGAAGAAGTGGAATCTCAAAAAGTTAAAACTGCATTTATAAAAGTTGGAGAATCAAATATTGAGTTATTAGAGCCCACTTCACCCGATAGCCCAATAGCAAAATTTATAGAAAAAAAAGGGGAAGGGATTCACCATATTGCTTATCTTGTGGATGATGTTAAATCTTGCTTAGAAAATCTTAAAGAAAAAGGGTTTAAACTAATAGATGAAGAGCCTAAAGCAGGAGCTCATGGAAAATTAATAGCCTTTGTTCATCCAAAAAGCACCAATGGCGTTTTAATGGAGCTCTGTGAACATGCAAAAAAGCATTGAAAAGCTCTTAAAAGGTGTCTTTGAGTTTAAAGAAAAAGACTTTGAAAAACTTCGTGATATTTATATTGAATTAAAAGATAAACAAAAGCCCCATACCCTTTTTATTGGATGCTCTGACTCAAGGGTTATTCCTAATCTAATAACAAAGACACTCCCAGGAGAGCTTTTTATTATAAGAAATGTTGCAAATATTGTACCACCTTACCGTATTGCAAAAGATTATGCTGGAACGACTGCAGCCATAGAATATGCTGTTAACATTTTAGAAGTAGAAAATATTATTGTTTGCGGACACTCAAACTGTGGAGGATGTAATACTTTGTTAAATGGTATTAAAAAATTGGATAACCTACCAAATATAAGAGAGTGGCTTAAAATTTCAGAACCTATTTTAAATGAGCTTAAAAATATTGAGATACATCATACTGAATATTTACAACTATTTGTAGAGCAAAACAATATTGTCCATCAAATAAAAAATCTTCTCACGTATCCATATATAAAAAAGAAAGTTCTGGATAAAAAATTACAAATTTTTGGATGGCATTACATAATTCAAACAGGGGACATTTTTACTTTCAATTTTGAAAAACAAAAATTCGAACCACTAACCCAATAGTAACTATTTAATTGTTTTAATGAAAAGAGGTAGCGCACAATAGCACTACCTCTTTATACCTTAGTGAAAACTACAGACTTTCTTATTCAGTTACTTCACATCTTCCACTATCATAATTAACATGAGCATCTAAAAAGTATAATCTGTCCATCTCCTTGTAGTTGCAGTCTTCTTTGAGCCCAAAGTACATCTCCCCTGCTCTACCACCGCTTGCACACATAAAAATTATATAACCATCTTTTGGAAGTTTATTAATAATGTAATCACACCCTTTTTTATACATGTCATCTACAGGAATATTGATAGCACCCTTTACATGCCCTTCTTCAAACTCCTCAGGAGTTCTAACATCCACTATATGAATATTATCTGGTCTATCATCAATCAATGTTTTGAAAAATTCAATATCTACAGTCCCTTCATCTGGACCAGGTTTAATTGCAGAAACACTTTTTTTAGCTGCAGTTGTTTTCTTTGCTACAGCTTTACCAGGCTTTACTATTGGAAAACCTTTTGCTTTCCACTCTGGGACGCCACCAGCATAAACATAAACTTTTTTATATCCAAATTTTTCTTTTAATAATCTAGCCACATTATGAGATTTTATACAATGATAGCCCGCACAAAAAACAACTATTGGCGCATTTTTATCTTCTGGCAACACATTTAAATAAGGATTTGGATCTCTCATAAACTTAGTATCAGGGATATTAATTGCACCAGGAATAGTTCCTTTTTTCCACTTCAATGCTGGTCTTGCATCCACAAAAAGCACACCTTTATCAAGCAGCTTCTTAGCATACTTGTAGGTAATTTCAGCGTAAGATTTCTTTGACCAATCCGGCATGCCTGCTAGATAAACTTTGATATTTGTGTACCCCTTATCTCTTAGATATTTAGCATCATGATAGCTTTTTACACATTTATATCCACCACAATAAGTAATTAATAATCTGTCTTTAGTAACTTTAAGTTGATCAAGCTGCCCAACATACTTATCAAACTTAGTGTCAGGGATACTGATAGCACCAGGGATATGGCCAGAATCATATTTTCTTTCTGGTCTTGCATCAATAAAAACCACTTTGTTAAATTTTCTCAAGCCATTTCCAACCAATCCTTTAACATAGTTAAAATCAACAATTTCAAATCCAGCTTCTTTGACCATCTGCTCAACAGATTTTCTAGGCTTTTCAGCCTTAGGAGCCTGAACCTGTTTTGCACAACCTGAGAATAAAATGCCAATTACAAATAAAGCTAAGAGTACCTTAATTAGTTTTTTCTTCATAGCTACCTCCTCTAATAAACTTAATAAATAATACCAAATGCTCAAAATGGTGTCAATAAAAAATAGAATATTTTTTTATAAAAATTTAAATCCTATCAAGTAATTATGATAATATTTATCGATATATTAGAATATTCAAATATTATAATATAACAATATTCTAATACTATCTCTTTTTTAATACATTAACAACTAAATATAAGAAGGTTCCAACCAAAACAGTTGTTGCACCTGGAGGTAAATCAAACTGATATGATAAATAGAAAGAGAAAATAAAAATTAAAAGAGATACTAAAATAGAAATAAAAATTGTAAAACGATAATCTTTTGTCAACGAAAGGGCAATTGCAGCAGGAATTGTCATAAAAGCAGTTAAAAGAATTATACCTATCAGCTTAATACAAATCACAACTACCAAAGTAATACTAATTAGAATAATATAATTTATAAGATTTGTATTAATCCCAGAAACAGCGGCAACATCTTCATCAAACATAGTAAAAATTATCTTGTCCAGCAAAATAACAAAAATTCCAAATATTAAAAATGATGTGACCCCACTTAAATACAAATCTTGTTTACCAGTAGAAAGTATACTCCCAAAAAGTATTCCACTCAAATCAAAAGCACCATAATCAGCAAACTTTATCAGCACCACACCCAATGCCATACTCGATGCAAAAAATATCCCTAAAACTGTTTCAAATTCCAACTTAGAACGTTTTTTCAGCTCGTAAACTGCAAAAGCTATTAAAAAACATAAAATATACAAAGTAACCATTTGATTAATTTTAAGTAGCAAAGCTAATGCAATAGCACCAAATGCTGAATGTGAAATTGTTACAGTTAGAAAAGACATCTTCTTTTGAACAACAAAAAACGATAAAAAACCACATAATACACTGACAATAATACCATTTAAAAAAGCATACTTAATAATATCAACATTAAAAATCTCATTCATGAATATGCCCCTTGCAAGTAAGGCATTGATGATCATGCACAATAAGCTGTATATTTTTTCCAAATACTTTCTCTAAAACATCAGGTAATTTGCCATCCTTTGGAGAACCATGAAAATGTATGCTTTTATTTAGACATGCAACGGTATCCACATAGTTTGAAATAACCCCTATATCATGAGTTACCATTAAAATTGCAATATCATTCTCCATTCTCAACTCATTTATAAGCTCATAAAAGTCTTCTTGCCCTACAACATCAAGCCCTGTTGATGGTTCATCAAACATCAAAATCTTTGGCTGCATAGCAAGAAGGCGTGCAATCAAAACCCTCTGCTTTTGCCCACCAGAAAGACTACTGAAAGATTCTTTAATAAACTTTTCCATCCCAACCTTTTTAAGTGCTTCATAACAAGAATCTTTATCCTCTTCATTCAAAATTGAAGGGAATGGTTTTAAAATCTTTCGCCCCATACAAACCACATCTTTAACTAAAATAGGAAAATTATAGTTAATTAAATCCTTTTGCGGTAAATAACCCACAAAACCTTTGGGTAATCTTTTATATTTTTTCCCAAATATTCTTATTTCACCAGCAACCGGTTTATAAATACCTAAAATGGTCTTTAAAAGCGTTGTTTTCCCCCCACCATTAGGGCCAACTATAGCCATAATCTCTTTCTTATGTAATTTTAAATTTATATTTTCTAAAATTACTTTATCTCCAAAAATTACCTTTAGATTGTTTATTTCTAAAATCGGTTGATTATTCATTAATGTCCTTTTTTAAATTATTTAAGTTAAGTTCAAACAATTTGAAAATATCAGTATAGCCATCATAACCGCCAATAGGCTCTAAAACTATGATTTTTGCATTCAATATATTGGCAACTTTGTTAAATATTTTATTTTTATCATTTGTAGCACAAACTATGTATTTCACTCCATTTTTTTTTGCTAAATTAATCACACGGTTTAACGTTTTTATCCCAGGCTCATGCTCTCTACCTTTTTTTATATAACCTACAGAGGTAATACCAACTTCTGCAAGAAACTTCGTCCAAGCAGGATGACATTCTAACACTTTAACATTATCAAATTTATATCTATTTTCTAAAGAATTAAACTCCATTAATAATTCATCATAGTTTTCTTTATAAAATCCACACCCTTTATTATCTAATTCGCACAGTTTTTGACTAACTATTTTTCCAATCTGTTTCATATTCTCAAAAGATAACCATATGTGAGGGTTATTCGATTTTATCTCATCATTTAAAAACAAAACTTTTTTAGCCAATTTCAAAGCAAAACTATCAAATCTTTTATCCACTGCAAAATAAATCGAAACCCCTTGCAACCTTTTTATATCGTCAATGGTAGGTTCAAAATGATGGGGATCTTCCCCAGGTTTTATCAAGTAAACCACGTCTACTTTTTCTTTACCAATTTTTGAGATAAGATCTGCAATAGGGAAAAGTGTAGTAGCAACTTTTAAACAGTAACCGCTATAAGTAAAAGCTAACATTATTAAGGATATTAAAAACAGTTTTATTTTCATATTGCACCCTCCGTTGTAATATAATATTATAATTTCATATTTAATAAAGGAGTTTTTATGCCAGTTGTAAGATTTGGGGTTTCACTGCCTAAGGATATAGCAAATCAATTTGATACAATAATTAAACAAGAAGGGTACGAAAACAGGTCAAAAGCTATTTATGATTTAATAAAAGATTTTATAACTAAAAAGAAATGGGAAGCAGGTAAACAGATTGCAGGAATAATCAGTATTCTATATGACCATCACGAAAAAACAACTGTTAACAATCTGCTGGATATACAACATGACTTTCACGATATTATCATTTCATCACAACATATCCATTTAGATCATGACAACTGCTTTGAAGTAATTATTGTAAAAGGGGAAAGTATAAAAATAAATGAACTATACAAAAAATTAAAATTCTTAAAAAATATAAAACAGACAAACTTGACAATTGCAGATTTAGAATAAAACAGTTTGAAAATTGATCCATTTTAAATTATACCTATTCAAAAAAAGGGGGAATCTATGAGGATTAAATCTATATTAGCGGTAAGTATTCTTGTTTTATCTTTACTGTTTTCAAGTTGTAGCCAAAACCAACAGGCAGAAAATACAAAACAGATTGTTTCAAGCTTAGAAACAATAAATGTAGCTCAGTTTAAAGAGTTAAAAAATAGATATAAAGATAAAGTCATCCTGGTAAATTTCTTTGCATCTTGGTGCCCACCATGTAACCAGGAAACCCCAGGATTCGTAAGAGTTTACAACAAATTAAAAGACAAAGGTTTTATCATACTTGCTTTCTCCATTGATGATAATGTAGATGATGCAGTTAAATTTGTTAATAAATATGGGATAACTTATCCTGTTTACCATGCAGACAGATCGCTTGAAGCTTATTTCAACGTTAGTACAATACCTACAAGTGTATTTTATAAAAAAGGTGGCACACTTTATAACCTACATGTTGGTTACATAGATGAAAAAGACCTCGAAAATTATATTTTAGACCTTTTAAATAAATAAGTATCTTTATGCAAAAATTTTTTTGCTCAAAAGATTGCCCTGACTGTTGCCCTTTTTCCGTAGATGAAAAGGGCAATTTTTTCTATATAAACAAAATCAATGGCTTTAAAAATTTTCTCTGCATAAAGCTAAAAAAATTTTATGAGCGTGAAGTTTTAACTGACGATTACTCTTTTATAAAAATTGATAATAAAACAGTTAAGAAAAATTTTGATGAAGTCTGTAAAATCACAGCACAATTTTTAAAAGAAAATGCTGATAAAAATATCCTTTATCTTAGAGGAAGTGGTAGCCTTGGGTATTATATGAGCTACTATGATCTTATTTTTCAGCAGTTTGAAAACTGCTACTTCGTTGATGGGAGTCTTTGCGATGAAACTGGTATTACAGCTCACATAGAAGATTTTGGAAATATAACAAACCCTGACATTAAAAACTTAGAGTTAGTTGACAATATAATCCTTTTTGGGAAAAACTGCAAAGTAACAAGCCCACATCTTTATGCTTATCTAAAGACATTAAAAAAGAAAGGTAAAAAAATAATCTATATCGACCCGATTAAATCAGAAACAGTAAAACTGGCTGATAAATTTATAAGAATAAACCCTGCTACTGATGGAATCCTTGTAGTAAATATTATCAATATCTTACAAAATAAACAAGTGGATAAAAATTTTGAAAAAATAACAAATGTAAAAACTGAAGATTTATTTTATTTAGCTGATATTTTCAAAAAAGGTAAAACCGGCATAATAACTGGTATGGGGCTTCAAAGATACACAAATGGAAAAAACATTATCAACTGGATAAATCATTTAGCTGTAATAACAGATAACCTTGACTATCTTTACTTTGGCAGATCATCTAAAGAAAGTTTTGAAAAACCAACAGTTTTACCTAAAAAGAAAATTAAAATTTATGAAATCTCTAAATTCTTAGAAAAAGGCTTTTTTGATATTATAGTCATTGTAGCTGCAAACCCTTTAGTTACTCACCCCACATCAAATCTTTGGCATAAAGCTTTGAAAAATTCTAAAGTTATCGTCATAGATACAAATTTTACAGAGACATCAAGATTTGCTGACTTTTTCATAAAAGTAGGCGGGATGTTTGCTCAACCTGATGCTATGGGAAGTTATTTTTTCAATTTTGACAATTTTAGAGAAAAACCAATTGCTACATTAAACAACGATATCGATGTAATTAAATCACTTGCAAAACACCTAAACATTAATATCGAAATACCAAAAATAAGCAACATCCCTTTAACTAAAAAATCACTAAAGAGAGTTTATAAAAAATCTTCTGCTCCAAAATTAGAAAAGCCTTATATTGAAACCAATAAATTTAGACTTATTACCTGCTCAAACTATTTCTATTTAAATTCCCAGCTTGCTGAAAACTATCAAAAAGAAGATGTTTGTTATATAAGTATTTCTGACTCTCTAAATTTGAATATCAATGATGGAGATGAAATTGTTCTTCAAAACTATTTGGGCAAAGTAAAAGTTAAAGCAAAAATAAGTGATAAAGTTAGCGCTGGTTATATTATGATTTATAAAAATAGATGTTATGACAACCAACCCCTTAATCTCTTGACAAAATCTATTCCTACTGATAGTGATAATGCGGTTGCAATTTACGATACTTTTGTCGAGGTAAAAAAAGCGTATGAAAAAATTTAACAAATATTTTGGCGGGGAATATCTTAAATACTGGTATACAGCTTTTGTAATAATAGTAATATTAATGCTTCTTATCAGTTATAACAACAGATCAGTAGATAAATATGAGCTATACATATTTGATAATAATGGAAAACTTGTAGAAAAAATCATAATTACTAAAGAAGAGTACAAAAATTTAGAAGGTAAACTACCAATTACAAAAGCTTTGAAACCCATTAAAAAATTTAGCTTTCTACCATGACCTATCTTGATTTCTCTGCAACAACTCCAATTTACAAAGAAATAGCAAACGATTTACCCTCAATTGCACTACAATATCCATTTAACCCTTCTGGTAGATATAAAGAAGCAATAAAAACAAAGAATTTTTATGAAAATCAGAGAAAATATATTGCGGATTATCTAAATGTTTCTGCTGATAATATCGTTTTTACATCATCTGCTACAGAATCAAATAATACTGTTTTAAAAGGTCTAAATTATAAAGATAGAAGCAAAGTTATAATTTGGGCTCTTGAACACAAATCAGTATTAAAGCAGGATAAATTTTTAAAAGATTTAGGTGCAGACATCCACATCATAAATAACAGAAAACCCTTTATCACAAAAGATACAATTCTTCCCTATCTTGATAGTAATACTAAAATTGTATGTATAATGCATGTAAATAATGAACTTGGCTCATTAAACAATATTGAAGAGATTGCTGAAGCTATCAAAAGCTTTGATAGAAATATTTTGATTATGTGTGATATGGTGCAGAGCTTTGGTAAAACAAAGCTAAATCTTGAGAATATAGATTTTGCCACTTTTAGCAGCCATAAAATTGGAGGATTGAGAGGGATCGCTGGTTTATACATAAAAAATAAAGATATCATCCACCCTTTGATTGAAGGTGGCGGACAGGAAAACAATATAAGAAGTGGTACCGAAAATGTGCTCGGCGCCTATTCATTTGCAAAAGCCTTAGAAATTACTAAGAAGAAATTTAATGCTAACTGGGATAAATTAGAAACAATAAGAAATGATTTAGTAGATTTTTGCAAGAAAAATGGTTTTGTAATAAACTCCCCTGAAAATTCTGTGCCTTATATTTTCAACTTTTCCACTTTAAAATTACCAAGTGAAGCTGTAATTAATTACCTTTCTGACAATGATATTGCAATTTCAAGTGGCTCAGCCTGTGATAGAGGAAAAAGCTCTTCAGTACTTAAAAATCTTGGTTTTTCTGATATCATAGTAAATACTTCTTTGAGAGTATCCATTCATCCTGATACCACTTTTGAAGAAATAGATTGTTTTAAAAATAAGCTTTTAGAGTGCATAGATAGGTTTGCTATATGAAAAAGATTTTAGTTTTCAACTACTCTGAAATATCTCTAAAAAAAAAGAATAGAAAATTTTTTGAAGATAAACTTTATCACCATATAAACAATATAGCTAAATATTTTAATCTTGGAAAAACCTGGTTTATAAGAGGTCGCTTTTATTTAGAAATAGATAATGAATCTCAACTGCAAAAAAGTCTGGAATACTTTGAAAAAATCTTCGGGATTCAATCAATCTTTCTTGGATACAAAACAGATAAAGATTTTGATAAAATCTGTTTAGCTGCAAAAGCGCTTACAATAGAAAAAAAAGGTGTAAAAACTTTTAAAATCAAAGCAAAAAGAGCAGATAAAAGTTTTCCCATAAACTCTATGGAAATAAATAGAGAGCTTGGTGGCTATATTTTAGATAATTTTCCAGAACTAACTGTTGATGTCCATACCCCAGACATGGAGATAATTGTAGAAATTCACAAAAACTTTAGCTTTATCATGACTAAAATCATTGATTGTATTGGTGGACTCCCTTATGGTTCTGCAGGAAAGGTTGTTTCCCTTTTATCAGGAGGGATAGATTCACCTGTTGCCACATGGCTTATGATGAAAAGAGGGTGCGAAGTTATACCATTACATTTTCATACTCCGCCATATACTGGTAACAAATTAACCGATAAAATTGAAAGACTTGTAAAAACACTCTCTCTTTATAGTGTAAATGGGATTACACTTTATATGATTAATTTTACTCAAATACAGATTGCCATTAAAAAATATGCCCATGATAAATTTACTACAATACTTTCTCGAAGATTTATGCTTAAAATTGCAAATAATATAGCTACAAATTTAAATGCATTAGGTATAATCACAGGTGATGCTTTAGGCCAAGTGGCAAGTCAAACTTTAGAAAATCTTTATTGTGTAAATGAAGCTTCAAACCTACCTGTTTTTAGACCATTGATAGGTTTTGATAAACAGGAGATAGAAAATCTTGCAAAAAAAATTGGCACTTACCCCATATCGATTGAAGAAGGGATAGATTGTTGTCATCTATTCTCACCAAAAAATCCTGAAACAAGGGGTAAAATTGATATGGTAAAAGAGGAAGAAGAAAAAGTTTTGAAAGCTCTAAATTATGAACTCCCTTATGAAATCGAAACGAAACATATCACCCCTTTTTAAATTAAAAATTTTCTGTTGATTTTATCTAAAAAAAGTATTTAATCTTAAAGATTGATATTTTCTAGGAGGGTTTAGTATGAATATACTTACCATAATCCTTGCTGCTGGAAAAGGGACTAGGATGAAATCAAAAAAAGAGAAAGTCTTACACAAAGTAGCTGGAAAACCTATGATTGATTATGTGATAGATACTGCCAAAAATGTGTCCAATAAAATAATTGTTGTTGTAAACAACGAACAACAAGAACTAATAAGCCATTTACAAAACAAAAATATAGATTTTGCCTTTCAAGAAAATCAGCTTGGCACAGGGGATGCTGTCAAAGCAGCAGTTAAAACTATATCTGAGTATAATGGAAAAGTATTGATACTTTGCGGAGACATGCCATTGGTAGAAGCTGAAACATTAAAGGAATTTATAGATAAGGGTAAAGAGAATAAAGTATCCTTAATCTCCACATTCATGGATGATCCTACAGGATATGGACGAATAATTAGAGATGGTAAAAAAGATTTTTTAAAAATTGTAGAGGAAAAGGATGCCAATGAGTTAGAAAAAAAGATTAACGAAATAAACACTGGGATTTACTTAGTTGATTTTCAATATTTAAAAGCTGCTCTAGAAAAATTAAATAATAACAATGCGCAAGGGGAATATTATCTTACTGACATTGTTGAACCAGGTAGCTTTGTTTTTCCAGTGGAAGAAAGCGAACAATTTATCGGAATAAATGATAGAATAGCACTAACTCATGCGTCAAAGATAATTTATCGTAAAAGGGCTCTAAACTTTATGAAAAATGGGGTAACAATAATTGATCCAGAAACCTGCTATATTGATGAAAATGTAAAAATTGAAAACGATGTTACAATTTATCCAAATGTTTACCTTGAAGGCAACACCACAATAGAAGAAGGGTGCACAATCTATCCAGGGGTTAGAATAATAGATAGCATAATAAAGCAAAACTGCACAATAAAGGATAATACCCTGATAGAAGAATCTAATGTTGGGGAAAACTCCACAATAGGCCCAATGGCACATCTTAGACCTGGCTCTATTTTAGAGGGGGATAACAAAATAGGTAATTTCGTAGAAACCAAAAAAATTACCTTTGGCAAAGGGTCAAAAGCAAGTCATCTAACCTATCTTGGAGATGCAGAAATAGGTAAAAATGTAAATGTGGGTTGTGGAACTATTACCTGCAACTATGATGGATTTTCTAAACATAAAACAGTAATAGGTGATGATGTATTCGTTGGTAGCGATGTACAGTTTGTAGCTCCAGTGAAGATAGGTAAAGGCGCTCTCATTGCAGCTGGTTCAACAATTACTAAAGATGTACCAGAAGATGCCCTAGCTATTACAAGAGCTGAGCAAAAAAATATTGAAGGGTGGGTTCCTAAGTGGAAAGCCAAAAAATCTAAAAAGCAGGAGAAATAAATATGTGTGGTATTGTAGGTTTTATTGGGAATAGACAGGCAAAAGATGTATTAATCGAGGGATTAGCAAGATTAGAATATAGAGGGTACGACTCAGCAGGTATCGCTGTTTTAAACAAAGGTGAAATTGAAATTTATAGGTCAAAAGGGAAATTATCTGTTTTAAAAGAGCTGATCAGCGATAAAAAAATAGATAGCAAAATAGGTATAGGGCATACAAGATGGGCGACACACGGTAAGCCATCAGATGAAAACGCTCACCCACACAAATCAAAACGAATTGCTCTTGTCCATAATGGTATAATAGAAAATTACTTACAGTTAAAAAATGAGCTTATCGACAAAGGTTATGAATTTTCCTCTGAAACTGACACTGAGGTAATTGCTCATCTAATTGATAGCCTATATAAAGATAATCTTTTTGAAGCTGTCAAAAACGCCATAAAAAAGCTCAAAGGCTCCTATGCTATAGCAGTAATTTCTGAAAATGAACCAGATAAAATAGTTGTAGCAAGATATGATAGCCCACTTGTTATAGGGGTTGGCGAAAATGAGATGTTTACAGCAAGCGATATCCCAGCTGTGTTGAGTTACACAAGAAAGTTTATCTTTTTGGAAGAAGGGGATGTGGCAACACTCACAAAAAACTCTGTCTATATTGAAAATAACGGCAAAGAGGTAAAAAGGGAGATAAAGGTTATAGATTGGAATCCTGTAATGGCAGAAAAGGCTGGATATAAACACTTTATGCTAAAGGAGATTTATGAGCAGCCAAGAGCAATCATAGATACAATAAGAGGGAAATACTCATTAGAAGAAGGTGAAATTTATTTTGGTGAAGTGGATTATGAAACAATAAAAGATATAGAAAAGATAACTATTGTGGCCTGTGGTACTAGCTGGCATGCAGGTCTTGTTGGTAAATTTTACATCGAAAATTTTGCAAAGATACCAGTAGAAGTAGATATAGCATCAGAATTTAGATATAGAAACCCTATCGCTACAAATAAAACCCTTTTGATCCCCATATCTCAATCAGGGGAGACTGCAGATACAATAGCAGCTCTCAGGATGAGTAAAAAGATGGGTGCGAAAGTTGTATCTATTTGCAATGTGGTGGGCTCCACAATAGCAAGGGAATCAGATGGAGTAATTTATACCCATGCTGGTCCAGAGATAGGTGTAGCATCAACAAAAGCTTTTACCACCCAGCTTGCTTCATTATTTCTTTTTGCATTATTCCTTGGTCAAAAGAAAGGGGTATTAGAAAAAAGTGAAATAAAATCTATTTTAAACGATTTGATACAACTACCAGAAAAGATTGAAGAAGTTTTAAAACATGACAAACAGATAGAGGATATAGCAAAAGAGTTTGTAAGATATAAAAACTTTTTATATCTTGGAAGACATTACAATTATCCAATAGCCCTTGAAGGGGCTTTAAAATTAAAAGAGATTTCGTATATTCATGCTGAGGGTTACCCTGCAGGAGAGATGAAACATGGCCCAATAGCTCTGATAGACAAAGAGATGCCAGTATTTGTGTTGGGGACAAAATCTAGAGTATATGACAAGATACTTGCAAATGTTGAAGAGGTAAAGGCAAGGGATGGGATTGTGATATCCACTGTTACTAAAGGGGATAAAGATATCATATCCAAATCTGATTATAGTTTTATACTGCCAGTCACATTAGAAGAGCTTACCCCATTTTTAAACTCAATAATAATTCAGCTTTTTGCTTATCATGCGTCTAATCTGCTTGGGCTTGATGTGGATCAGCCAAGAAATCTTGCTAAAAGTGTGACGGTAGAATGAACATAAAAAAATCTTTAAACAATTTCTTAAGTGATCATGAAGACTTATATCTTATACTGATTTCTACCCTTGTAGGATTATTGGCTGGATATGGTAACTTAATATTCCGATATATGATCGGTTTTATACAAAAATTTTTCTACGGTTCTGATTCTGAATATTTCTTACAGGTGTTAGAAAACGCTCAATTATACAAAATTATATTAATACCAGCAATTGGTGGGTTATTAGTGGGTATTATTGCTATGATCTTTAAATCAGCAAAAGGGCACGGTGTCCCTGATGTGATAAAGGTTATAGCATTAAATAGATCCATTTCACCATTTGTAGCTGTAATCAAAACCGTTTCTTCTGCAATAACTCTTGGGACAGGTGGTTCAGCTGGTAGGGAAGGCCCCATAGTTCAAATAGGTGCAGCTTTAGGTTCAGGAGTAGGTAAACTCTTTAAATTTTCATCATCAAGGATGAAAAGCGTTATTGCTGCAGGTGCTGCAGGTGGTCTTGCTGCCACATTTAACGCTCCAATCGGTGGAGCAATGTTTGCAGCTGAAGTTTTACTTGGAGAATTTGGGATAAAGACATTTTCCCCTATTATTATTTCCTCTGTAGTAGCAACAACTATTTCAAGAGCATATTTAGGAAACAGTATCACATTTCTAGCTCCTCCTTATCAGGTTGTAAGCCCAATAGAGTTCATTTTCTATATCATTTTGGGCTTATGGTGTGCTGTTATTGGTGTAATGTTTATCAAAACCTTTTACTTCTTTGAAGAAAAATTTGAAAACTTAAAATTACCTTCTTTTGTCAAACCTGCCCTGGGTGGTTTACTTCTTGGAGTTATGGGAATTTTTACAAAAGAGGTTATGGGCGTAGGTTATGATACCATAGATGATATTTTATATAGTAAAGCTCCATTTATCCTCATATTTTTACTCATATTTCTAAAAATGGTGGCTACATCTTTAACATTAGGATCTGGTGGCTCAGGTGGGCTCTTTGTTCCTGCACTGTTTATTGGTGCGGCTGCTGGTGGAGTAGCAGGGACTGTTTTTCATACACTCTTTCCAACAATTACTGCAAATAGTGGCGCTTACGGGCTTGTGGCTATGAGTGCTATGCTTGCAGCTACAATGAGAGCACCATTAACTGCAATATTGATAATCTTTGAAATAACAGGTAATTACCAAATTATTTTGCCCTTAATGTTATCTACCATTATTGCTCATATTGCTGCTTCAGCTATCGAAAAAGAATCTATTTTTACTTGGATACTAACAAAACAGGGAGTAAGAATCAGAAAAGGTGCAGAAGAGCAAATTTTAGACTCTATAAAAGTTAAAGAAGTTATGTTAACAGACATTGTCACATTTAGAGAAAATACACCATTTAAAGAAATCTTAGAAGGGGTTAAGACAGCAAAACATATTTACTATCCAGTATTAAATTCTGAAGGTTACCTAACAGGTATGTTATCACTTGATGATATAAAAAGTGTGCTTTTTGAAGAAGGGTTGGAAGATATAGTTGTTGCCGGTGAAATCTGTACGAATAAAAACCTGATTTATGTATATCCTGAAGACACATTATCCACAGCGCTGAAAAAATTAGGTATTAAAGATTTGGGAGCAATTCCAGTAGTTGAAGATGAAAACGGAAAATTAAAATTGATTGGACTTCTAAGAAGAAGTGATATAATCCTAGCTTATAACAAAGCACTCACACAATTTATGGAGAACAAATGATATCACTTTTAGAAAACCTAAACGAAAGTCAAAAAGAAGCTGTAGAATATATTGATTCCCCCCTTTTAGTGCTATCAGGTGCAGGGACAGGTAAAACAAGGGTCATAACCTATAAAATAGCATATCTTATCAAGAAAAAAATTGCACAACCAGAGAGGATTTTTGCAGTAACCTTTACCAATAAAGCTGCTGATGAAATGAAAAAAAGGATTTACGACTTAATAGGTGAAAAATCTTTTGATATTTGGCTTGGAACTTTTCATTCCAACGCATTAAGAATACTTAGAAGAGACGGACATCTATTGGGATTACCATCAAATTTTACAATTATTGACCAAGATGATCGACTTGCTCTAATCAGAAATATTTTAAAAAGGGTTGGGATTGATGACAAAAAATACCCACCTAAAATGTATTTAAACATTATCAGTAATTATAAAAATTCCATAAATTTTGTAAAAAAAATTGACCCTCAGGAATATATCTATCGATTTAATGATGTATTTTATCTCTATAATGAAGAGTTGAAAAGATCTGCTTTAATCGATTTTGACGATATGCTTTCACTCACTCTAAGATTGTTTTATGAAAATAAAGATATTTTACAATTTTATTCACACCTTTTTGAATATATTTTAGTTGATGAGTTTCAGGATACAAACAATATTCAATTTGAGTTTTTAAAAGCATTACGAATATTAAAAGATAAAATATGCGTTGTGGGTGACGATGATCAATCAATTTACGGTTGGCGTGGTGCCGAAGTTGGTAATATTGTATTTTTTGATAAATATTTTAAAAATACAAAGATTATAAGGCTTGAAAACAATTATAGGAGTGCACCTAAAATACTTTATCTAGCAAATAATCTCATATCAAATAACAAGTTTAGAAAAGGAAAATCTCTAAAACCTGAAATAAACATTGATGCTGAAATTTTATTAAATAGCTGCTTAGACGAAAAAGATGAAGCAAATTTTGTTGTAAAAAAGATAGAGAAATTGGTACAAGAATATTCTATCCCACTAAACGAAATTGCTGTCCTTTATAGGACAAATGCTCAATCAAGAAATTTTGAGGTTGCATTAAATCATAAAAATATCCCTTATCAAGTAATAGGTAGTATATCCTTTTACCAAAGGAAAGAAATCAAAGATATTTTAAGTTATTTAAGATTTTACAATAACAAATTTGACACTACCTCAATGATAAGGGCTTTGAAAAACCCTCCAAAAGGTATCGGAGACAAAACTATTGCACAAATTATCGAAATAATGAATGAAAAAAACTTATCAGCTTATGATTCAATAGTACTGTTAACCAGTAAAAAAACAGCTGCAGCTTCAAAAAGACTTCAAAATTTTATCGATATTATAGATGGAATAAAACAGCA
The DNA here is from genome assembly GCF_000010985.1 of Deferribacter desulfuricans SSM1. Taxonomy (NCBI): domain Bacteria; kingdom Pseudomonadati; phylum Deferribacterota; class Deferribacteres; order Deferribacterales; family Deferribacteraceae; genus Deferribacter; species Deferribacter desulfuricans. Next base: position 1,979,409 of record NC_013939.1, read on the forward strand.
TACAAAAATTTCTGATATGATAAAACATATTGTCGATAAAACAGACTACATCAATCACATTAAAAAAACAGAAGATATTTTTATGGCAGATAACAGAATTTACAATATAAATGAGCTTATAAACTCTGCTGTAAGTTATGAAGAGTCAACAGAAAACATATCATTAACAGACTTTTTAGCTACAACCACATTACAGACATCAACTGATGAAATGGATAACGGCTCTGTAAAATTGATGACATTACACTCTGCAAAAGGGTTAGAGTTTGAAGCTGTCTTTTTAGTTGGATTAGAAGATGGACTTTTCCCACTTTTTAGCAGTATGGATGAAGATGAAAAGTTAGAAGAAGAAAGAAGGCTTTGCTATGTGGGTATTACCCGAGCGAAAAGATTCCTTTATCTTACCTATGCAAAAAGTAGGCTTATTTATGGAAAAAGGCAGGATTGTTACCCTTCTCAATTTTTGGACGAAATGAGAATAAATCAGATAAAAGGGGATCAAACAAAAAAGGATGGTAGCAAAGTTATACATCCCAAATATGGAAAAGGTGTAATTATTTCTATAAAAGGTAACGGTGATGATGCAAAAGCAGATGTAATTTTTGAAAATTCTGGTATAAAAAAGATGGCATTAAAATTTTTAAAATTTATATAAAGGGAAGAGGTGTAAAATGTCTGAAATAATTTCCAAAAAGGATGTAAAACACATCGCAAAACTTGCAAGATTAACTTTTAATGATGAAGAGATAGAAAAATTTACTGGTGAGCTCAATAAAATTTTGGACTACATCCATAAACTAAATGAACTTAACACAGATGATGTAGAACCCACATCACACGTTTTAGATATAACAAATGTTTTTAGAGATGACTCAGTAAAAGAGTCTTTAGCCAACGAAGAAGCACTTAAAAATGCTCCTGAAAAAGAGTATGAACATTTTAAAGTTCCAAGAGTAATTGAAGGTTAGGAGGATAATGCTATGGACTTGCTTAATAAAACAATCAATGAGCTAAAAACTCTTCTTGAAACAAAGCAAATATCTGCATATGAACTTAACAAGTTTTATTTAGACAGAATAAAAAATATCGACACAAAGATAGATTCCTATCTTTATTTAAATGAGTCAATTTTAGATGAAGCAAAAATTATCGATGAAAAAAGAGCGAGAGGGGAAAAACTACCTGAATATGCAGGTATCCCAATAGCAATAAAAGACAATATGGTAACGAAAGGGATGCCTACAACCTGTGCTTCCAAAATACTCGAAAATTTCGATTCCCCTTATAATGCCACAGTTGTGGAATTATTAAAAGAAAAGGGGTTTTTAATACTTGGGAAGCTCAACATGGATGAGTTTGCAATGGGTTCCTCATGTGAAAATTCCTATTACAAGAAAACTAAGAACCCATGGGATTTGGAAAGAGTCCCTGGTGGTTCATCTGGGGGCTCAGCTGCTGCTGTTGCTGCAAGATTAGCTCCAGCCACTTTGGGTAGTGATACAGGTGGTTCAATAAGACAACCAGCTTCACTATGTAATGTATGCGGTTTAAAACCAACTTACGGCAGAGTTTCAAGATATGGCTTAGTGGCTTTTGCTTCAAGTTTAGATCAGATAGGACCATTGACACATAATGTTGAAGATTCAGCTCTACTTCTTAGCATTATCGGAAAACATGATGAAAAAGATTCAACCTCTGCAAAATTTGAGTCAAAAGATTACACAGCAAATTTAAACAAAGATATAAAAGGTTTAAAAATAGGGGTTCCAAAAGAGTTCTTTGGAGAAGGGATACAACCTGAAGTAAAAGAAAAAGTATTAGAGGCAATAAAACAGTTTGAAAGTTTAGGATGTGAAATAAAAGAGATTTCACTCCCACATACAGAATACGCTGTTGCAGTTTACTATATTATTGCTACTGCTGAAGCTTCTAGTAACCTTGCAAGATATGATGGAGTCAGATACGGTTTTAGGGCAGAAGCAGAAGGCCTAATCGATATGTATGAAAAAACTAGATCAATTGGATTCGGAGACGAAGTAAAAAGAAGAATTATGCTTGGAACTTATGTTCTTAGTGCAGGTTATTACGATGCCTATTACTTAAAAGCACAAAAAGTAAGAACATTAATAAAAAATGACTACTTAAATGCTTTCAAAGAAGTAGATGTAATAATAACCCCAACATCCCCGACAACTGCATTTAAAATAGGGGAAAAATCATCAGATCCATTGCAAATGTATTTAAGTGATATTTATACCATATCATTAAACCTTTTTGGTGGCTGTGGGATCTCAATCCCATGTGGTTTTGACAACAACAATTTACCAATCGGATTACAGATAATGGGTAACTATTTTGAAGAGGAAAAAGTATTGAATCTTGCGCATAAATTCCAGCAAATAACGGATTTTCATAAAAAACTACCATCAATTGCTAGCTAATTAAGATGGCTACCTAAAAATTTAGGTAGCCCATTATTTTTTTTCTAAAGTTTTAAAAGTTATTGCCGATTGATTTAAAGTAACCTAAAATATTAATAGGAGCAGGTAAAAGATGTCAATTGAGTTCAGTAATCTTTCGAACATTATAAGAACATACAATAGACAGTTGAAGCTTGGGAAAGTAACTGATACTTTAAGTAAAGCACCTGCTCAATCTTTAGACAAAGTTACTTTATCTCCAGAAGCATTAAAGCTCCTTTTTATAACTGATGTCTTAGCTGAAATTAACTCCGAAGAGATTTCTAAGGCTGATATAGAAAAACTTTTAGATGGTATCGATCTATCAAAACTCTCAGAAGATCAGTTAAAAGCATTAAAAAAGGATATAATTGAAAATTTAGAATAAAAAAGTTGTTGATTAATATCATCATTTAGCATATTTTCCACCTACAATGGAAGTTATAAAAGATTTATCAAAATGGAAGATTGACTCATCTACTATTATTACCATAGGTAATTTTGATGGTGTGCACCTTGGCCATCAAACTATCATTAAAAAGGTCCTATCTTTAGCAAAAGAGTTCAACCTAAAATCAGGAGTGGTTACTTTTTCTCCACACCCTATAAAATTTTTCAATAAAGATATCAAACTAATTATGACAGAAAGAAAGAAAATTAAAATTTTTGAAAGTTTGGGTATCGATTATTTTTTTAATCTAACTTTCAACGAAAGTATAGCAAACATGGATCCAGAGATTTTCATTAGAGAATTTCTTGTAAAATCGCTTAAAGCAAGTTTTATTGTGGTAGGTTATGATTATCGTTTTGGCAGAAAAAGAAAAGGTGATTATGAGCTACTGAAAATGCTGGAAACAAAATACGGATACACTGCTTTTAAAATACCACCTGTCAAAATAGATGATATCATTGTTTCATCCACAAACATCAGGTCTCTGTTATCAAAAGGGGATGTGGAACTTGCAAATAAAATGCTGGGACGCCCTTTTACATTAGAAGGGGTGGTAGTAAAAGGTGATGGATATGGCAGGTTATTAGGTTACCCAACTGCAAATTTATCTGTGAAAAATGAACTCATCCCGGCAAACGGTATCTATGCTACTAAAACCATTATAAACAATAAAAAATATTTGAGTGTTACAAACATTGGGATAAGACCAACATTAGTAAATAAAAACGAAGTTAGAGTAGAAACGCATATATTTGATTTCGATGAAGATATTTATGACAATTTCATAGAAGTGGAATTTCATTCGTATATAAGAGAAGAAAAAAAGTTTGAAGATGTAAATAGTTTAATAAAACAAATTCAAAAAGATTGTGAAAAAGCAAAGGAAATTTTATGTCGATAAAAATAGCTTCAGTAAGTTTAGGTTGTCCAAAAAACCAAGTGGACCTTGAGGTTCTCCTTGGTAAAATGACTGATGAAGATTTTATGCTTACAAATAATCCAGATGAAGCTGACGCAATTATTATAAACACATGCGGTTTTATTGAACCAGCAGTAATGGAAGCTGTGGAAACAATTTTAGAATTTGAATCATACAAAGAAAAAGGGAAAAAAATTATAGTAACTGGATGTATGGTTGAAAGATACAAAAATGAGTTTGAAAAAGAATTCCCTTTTGTGGACTATTATACAGGTGTGGGAGAACTAAAATCTGTTATAGATTTTCTAAAAAATAATTCTAAACCTAAGCAAACAGAAAAAAATTTATACTTTTCTAAAAACAGAGTTATTCTCAATCCGCAAAGCTTTGCATATCTTAAAATTGCGGATGGTTGTAGGAATAGGTGCTCTTACTGCACTATTCCATCAATACGGGGAACTCAAAAATCTAGAAAAATCGAAGATATATTAGAGGAAGCACAAAGATTAATAGATGGAGGAGTAAAAGAGCTTATACTCATCTCTCAAGATACCACTAAATATGGGATAGATATCTACGGCTCTTTTATGATAAAACCTCTATTGGAAAAACTTTCATCTTTAGAAGGTGATTTCTATATTAGAACCCTTTACTTAAACCCTGATGGTGTAGATGGAGAGCTTATCGATATAATACTAAATAACCCTAAAATTATAAATTATTTTGAAATACCTATCCAACACATAAATGACAGAATATTAAAGCTAATGAATAGAAAGTTCAACTCATCCCATATCAAAAAAATATTTACACTAATTAAGGAAAAAAGTGAGGATGCATTTATAAGAACCACATTTATTGTTGGTTTCCCATCTGAAACTGAAGAAGAATTTAATGAGATAATAGATTTTCTGCATGAATTTAAACCAGATTTTGCTGGATTTTTCCCATTTTATCCAGAAGATGGAGTAAAAGCTTCTACTATGGATGGACAAATTTCTAAAAGAGAAAAGAATAAAAGAGTGAAGCAACTTGAAAAAATTCAAAAAAAGATAACTTCAGAAAGGCTCAAATCTCTCAAAAAAGAAAAAATACTCTGCTTTGCAGAAAAATATAATGACGACTTTGATTTTATTGTAGAGGGTAGAGCTATCTTTCAAACACCTGATATAGATGGTAAAGTATATATCATAGATGGTGTTGCTGACTCAGGAGTTGGACCATATTTATGCAAGATAAAAAGGGTTGTATATCCTGATTTATATTGTAAAATAGAATCTCCATACATAAATGAGGTTACAGATGAAAAAAGTTCTTGTTAGTTTTATAATAACACTGTTACTCTTTGCATGCGCAGGTAAAAAAGAGATAAACAAAGATGCTGCAACGTACTTTAAAGAAGGCTTAACTTACTTTCAAAACAAAAAATATGAAAAAGCTGCAGCTGCATTTGAAGAAGCATTAAAAAAAGCTGACACGCCCGAATTGGCTGCAAAAGCTCAGCTCTTTTTGGCTGACTCATACTATTTAGACGAAAAATATGATGATGCAATTGCTGCATACAAATCCTATCTCGAATTATATGAAAATCAGCCAGATGCAAAAAGAGCACTACTAAGACTAGGGTTATCATATTATGCTATGTTACAACCAATCGACAGAGATCAATCTTACACTAGAGAAGCTTACAATACCTTTTTAAAATTAAATGCAAAATATCCTGAATTCTCAAAAAAATATAATATCCCTGCAAAACTTAGAAAATTGAAAAATATGCTCGCAGAAAAAGATTTCTATGTAGCAAAATTTTATGTAAGGATCGGTGAAGATAAAGCTGCAATAGTAAGGTTGGAAAAAATATTAAAAGAATACAAAGACACAAAAGTTTATCCAGAGGCAGCTCTTTTATATGCAAAAGTATTAATTAATATTAAAAAGCCTGATAAAGCTGTTTCAGTCCTTAGCCAGTTATTAAAGGAAAGAAAAGACCCAAGATTACTACCTGAAATAAATAAGATACTAAAGGACTTAAAGAAGCATTTGGGGTAAAAATGGAAAACAACAATTACTTTTATTTTTATGAAAAAGGTAAAGAAGAGTTCTTAGCCGGAGATTATGAAAAAGCAAGACAATATTTAGAAAAATTTCTCAAATACAAAGATAACTTTGCAGATGTTTATAATTTTTTAGGTTTTATATATTATATTTCCAATGATCTTAACAGAGCAATTGACTTTTACGAAAAAGCCATAGAGTTAAACCCATATTATACTGAAGCATTAATGAATATCACAGTTATTTATCATAGCATTGGAGAATACGAAAAAGCTGAAAAGTATTTTAAGATGTTAAAAGAGAACAAGAATATTAAAGGGATTGCTGACAAACACTGTATAGGTAAACTTGCTAATATACATGCAGAATTAGCTAAAAAATATTTGTCTCTTTTTATGTATGATGAAGCCCTGGAAGAATATGAAAAGGCATTAAAGCTTGCACCAGAATTTCCTGATATCAGACTTGCATATGCAAACGCTTTAAGAGATGCTAATAAACTGGAAGAAGCCATATTTCAATATGACCAGGTGTTAATAAGAAAACCAAAATACATTGAAGCCTTAATAAATCAAGCAATAACATTTTATAAACTTGGTTATCTAGGGTTTGCCCTAGAAGCATTAAAAAAAGCAAAACTTATCGATGCTAATAATAAAAACTTACAAGCATTTTTATATCTATTAGAAAACTCAAAGGAGGTTGAATAAGTGCTCGATTTAAGATTTGTTATTTCAAATATAGACCTTGTTAAAGATAAAACAGCAAAAAGAGGTTATACCGAAATTGATTTAGATAACTTATTAATATTAGACAAAAAAAGAAGGGAAACAATTCAAAAAGTAGAAGAATTAAAAAAAGAACGTAATGAAAAATCAAAAGAGATAGGCAAACTAAAAAGGGAGAAAAAAGATTCTTCTCATTTAGAGCAAAGAGTAAAAGCTATCAAAGAAGAGATAGAAATTTTAGATAATAAGTTAAAAGAGATTGAAGAGCAAATAAATTACATTTTACTTAGAATTCCAAACCTTATAGATGATTCTGTACCTATAGGGGAAGATGAATCTGCAAATGTTTTATATAAAGAATGGGGTGCTAAAAGGGATTTCAGTTTTAACCCAAAGCCTCACTGGGATATTGCAGAAAAACTTGATATCGTAGATTTTGAAAGAGGAGTAAAATTAGCAAAATCAAGATTTTCTCTTTATAAAGGTACTGGAGCAAAGCTCGAAAGAGCTCTTATAAATTTTATGTTGGATGTCCAAAGTGAGAATGGATATCAAGAGATCATTCCACCATTTCTTGTAAATGAAAAAACAATGACTGGCACAGGTCAGCTTCCAAAGTTTGAAGAAGAACTATTTAAATGTGAAAGGGATAACCTTTATCTTATCCCAACTGCTGAAGTTCCAGTTACTAATATTTATGCTGATGAGATTTTAAGTGAAGATGATCTTCCTCTTTATATGACTGCCTATACACCATGTTTTAGAAGAGAAGCTGGTAGTCATGGAAAAGATGTTAGAGGGCTCATAAGACAGCATCAATTTAATAAAGTTGAACTTGTAAAAATAGTTAAACCGGAAGATTCAGATGAAGAGCTCGAAAAGTTACTTTTAGATGCAGAAAAAATATTACAACTATTAGAAATTCCATATAGGGTTATGACACTTTGCAGTGGTGATCTAGGTTTTTCTGCTGCTAAAACTTATGATATAGAAGTATGGCTCCCAGGCCTTGGCACCTATAAAGAAATTTCTTCTTGCAGTAATTTTAAAGATTTTCAATCAAGAAGAGCAAATATTAAATTTAGAAGAAAAGATACCAAAAAGACAGAATACCCACATACGCTAAACGGTTCAGGACTTGCTGTAGGTAGAACGTTCCTTGCAATATTAGAAAATTATCAGCAAGAAGATGGTTCTGTTGTTGTTCCTGAAGTCTTAAGAAAATATATGGGTGGGATAGAAGTTATAAAGCCAGAATAGAAATGTGACAACTTTATACGTTTTAGCAACTCCATTATCTCAACAATTTGACCAATTGCCTCAATATCAAATTGAAATTTTGAAGAATATTTCTCTATTTATTGGTGAAGAAAAAAAATTTATTCATCGACTCTTGGTTTTTTTAAATAAAAGAGGTAGCGAATATATCCAGATTAATGAGCATTCAAGAGAAGATGACTATCTTTTTGCTTTAGATTTAATTTTCGAGCATGAAAAGGCTGTAATCTTTTCAGATGTGGGTGTACCTGCTGTGGCCGATCCTGGATACAGATTAATAGACCTTGCCCACAATAAAGGCGTAAATATTATTTCACTACCAGGGCCATCATCCATTACCACAGCACTTTCAGTATCAGGTTTTTATGCAGAAAAATTTTATTTTGCAGGATTCCCTCCAAAAAAGGAACCTCAACGAAAAAGATTTCTAAAGAAAATTGCTGATAAAAAAGAGACTGTTGTTTTGATGGAAAGACCATATACTCTTGAAAAAATATTAGAAGAACTACAGTTTATAAACAGAAGGATTTCCATCTCTTTTAACTTAGGTTTGAAAGATGAGATAACACTTAGAGGAAAAGCGAAAGAATTATTAGAAAAAACAAAAGATTTTGAAAAAAAACCTTTTGTCATAGTTATTGAAGGCCAAAAAAATGAAAAAACTTTTAGATGATCTCTTAAAAAATCTAATAAACCATATATCGCCAGCAAATCTGGTAAAAGAAAAGGTAAAAGTTGATGGTAATACTTTAGTAATTAACGATAAAAAATATGACATCAAAGATAAGAAAATCTATATAGTTGGCTCTGGTAAAGCATCTGTTTACATGGCAAAAGGTTTAATTGAAATACTCGGGGAAAAACTTGCTGGAGGATTAATCATTTCAAATTTCCCTTATCAGCTTGAAAAGATAGATGTTTTAGTAGGCTCTCACCCTTATCCAGATACAAAATCTGTTAATGCTACAAAAAAACTTATAGATTATTTAAGCTCCCTTGATAAAGATGATTTTGTTATATATCTTTTAAGTGGTGGCACATCAGCCCTACTAGAATTACCTACTGATGAAATCTCTATAAACGAATTAAATGAAATCACAAAAAAACTAATGAATCTAGGACTAACAATAAACGAATTAAACAGCATAAGAAAAAAATTGTCACAAGTAAAAGGTGGTAAATTACTAAAATTCATCAAATCAGAAACTGTTGTCTTGGTGCTTTCTGATGTAGTTAATGATAAATTAGAATTTATCGGCTCAGCACCACTCTACCCATCAAATGAAAATACTTCTAAAATTTTAAAAAAATATAATCTAAATAAAGTTCTCACTGAAAATCTATATAACCTTTTACAAACAAACGAAAAGGTTAAATTATCTACCCCAGATCACCATATTATTGGAAGTAATAAAGAAGCACTAACGTTTGCAAAAAAATATCTAGAAAAATCAGGTATTAAAACTATAGTTATCACTTCTTACTATCAAAAAGATGCAGAAACACTTGGAGCGCTTTTTGCTGGGATTTATAAAAATATACTATTTGATGGTTTCCCTTCTAAAAAACCTGTTGCAGTTATTGCTGGTGGTGAATCCACCGTAAATGTTACAGGTAGTGGTAAAGGTGGCAGAAATCAGCATTTAGTTTTATCTTTCTTAAACTCAATAGAATGTTTTGAAAAAAACAGCTTGTTTTTCAGCTTTGGTACTGATGGAATAGATGGCCCTACAGATGCTGCAGGCGCATTTATTGATTATAAAGTTTATGAAAAAGTAAAAAAAGCAGATTTAGATATGGAACAATGCTTGATTAATTCAGACTCTTACAACTTTTTCAGAGAAGTAAACGGTCTAATAAAAACTGGTCCGACAGGCACAAATGTTTGTGATATAACCTGTCTTCTTGTTTTATAGGGAGGTTAGATGAACAAATATTTGGTAATGCTGCTGCTTGCTGTAGCTGGAACATTTGTTTCTCTTCAAGCATCAATAAATGCAAAACTTGCTAAATATGTAGGCTTTTTGGAAAGTGCTTTCGTATCTTTTTTTGTAGGCACCATTACACTTTTGATCTTTCTTTTTTTCAAAGGTTTTTCAGGCTTTAAACATATTGGTGAAGTACCACCAATTTATCTAACTGGTGGTATCCTTGGAGCATTTTTTGTTTTTGTTATCACTTATTCTGTCCCAAAAATAGGTGTCAGTGCAGCTTTAAGCATCACAATTGCTGTTCAACTTATTCTCGGTTTACTACTTGATAAATTTAACCCATTTGCTATAAACAGCTTCGAAGTTTCCATATACAATATTCTAGGTGTTGTATTGACAATAATTGGTGTAATAATGCTTACATATAACAGGTAAAATTATGACATTAGCAGGTTATATAATTTTATTAATTTTAGCTCTTTTAGATATTGCGGAAATAATTTTAGATAAAATCAATATTAATTATGCCAAAAAAATAAGCAAAAATAACCAACTCCCCTCTTTTTTAAATCAGGAAGATTTGAATAAAAGTCTTGAATATCAATCTGCAAACATAAACCTTGAAACATTCAAATCTATTATCGATACACTTTTTATCATTTTCATTTTTGTTTCTGGGCTTATACAACAATACGCAAATTATGTATTATCAATTTCTTCAAAAGAATTTATCCAGGCCCTAATTTTCTTATTTGGAATACAATTAGTAATGGGGTTCATAGATTTACCATTTGCTCTATATAAACAGTTTGTTATTGAAGAAAGATTTGGCTTCAACAAAATGAATCTTGCTTTATTTTTTAAAGACTTGATTCTTTCTTCAATTATAAGTTTTATCATTTTTTCAATAATACTTTTTGCTATCATCTCATTTATCAATTATTTTGAAAAAAGTTGGTGGATTATAGGCTCTATCTTTGTATTTTTCTTTATCATTATAATCAACTATTTATATCCTACACTTATTGCTCCTCTTTTCAATAAATTCGAGCCAATTACTGACTCTGAGCTACTTGAAAAAATAAACGAGCTATCCACAAAAAGTGGCTTTGATTTGAACAAAATTTTTAAAATGGATGCATCAAAAAGGAGTACACATGGGAACGCCTACTTTACAGGATTTGGTAGAAAAAAAAGGGTGGTACTCTTTGACACTATTTTGGACAAACTTAACAGTGATGAAATTGTATCAGTACTTGCCCATGAACTTGGCCACTTTAAACACAAACATATTGTAAAAAATATAATCATCTCTTTTCTAATAATAACCACATCTTTTTATATCACATATACTTTAATAAACAAAGATTTCATATACGAGATTTTTGGTTTTCAAAAATCTTTGGCTACAGGTTTTTTCATAATTTCAATTCTTTTATCTCCAGCAAAATTTATTATCTCACCAATATTTTCTGCTATTTCAAGAAAATTTGAATACCAGGCTGATGCTTATGCATTGTCTCTAATCAAACAAACAACATCATTTAAAAACGCTTTAATAAAACTTTACAAAGATAACCTTTCAAACCCTTTTCCACACCCTTTGTATGTAAAAATTTATTATTCACATCCACCATTACTTGATAGAATAAAAAGGATTGATGATTATGGGAATTAAAAAACATATTGGAACAATTGTAAAAATAGAGAACAACAAAATGTATATACAGTTTGCCAAAGAGGCTGGTTGTAGTAGCTGTGAGCATAAAGACTCATGTGGAATAACTGAAGAAACAAATAGTTTTGATTTTGAACTACAAGAAGGTTTTAATGTGGGTGATAATGTTATTGTTTCAATCGAAGAGAAAACACTTTATAAATCTGCTCTTTTGATTTACATCATCCCTATAATTTTAATATTATTTACAGCTATTGTTTCAAACATAATATCTACTAAACTAAATTTGGGAGAGATTTTGACACCTATTGCAACTTTACTTGTTACTGCAATTTATTTTGTTCTGTTAAGGATTAAGTTTCGCAATAAAAAAATAGATATGAAAGTTGAGAAATTATGAAAGAAATTCTAATTTTATATTTCAAGTCCATTACTACACTATTTTTAGTCATTGATCCAGTGGGTATCATCCCTGTATATATGGCTTTAACCAAAGGGATGACGGTTAAAGAAAGAAAAAGTCTTTTAAATAAATCTATAATTGTAGCTTTTATTCTAATCGGAATATTTACAGTAGCAGGTAGTAGTATCCTTTGGCTCTTTGGGATAGATGTTCATGATTTTAGAATTGCTGGCGGTGCACTTTTTTTATTAATATCCATCCAAATAATTTTTGGTAATAATGAGTCTGAATATGGCGAAAAGATTTCGGGTATTGTCCCTTTTGCAACCCCTATAATGGTCGGACCTGGTGTTATTACTGCAACAATAGTGTTAACAGGAACCGTGGGAGTATTACCCACATTAATTTCTGGGATAATTGCTTTTATTCTAACATATGTTATACTATATTTTGGAAGACAGATTTTAGAACTTTTAGGTCAAAATGTAGCTGATGTAATAACAAAGGTTATAGGTCTTATTCTGGCAGCTATATCGATACATTATATCAGAGAAGGTATTCTCGGAGTAATAAATCAATTTAAAAGTTAATCGCAACTACACACTTTATCTAAAACCGGTAGCTTAACCTTAAAAGTTGTCCCTTTATTTAATCCTGATTCCACTTCTATACTGCCACCATACTGCTCAACAATACTCTTTACTATAAAAAGTCCAACCCCTGTCCCTTCATCTTTCGTGGTAAAACTTAATGAGAATATTTTATCGATAATATCATCAGGTATACCATTTCCATTATCTGTAACTTCAATAAATATATTTTCACTAATACAATTAATCTTTATAGTAATCAGACCACCATTTCCATCTTCATATTTCTCCATAATTGCATCTCTAGCATTTACTAAAAGGTTTAAAAATATCTGGTCTAAATGTGTCTTACTCATAAACCCACAGCAATGACAGTCGCACTGTACATCTATCTTTATGTTTTTACCTATTATCCTTCTGTAAAAATCTTTATTTTCTGATAAGTACCTACAAAAATCTATATCAATAATATCTTTTTTATTCCCAACATTTCTCATAGTAGAAATAAACTCATCCATCACTTTTGTATACTTATAAATCTGCTCCACCATACATTTTATATCTTCACTCAGCGTTTTACTCTTTAAATAATCACATATAGAAAATATTCCAGTTAACATATTCTTTAGATCATGAGCAATGTTATCTACAAATCTCCCAAGTGTTATATTCTTTTCATTTTGAATCAAATTCTTCTCAAGCCTTTTCATCTCAGTAATGTCCTGTTTTATCCCACAAAACTCTATTATTTCACCATTAGAATCAACTATTGGGAAAATAACGCTTCTATCCATATAAAAAGTACCATCTTTTTTCTTGTTTTTAAACTCACCAACCCATTTTCTCCCTGATAAAATTGTATCCCACAAGTGCTTATAAAATTCTCTACTGTGCTCTCCACTTTTCCAAATTCTAGGATTTTCTCCACAAACTTCATTAAATGTAAATCCTGTCATTTTTTCAAAACCGTTATTTACAAACTTAATATTTCCATCTTTATCAGTGATAATAATCCCCACTGGAGCCTGGTTTATAATAGAATTCAAAGTAAAAAACTTTTCCACAAACTGGTTAATGTTACTACGATCTTCAAAAACAAAAATCAAATTGTCTTTATAAGGACTAACTTTTACTCTAAAATTACTTCTATCCACATGTACGTCTAATAAACTTTTTCCAGTTTGTTTATAGATTTTTACTGATTTATCAAAAAGCTCATCACCAATTTTTATTTTGATAAATGACTCATTTGCATAAACCTTATTAAACTCCAAATCGGTAATAACTACAGGATCATTAAAGTTATCAAAAACACTAAAATCCATCCCGCCCCTCTAATCTCACTTTTATAGAATTTGCATGAGCCTCGAGCCCTTCACTCTCAGCCATTTTAACAATCAATTTGCCATACTTGTCTAAATACTCTTTAGAGCAGTTAATTATGCTACTTTTTTTAACAAAATCATAAACACCAAGTGGCGAATAAAATCTTGCAGTACCACCTGTAGGTAATGTATGGTTTGGTCCTGCAAAATAATCTCCAATGGCCTCAGGAGTAAAGTGTCCCATAAAAATTGCCCCAGCATGCTTTATCTTATAAAGTAGTTCAAAAGGGTTTTTTACTGCTAGCTCTAAATGCTCTGGAGCTATCGAATTTGCAAACTCAATAGCTTCATCTAAATTATCAACCAAAAGTATCCCACCAAATTTATCCAGCGATTTCCTTGCAATATCTGCTCTATTTAATTTTTTTAGCTGGAAATCTAACTCTTTTTCTATTTCTATAGCAAGTTCCTTATCCCATGTGATAGTGATAGCACTTGCAAGCTCATCATGCTCAGCCTGAGAAAGCATATCTGCAGCAACATATTTCGGGTTTGCACTTTCATCAGCAATTATCAAAATTTCACTTGGCCCAGCTATCATATCTATATCTACTAATCCAAAAACCAACTTCTTTGCTAAAGCCACATAGATATTGCCTGGACCAACAATCTTATCAACCTTTTCTACAGATTCTGTACCAAAAGCAACAGCTGCAATAGCTTGAGCCCCACCAATTAAATAAACTCTATCCACACCAGCAAGATACGCTACCCCTAAAACAAGTCTATTAATTTCACCATTTGAAGCAGGGGTTGTCATAACGACTCTATTTACTCCAGCAACTTTTGCTGGTATTACATTCATCAAAACAGTTGACGGATAACTCGCCTTTCCTCCAGGGACATAGACGGACACACTATCTATAGGTGTAACCTTCTGTCCTAAAATAGCTCCCTTACTTTCCACTAAAAAAGTTTTCTCTTTTTGATTGCTATGAAAAAGTTCTATATTGCCTTTTGCATTTACAAAAGCTGTTTTTAAATCCTCTGGGATCTCATCAAAAAAAACTTTTAACTCTTCTCTATCAAAATAGAATTTTTCTTCTAAATTATATTTATCAAATTGGCTTGTATATTTTATCAGTGCTTTATCACCATTTAATTTTACATCATTTAAAATATCTTGCACTGTATCTAAATAATCCGCTTCTAATACTTCTCCTCTATTTATTATATCTTTTATCTTCTCAGAATCAGGGAAAAATATCATCGTTTACCCCTATTATAGCCATTTTACCCTTCTCTTTTGCCTTATACAACCTTTCATCAGCTAATTTCAAAATAGCCTCTGGATCAACATCATTAATTTCATCATCAGGAATCAACACAAACCCACCTGACACACCAACTTTATCTACTAGATCAAACTCTTCTAATATTTCATTTAACACTTGAAAAACTTTCTGGCTTACGCCCTTTACCATTTCCAAATTAGCTTCTGGCAAAATGAGATAAAACTCGTCACCACCAAATCTTCCAATAATGTCCGCTTTTCTAAAAGAATTTTGTAATACGCTTGTAAAACTTTTTAGAAATTCATCACCAAAAAGGTGCCCTTTGTTATCATTTATCCATTTAAAATTATCAATATCTAATAATACAAAGGCAAATGGCTTTTTGTATCTTTTAAACATATTAGTAAAACGCTCTAAAAAATCATAAAGTGCAAGTTTATTGAAAGAACCGGTGAGAAAATCTAAAAGCATCTGTTTTGAAAGCCTTTCAGAATCGTATAGCTTTCTTAAGGCAATTGAAATTTTAAAACATAGATCTTTAACAAAATCCGTACTTCTTGTCTCTATAAACTTTTTAGGATCTCTCGAATAAAGGTTTAGAGAACCAATAATTTTGCCATCTTCAATAATAGGAGAAATAAGATATGAATTCATCTCCTTGAAAACATCAAATTCAGAAATAAAATTTGCTCTCCCCATCCCCGAATATGTTCTTTTTTCAAGAAAAAAATACTTAAAAATCTTTCCATTTACAAAATAAACTCTATCATTTATTTCATCTGCTTCCCTATCAAAATTAAAAACTTCTCTATCAATAAATAGTGTCGCTCTATCGATTTCAAATATTTCTTCTAAATATTTTAAAGGCTTTTCTGCCAAATCTTCTATACTTTCCGATAAGAGAAATGCATACTCTATAACTTTAAACCCTTTTTGCTTAATCTCATTTTCTTTTATGAGCTCCAAAATACCTTCGAGCTCCCTTTTTAGTTCCTGATTTTCTTTTAATATATTGTTGAGTTTACTCAATTTTTCAGATCCCCCCAGTTTTTTCCTGTAGAATAATTCACTTTTAAAGGAACCTTGAGTTTAATAACATTCTCCATCCTATTTTTAAACTCTTGCACAAAATCTTCTACAATATCTTCTTTTACTTCAAATAATAATTCATCATGTATCTGTAATATCATTTTAACATCAATTTGTGTTTTTTGTAAATATTTATATATATTAATCATCGCAAGTTTAATAATATCAGCAGCAGATCCCTGGATAGGTGCATTGATGGCAATCCTTTCTGCTCTTTGTTTCAGCATTCTGTTTGCACTATTTATATCCTTAATAAACCGTTTCCTTCCCAAAATAGTTTCTGTATAACCTTTTTCTTTGGCCTCTTTAATAATGGAATCAATATAATTCTTAACACCAGGATATAAATTAAAATATCTTTCGATAAACACTTTAGCTTCACTTTGTGTGATCCCTGTATCCCGAGCAAGCCCATATGGGCTCAATCCATAAATAATTCCAAAATTTACTGCTTTTGCAAGTCTTCTATGTTTTGGATCAACCTCTTCTACACCAAAAATTTCTTTTGCTGTTTTATTGTGAATATCTTCATCATTTATAAATGCATCAATTAAATTTTCGTCATTAGAAAGACTTGCAAGAATCCGAAGTTCTATCTGTGAATAATCAAAACTGACAAATCTATACCCTTTCTCTGCCTCAAAACACTCCCTTATCCTTTTTCCATAAATAGAACCTACAGGAATGTTTTGCAAATTTGGGTTTATAGAACTTATTCTCCCTGTTGCTGTTCCTGTTTGCTTAAATGTTGTATGTATCCTTTTATCATCAGCCATATAGTTTAGCAAATTTAACGTATAGGTACTTTTTAATTTGCTTAATTCTCTGTATTTTAAAATATAATCTATCAACTCAACGTGTCCCGGATTTTTAAATTTAAGCTCCTGTAGTGCCTCTTCTGATGTTGAAAAACCTGTTTTAGTTTTTTTAGCAGGCTCCAGGCCTAACTTTTCAAAAAGTATAAAGGATAACTGCTTTGGTGAATTTAAATTAAACTCCTCCTTACAGTAATCAAAAATTTTACGTTCTATCTCTTTTAAATTTTCTTCTAATTCATCATTAATTTCATAAACTTTTTTCTCATTTATTTTTATCCCATGCTTCTCCATTTCAAATAAAATATCAATCACAGGCAGTTCAATCTCTTTATAAAGCTTTACTAATTTGTTCTCTTTTAATTTTTTAAATTCACTTTTAGCTAGTGAAGAAACCCTTTTTACAAAAACCTCTATTTGCTCATCTTTATGCTTTTTTATCCCTCCTGAATCAGGATCATTTATCCATGAAATTACTTTTATATCTTTCAAATTTTCATCTATATCCAATTCTACTTTCTTTTTTATCTCTTTTAAATCATAAAAATATTCAATATCCTTTACGTCATCAATTTTATACACTACTTTTTTATCTATAAACCCTACTAACTTATTTTCTATTTCACAGACTATATCTACTAATTCATATTCATCAATTGTTTCAGTTATATCCTCGTTAAATAATCTTTTAATCACTGTTTTTAGTTCAAAATGTTCTAAAATATTTTTTAATCCCTTATCGTCATTTACTGGCGGGTAAACTTCTAAGTTTTCAATGTACTGTAAATTTACTAATTCCAAGCTAAAATATGCTTCATCTTTGCCCTTTAAAAGTTTCTCTTTTAATTTCCCCTGAATCGATTCAATATTTTGATACACGTTGTCTAAGCTACCAAATTCATTGATCAATTTTTCAGCAGTTTTTACACCAACCCCTTTTACTCCAGGGATATTATCCGATTGATCTCCACTTAAAGCTAAATAATCTTTAATTTGCTCAGGATATACGCCAAACTTTTCTTTTACTTTGTCCCTATTAATTATCTCTTCATTTTGATAGTCATAAATTAAAACCCTATCATTAACAAGTTGAAACAAATCCTTATCCTTAGTAATTAAATATATATTCTCCTTTTTGTACTTTTGTATTAGAGTAAAAATTATGTCATCTGCCTCAGTTGCATCTTGATATGCTACGTATACTCCAAAATAGGGTAATATTTTTTTAAGATTTTCTATTTGTGGAATCAAGTTTTCAGGTGTTTTTTCTCTTTGTGCTTTGTATTCTTTATGAATCTTATGTCTTTCAGTTTCACCTTTACTATCAAATACAACATATATTTTTTCTGGATTTAGCTTTTCTTTCAATGAAATAATCAAATTTATAAAAGAATGCAAAACAGAGGTAGGCTCCCCTTTTGAGTTATTTAAAAGGGGAGTCTTGTAAAATATTCTATAACTTACTGAATGACCATCAATAATAACAATCATTTAACCAGTGTTAACCAGTTCTTATAGTTTTCAACTTTACCTTTTACTATATCAAAAAACATACTTTGTATCTTTTCAGTAATTGGTCCTCTTTTACCAGCACCAATTACTCTCCCATCAAGCTCCCTTATAGGTGTTACCTCAGCTGCTGTTCCTGTAAAAAAAGCTTCATCTGCAATGTACATTTCATCCCTTGTAAATCGTCTCTCAACTACTTCATAGCCCAAATCTTTAGCAATTTTCATTACTGAATCCCTTGTAATACCTTTAAGAATAGATGTAACAGGTGGGGTGCTAATAACATTATCTTTGATTATAAAAACATTTTCTCCACTACCTTCTGCAACATACCCATCTGGATCTAAAAATAGAGCTTCATCATAACCTGACATCAGTGCTTCTCTTTTTGCAAGAACAGATGTAATATAATTTCCACATGCTTTAGCTCTTGTTGCAATTGTATTAACATGAAATCTATTGAAGCTTGATGTTTTTACTCTTATACCATTTTGCAAACCTTCTTCTCCTAAATATGCACCCCAACTCCATGCAGCAATCACTGTTTCTACAGGATAATTATTATCAACTGCTAACCCCAAACTTTTGTAACCATAATAAATTATTGGTCTTATATAACAGCTCTTTAATTCATTTGCCTTAATAGTCTCTAATATAGCATCACTTAATTCTTCAACGGTATAATTCACATTCATCAAAAAGATCTTCGCTGACTCTAATAGTCGTTTAACATGTTCTTTTAGCCTAAATACTGCTGGTCCCTCATCTGTTTCATAACATCTTATCCCCTCAAAAACGCCTACTCCATAATGCAGAGTGTGAGTCAATACATGTGTTGTGGCATCCTCCCACTTCAATAATTTTCCATCTTTCCAGATATACTTACCACCTTCAAACATAACTCCTCCTGTTTTATATATTTTCTACCTTGAGTGGTCTCTCCATTATATCATAAAACGATTTAATCGGTTCTTTACCTTCATAAATAATTTTATATACCTCTTCAGTAATTGGCATTTCAACATCTATATCTTTTGATAGTTCATAAACAGCTTTAGTAGTAAAAACACCCTCAGCTACCATCTTCATATCTTTCAAAATATCTTCAGCTTTTTCCCCTATACCTATTTTAATACCCACAGTTCTATTCCTACTCAAATCCCCAGTGCAAGTCAAAACCAAATCACCCACACCTGACAGCCCCATAAATGTTTCCAGTTTCCCACCCACTTTAAGCCCCAATCTTGTTATTTCCCTGAGGCCTCTAGTAATAATACCAGCTCTTGCATTATGACCAAATCCTAAGCCATCTGATATCCCTGTAGCAATTGCAATTACATTTTTTAAAGAGCCACAAACTTCAACTCCTATAACATCATCAACAGCATAACATCTAAAATATTTATTTGAAAATATTTTTTGCCATTCTATGGCCTTATTTATATCTTTTGATGCAATACTCACAGCAGTTGGCATCCTCTTAGCTACTTCTTTGGCAAATGATGGCCCAGAAATCACCGAAACATCAATTCCTAATATTTCTTCAAATATTTCATTTACAAATTTTTTATATTCTATTTCAATCCCTTTAGTAGCTACAATAATATTTTTTTTTATCAGCTTCTCACCAAATTTGACTATTGTGTCTCTCGTAAACTGAGTAGGAACAACCCATACAATTTTATCACAATTCCCATCAAAGTCATCAAACTGTTTACAATTTAGACTATCATTTAACTTTATACCTTTTAAAAAAACACTATTTTCAGAATTTTTATTTATTGATTCCACAACTTCATATTCTCGTACATATAATGTTACCTTATGCCCATTATCAGTCAATAAATTTGCTAATGCTGTCCCCCAACTGCCTCCACCTATTACTGCAATAACCTCTTGCAAAGTAACTCCTCCTGTTTTAATATAACTAAAATTATTTTAGGAGGATTTATGTCTAAAATCAACATTTATGATATTGATAAGATAAAAAATATTAATGAAAAACGAGTTTGGGAGTTACTAATAAATTTTTATGAAGAGCACCCTGAATTTTGTACATGTAGAGATTGTGTATTAGATGTTGCTGCTATCACTTTGAATACAATTCCTCCACATTATCAAGTGTCAGATGACATAAGTACAGCCATTAAAAAGATTAGTGATGAGGAAATACTTAAAGTAATCTTAGAAGCTGCAATTAGGGTATCAAAGTATCCACATCACATATAAAAAAAGGCCCTTAAAGGGCCTTTATCTAATTTTCATTATAAACTATATCATCATAGATATTTTGAATTTTGTTTCTATGTGTGGCTTCTTCTACAGCCATCCTTCTGAAAAATTCTTCAGCTTCTGAACCTGCAAACTTTTCAGCTAATTTTTCATAAAACACTCGTGAATTGTCTTCATGTTTCATAGCAATTCTTAAAACATCCTGCACTGACATATCATCAGTAATAACCTGTGGTAGCACCATTTTTGATATACCTAAATCAGATGAATAATATTTTGTTTCCATTCCTATATGCTCAATTTTACCAGTCTTAATAGCTTCTTCAATCATCTCTTTATGTTTTACTTCCTCACTAGCAAGCTCTTTAATAATAGCCTTTGCACCAAGATCTTTCAGCATATCATGAAGTTGCATATAAAATTCATATGCCATCTGCTCTTTGTGCAATGCATCCTCAAGAGCTTCTTTAAGTGTAATTTCACTCATTGTCTCACCTTTAAACAATCATATTTTTAACAATATTTATAAATGTGCTTGGGAAAACTGTTAACAACAATACAACAATAGTTGCTATAAATGTTGCTATAAAAGCAGCAGGTCTTACATTAGCTTCAACCTCATATTCTGCTTCTCTAAAGTACATATAAACTGTAACTCTCATATAATAGTAGCATGCTATAGCACTGTTTAACACACCAATAATAGCAAGCCAGTATATTTTTGCCTTAATTGCTGCCATAAAAATATAAAACTTCCCAATAAATCCTGCCAAAGGTGGAATACCTGCTAATGAAAACATAAAGATAAGCATTGCTAGTGAATATAATGGATGCTTTTTAGCTAATCCAGCAAAACTTTCTAATCTCTCATCATCTATAATACCTTTATTCTTCAACACACCAAGTAATGTAAACGCCCCTATATTCATAAAAGCATAAATCATTGTATATAGAGCTATTGCTCTATAACCATAGTCATTAGCAGCAACTAAACCTATCAACATATATCCAGCATGAGAAATAGCAGAATAAGCAAGCATCCTTTTAACATTATTCTGCGCAATAGCAACTAAGTTACCATATGTCATAGTCAAAACTGCTAGAATTGCAAAGAATAGCTGCCACTTTGAACTAGCTGGCATACCAGCAATCATTAGAAATCTTATCATACCACCAAATGCTGCTGCTTTTGGAGCAACAGTCATAAACCCTGCTACAGGTGTAGGTGCTCCGTTATATACGTCTGGTGCCCACATATGAAATGGTACTGCAGATATTTTAAATGCAAACCCAGCAAACATCAAAATTAGACCAAATATAATACTATAGTGAGACAACCCATTAGTTCTAATATATTCTGCAATAATATGATACTTTGTACTTCCAGTATAACCTAATACATATGTTAAACCATATAAAAATATACCTGATGAAAATGCACCCATGATGAAGTACTTAATTCCTGCTTCATTGGATAGTAAATCTTTTTTATTGTAGCCAGCAAGTATATACATTGAAATTGCCATAGTCTCTAATCCAAGATAGAAAACAGTAAGATCTGTGGCGCTTACCATAAACATCATTCCAATTACACTAAAAAACATTACAATATAATACTCACCTTTGTTAATGCCACGCTCTTTAAGGTAATCTACTGATCCTAAAGTACTTAATATATAAGCAAATGAGAAAGTCAGAAAAAAAGCATATGAATATACATCCCAAACTATCATTTTATTGAATCCAAATATCTTAAATCCATTAAAGGGAGGGATGGATGCTAATAAGGCTAAAATTATAAATGCAATCCCAAAATATCCAACTCCAGCTTTCTTATCTTCAGCAGCCAATACATCTATTACTATAAGCAATAACCCAAATATCGTCATTAGTATTTCTGGTAAAATTGAAACTATGCTCTGAGCCATCCCAATCCTCCTACTTAAGCGCTATATTCACTGTATTTACATGCTCTAACAAGCTTCTTACACTTTCATGCATGTATGATGTAAATGTTTCAGGATATAAACCTGTCCAGAATACTAAAATAATGAGAGGGAATAAGTAAATAAACTCTCTAACATTTACATCCTCTATCCCTTCCCATCTGCTATTTGGTGTTTGGAAAAATACCCTCTGGTACATCCAAAGCATATAAACAGCAGCAAATATTACTCCTGATGCAGCTACTATTGCATAATTTGATAGAGACTTAAATGAACCTACCAATACCAAGAACTCACCAATAAATCCACCCATGCTTGGTAATCCTATAGAACCAAATGAAAATATTGCAAATATTGTTGCATACACAGGGACATATTTAGCTATTCCACCATAATCTGCAATCAATCTTGTATGTGTTCTTTCATAAATCAAACCGATTAACAAAAAGAGTGCACCAGTAATGATACCATGGTTAAACATTTGTAATATACCACCTTCTATACCAGCCTGATTTAATGCATAAATCCCCAATGTTACAAAACCCATATGGCTAACAGATGAATAAGCTACAAGCTTCTTCACATCCTCTTGAACCATAGCCACTAACGCACCGTATATTATTGCTATAACTGATAATGCAGCTATTAATGGAACAAATTTAACAGAAGCCACAGGTGTAATTGGCAAGCAGAATCTTAAAAAACCATATGTACCCATTTTCAAAAGCACACCAGCAAGAATTACTGAACCTGCTGTAGGCGCCTCAACGTGAGCATCTGGCAACCATGTATGGAATGGGAACATTGGGACTTTAATAGCAAACCCTAAAAAGAATGCTAAGAACACTATAGTCTGAAATCCTACTGAATATTGCGCACTTGCTGCTGTAATTTTCAAGATATCAAATGTGTATTCACCAGTTAATTGTCCATGTTTGAAATACAATGCTATAATTGCCAACATCATTAATACTGAACCAGCTAATGTATAAAGGAAAAATTTAATTGCAGCATAGATTCTTCTCTGACCGCCCCAAACACCAATTATCAAATACATTGGGATTAGCATCGCTTCCCAGAAAATGTAAAATAGGAAGAAATCTAGTGCTACAAAAACACCAACTATAGCAGCTTCTAATATTAACATAGCTAAATAAAACTCTCGCTGCCTTTTACCAATATATTTAAATGATGCTAATATAGAGATCATAGTTAGTAATGTAGTTAAAAATACCATGAGAATTGAGATGCCATCAACACCAACATAGTAACTGATTCCCCATGCTTTGACCCAGCTATATTTTTCTACAAACTGCATAGCTGCAGTTGATTTATCGAAATTCCACATCAATGGCATTGTTAATATAAACTCAATTACACTAGCTACAAATGCTGCCCACATTGTCGCTTTTCCACTTCTCCAGAGAGCAAATATAACTAATGCCGCAAACACTGGGAAGAAAATCAGAATTGTTAAAATATTGCCCATCATAATCTGCCCCCTACACCATATAGAAAATTGTTAGTAGTATTACTACGCCAAGCACAAAGGTAAATATGTATGTCTGAATCCTACCTGTCTGTATGATTCTGAAGAATCTACCAAGAAACTGTGCAACCCATCCAAAAGCATTTACGATAAAGTCAATGAAGTTTGCATCAAACCCTTTCCATAGAAACTTAGAGATCATAATTATAGGTTGAACAAAAAGCACATCATAAAGTTCATCGAAATACCATTTATGATAGAAGAACTTATGTATTGGTCTAAATGCTTTAACTGTTTTAGCAGGAAGCTCAGGCATTTTAACATAGTATAAATAAGATACATAAATACCAGCAGCAGCTAAAATAACAGATATTATCATAAGAATAGTACTTGTACTACTTGATAAGTGATGAATATGCATATGTTCTGGTACTAAAACTGGCTCAAGGAATTTATGAATGAATCCATGCTCTGGTGGGAATCCAAAAAATCCTGCCAATACAGACATGATAGCAAGCAAAATTAATGGTAATGTCATCTGCCATGGTGATTCATGAGCATGATCATAAAGATGCTGATCTCTTGGTTTGCCAACAAATACGTACCACCATAATCTAAACATATAAAAAGCTGTCATAAAAGCTACAACAGTTCCAACAAACCATGCAAATTTATGCCCACTTGCATATGTCATTGCTAAGATTTCATCCTTACTGAAGAATCCTGCAAATGGTGGTATACCTGCTATCGCAACACAACCGATTAAAAATGTATAACCTGTAATCTTCATCTTTTTCAGCAAACCACCCATCTTTCTAATATCAAGCTCATCCTGCATAGCATGCATTACACTACCAGAACACAAGAACAATAACGCTTTAAAAAATGCGTGTGTAAATAGGTGGAAAATACCTGCTATATAAGCCCCAGCACCTGTAGCCATAATCATGTAACCAAGCTGGCTGACAGTAGAGTAAGCAAGGACCCTTTTGAAATCAAACTGTGTTAAACCGATTGTTGCTCCAAGAAATGCAGTTGCAGCACCAACAAAAACTACAATGTTACTTGTTGTATGAGCTTCAGAAAATAGTGGGTTACATCTAGCAACCATATAAACACCAGCAGTAACCATTGTAGCTGCGTGAATCAATGCAGAAACTGGTGTAGGACCTTCCATCGCATCAGGTAACCAAACATGCAATGGAAATTGAGCTGATTTACCTATTGCACCACAGAAAAGACCAAATGTCATCAAATCTAAAAGACTTAAATCCAATCCAAAGATGTTAAAAGTACTATTTTTTATATGTTCTATTATTTCATAATCAAAAGCATCATGATATGTTAAACTTTTAAATGTCATTATAACTAATAAGATCCCAATATAAAATCCAAAGTCACCAATTCTGTTAACAACAAACGCTTTTTTAGAAGCATCTGCCGCACTCTTTTTATGGAACCAGAAACCAATCAATGCGTAGGATGATAGACCAACCAACTCCCAACCAACGAATAACATAAGGAAGTTATTACCAAGAACAAGGATAAGCATTGAAAGTGTAAACATTGACAGATAAGTAAAGAATCTCCAATAACCTGGATCATGATCCATATACCCAATTGAGTAAATATGAACCATTGTACTTACAAATGTTACAACAATTAGCATTATTGAAGAAAGTGGGTCTATCAATATTCCAAATGGTATCGTTATCTTAC
Organism: Deferribacter desulfuricans SSM1; assembly: GCF_000010985.1. Lineage (NCBI taxonomy): Bacteria > Pseudomonadati > Deferribacterota > Deferribacteres > Deferribacterales > Deferribacteraceae > Deferribacter > Deferribacter desulfuricans. Next base: position 2,005,320 of record NC_013939.1, read on the forward strand.
CAGCAATTACCCACTCATATACTGTTGCATCAAGCCTATACCCATTTGCCACTCTAAAAAATGTAAATATAGCAAGTGCTAGAGAAACCAACACACCTGCAATAGCTATATAGTGAGCTTTCTTTTTTATATAGAGTCTACCAAAAATACCATTTATCAAAAATGCTGCTAAAGGTCCTAAAAGTATCCCTAATTCAATCATATCCCTACTCCTATCCTCTTAGTGAATTAATTTCGTCTGCATTTATTGTGGATTTATTTCTAAATAGAGTAATAATAAGAGCAAGCCCCACTGCAGCTTCAGCAGCAGCCACACACATCACAAAGACAATGAATATCTGACCAGTCATAGTATGCAAATATTTCGAATAAGCAGCAAGATTTATATTAACTGCATTCAGCATTAGTTCCAATGACATAAACATTACTATGAGATTTCTTCTTATCAATACACCAGTCATACCAATCCCAAACAGAATAGCACTTAAAACTAAATAATGCTGTAGTGTTAAAGTCATTCTCCACCTCCCCTATTCTTTCCTAGCCAACACTATCGCACCAATCATAGCAACCAACAAAAGGATAGAAGCTATTTCAAATGGCACAAGAAAATCAGTAAACAACGCTTTACCAAACAACTTGACATTTCCATATTGCGAAATCACTGTATCAGTAATATCACCCTTTTGTCCTAATACATCAGTTGTTTTAACAGCTATCAATGTTTGTATAACGATTATAATTGAAACTACTGTACCTATTGCATATCTAAAAGGTATTTTAATAAATCCATGAGATTTTGGATTAAGCAGCATCACTACAAATAGGTAAAGAACTAAAATAGCTCCTGCATAAACCAAAACCTGAATCGCTGCGATAAATTCAGCATCAAGCTGAACAAAAATACCTGCTACACTGAAAAATGTCAGCAGCATCCATAGGGCTGAATGTACAGGGTTTGTTCTAGTTATCATAAACAACGCTGATACAATAGCTAAAAATGCCAGGATATAAAACGCTACCTGTTCCATTTTATTCTCCTTTATCTTTTAAATATTCTTTATATTTGTCTACTAAAAACTTCATATTAACCCTGTAACCTTCTCTCGTTGGTCTAACAACATCATAACTTCTGCCCATATGGATTGCATCAACTGGACAAGCTTCTTCACAAAATCCACAATATATACATCTATCCAATTCAATTTCATATTTTCTAATTAATCTTTCACCATTTGGCCCTGCATCAGTTTCTATATGTATACACTCAGAAGGGCATACTCTTTCACATAAATAACAACCTACACATTTTGGATTGCCATCTTCATCAGTTTTCATGTAATGGACACCACGAAATCTTTCAAAAATAGGGGTGGCTTCATAAGGGTACTTGTATGTCACAGGCTTTTTAAACATATGCTTAAGTGTAACACCCATCCCCTGTAGAATTTCAGTAAAAAATACGTAGTCAAATATATTCTTATTCTTAGCCATATTACACCCCTATCTCACAATATATACTATTATTGAAGTTACCAGCAGATTTGCCAAAGCCACTGGTATCAGGACCTTCCAACCTAAGGACATGAGTTGGTCAAATCTTAACCTTGGCAGAGTTGCTCTCAACCATAAATACAAGAACATGAAAAATAATACTTTTAACACAAACCAAACAAAACCTGGTAATATAGGTCCATTCCATCCACCTAAAAATACTATTGTTGCGATTGATGATACTACATACATATTTGCGTATTCTGCTAAGAAAAACAGTGCAAACTTCATACTTGAGTACTCAACATGGAAACCAGCTACAAGTTCTGTTTCTGCTTCTGGCAAGTCAAATGGAGCTCTGTTTGTTTCAGCTATAGCTGATATAAGATAAACCACAAAAGCAACAATCTGGGGAACTATAAACCATAACCCTTTTTGTGCTATAGTTATATCTCTCAAAGACAAAGAACCTGCTAATAAAACTGGACCAACTAGTGATAGCCCCATTGCTGTTTCATAACTAATTACCTGAGCAGATGATCTTAAACTACCAAGTAAAGCATATTTTGAGTTTGAAGCCCAACCTGACATTATAATACCGTAAGTACCAACTGAAGAAAGTGCTAAAATATATAAAAGACCTATATTTATATCTGAAATATAAGGTTGTACCTCTTTTCCAAAAATCACAAATTTATCAGCAAATGGTATAACTGCAAAAGCACTTAATGCAGGAATTAAACTAAGTAGTGGAGCTATTATAAATACTGGCTTATCGACCATATCTGGAACCAAATCTTCTTTCATCAACAACTTTAGCCCGTCAGCAATTGGCTGTAGTAAACCTTTCCAACCAACATGAGTAGGACCAAGTCTCACTTGCATATGACCAATTACCTTTCTCTCTGCCCATGTCATATAAGCTACACTCAGTAATACAACTGTTATTACAATTAGAATCTTAATGACTGTTAAAATTATCCCCACTAACATACCCTTACCTCTTCAAATATTTTTATATATGTTTTATTAAATCTACTTTCAAATAACTGCCTTCAAAAAATAGAGGTGCAGTTTCTTTAAAGTCTTTTGGTAGTGCAGCAGTTCCAGCTGGTATCTTCTTATCAATATTAACCCTAAACTTATATGAGTCTTTTCCAAATTTTACAGTTACATAATCATTTTCGTTCACATTTAATTTCTTAGCATCTTCTGGATTAATCTCTAACAATGGTTCACCATACACCTTGCTAAGATCATAAGATCTTCTCGTATAAGAACCACTATGCAATCTTAAAAATGCAGGATAAAGCTCATATTCACCATCACCTTTAATACTAAATTCTGCACTAATACCATCTTTAATTCTATAAGGATATTTAACTAAACCACCATTCCAATCAATCCCTTTATACAAAGGATTCTCTTCTTCTATCAAAGATCTAATTTCATTTACATCATCTTTTACAGAAAAACCAAATTTGTTCATAAGGTCTACTAGAACCTTTCTATCAGAGAACACACCTTTATCTACAGCTTTGTTGAGCTGTTGTACTCTACCTTCAAAATTAGTAAATGAGCCATCTTTCTCAGCAAATGTTGCTACAGGGATATACACATTTCCTAACTCAGCAGTTTCACTGAAAAATGGATCAGTCACAGCTACAAGCTCTAAGTCATTTAAAAGATTTATTATATCAAAATATTCAGGTTTTACTGCTAAATTCTCTCCAAATATCAGCAATGCTTTTATTTTATCACCTTCAATACCTTCTCTAAGGTCAAAGCTTTTTTCTGTCTCTACTAATCCAGGTTTGAGTCCATTGACACATCCCATATCTACTATACCTTGGGAATTGTTCTTTGCTTTGGCAGGTACTAATTTTACTTTTTCAACTTTTTCTGAAATCTGTTTTGCTATTTCCACATCTTTCAAATTATATGGATTAAACACGAATACTGGCTTCTCGCTATTCTTAAACTTATCTGCTAATTCGCTATATTCATTATTTTCACCATCTAAAGCTTTTAAAAGCTTCTCTGCTTCTTTGTATAATTCAGTTGGTTTATAAACATAAAATTCTGATGCCACTCTTTTAAGTGGTGTTAGATTTGGATAAAATACATATAGATCTGAGTCTTCTCTCCTACCTGCAACCCTTACAGAATAGCCTAAAACAGGATTTGACTCAGTTATATCAATATTGAATACTATTAATGTATCACTAGACTCTACATCTGCGTAGTTTCCATCAGGTAAAACATCAGCTGTTTCCAATGAATAAACATTATTGGTTTTAATTATATCTCTAGCAAATTTTTGTGCTAAAAAGGCCTCTTCATTGGTTAATCTTGGAGAAACTAGTACAGCTACACTATCACTTCCATATTTTTCAACAACAGATTTTAGCTTGTCAGAAATTATATTTATTGCTCCATCATAATCTACATCTTTAAATTCCCCTGATTCCTTCACTTTTGGAGCTACTGGTCTCTCTGTAGAATTAATAAGTTCATAACCAAACCTACCTTTAGCACAAAGCAAACCTTTATTTATACCTTTATCAACATCTTCTTTAATTCTATAAACTTCATTATCTTCATAATCCACGATAACAGTACATCCACATGAACAGTATCCACAAATTGTTTCTGTATGCTCAAGATGCCATGGTCTGTTTTTAAATAAATAAACTCTATTGTTGAGAGAACCTACTGGGCAAACACTCATACACTGGCCGCAGTATTCACAGTTCCATGGCTGGTCAAAAGCTGTACCTATATATGTTTCCACACCTCTATTAATAAAGGATATAGCTTCAACATTTACAATTTCATCACAAATCCTTACACATTTACCACAGAGAACACACCTGTCTATATCCCTTTCAATAAAAGGGTTTGTATGATCAACTGGATTATTATTAGGTTTTTCATCGAACCTTACTTTTGTTACACCAAACTCATAAGTTAAATCTTGGAGTAAACATTCACCACCTTTATCACAAACAGGACAATCTAGTGGGTGATTTATTAACAATAATTCTATTAGCGTCTTTCTTATATTTTGAAGCTTTTCAGTATTTGTTATAACTTCCATATTATCAGCAACAGGTGTGGTACAAGCTGTCATAAGCTTTGGACTACCTTTAACTTCAACAAGACATACACGACATGCACCAAAAGGGTTTAGATTTTTGTGATGGCACATGATTGGTATGTGCACACCTGCTTTTTCAGCTGCTTCTAAAATTGTTGTTCCTGGCTCTACTTTAACTTCTACTCCGTCTATTTTAACGGTCAACATATCTCAACCTCACTATTAGTCTATAGCGTTAAATGGACAATTTACTATACATTCACGACATTTCACACATTTACTTTTATCTATATAAGCAGGTTTACCTTTTTCCCAGCTTATTGCACCTACTGGACAAACTTTAAAACATATACCACACTTTTTACATCTATCCTCATCCACAACAAACTCTATCAGCTCAGGACATTCTCTTGCCGGGCACTTTCTATCTTTTATATGAGCTTCATATTCATGTCTAAAATATTTAATAGTTGTAAGAACTGGGTTTGGTGCCGTTTGTCCCAAACCGCAGAGAGATGCAGTTTTAATATCCATTGCCAATGATTCTAGCAGTTCAATATCACCTTCCCTACCTTCACCAGCGCAAATTCTTTCTAAAATATCAAGCATTGTTTTTGTACCAATTCTACAAGGGATACATTTTCCACAGGACTCACGCTGAGTAAATGTCAAGAAGAACTTAGCAACATTAACCATACAGTTTGTTTCATCCATTACAACCACACCACCAGAACCCATCATGGCTCCAGCAGCAATCAATGAGTCATAATCTATAGGCGTATCAAGTAGACTCTCTGGAAGACAACCACCAGATGGCCCACCAAGCTGAACTGCTTTTATTTTCCTTTTTTTAGGGATACCTCCACCAACATCAAAAACAAGCTGCCTTACAGTAACCCCCATTGGAACTTCTATAAGACCTGTACTTTTAACCTTACCACTTAAAGCAAAGATTTTTGTACCTTTTGACTTCTCAGTACCTATGGATGCATACCAATCAGCACCATTATTTATTATCAATGGTAAATTAGCAAAAGTTTCCACATTATTCACATTTGAAGGTTTACCCCAAAGCCCCTTAACAGCTGGAAATGGAGGCCTTGGCCTTGGCATTCCTCTTTCACCTTCAATAGATGCTATCAGTGCAGTCTCTTCACCACAAACAAAAGCACCGGCACCCTCTTTAAGGTGAAGGTGAAATTCAAAATCTGTACCCAGTATATTTTTACCCAAGAAACCTCTTTCTTCTGCAATTTTTAGAGCTTTTTTAACCCTTTTTATTGCAAGAGGATACTCAGCACGGCAGTAAATATACCCTTCTTTACAACCTATGGCATAAGCTGCAATCAGCATCCCTTCAATTACTACGTGTGGGTTACCCTCAATAATACTTCTATCCATGAAGGCACCAGGGTCACCCTCGTCTGCATTACATATAAGATATTTCAAGTCCCCTTTTGATGCTCTACAAAATGTCCATTTTAAACCAGTTGGGAAACCACCGCCCCCTCTACCTCTTAATCCTGACTTTTTAACTTCTTCAATAACTTCTTCAGGTGTCATCTCTTTTAAAACTTTTTTGATTGCCTCATAACCACCATGAGCTATATAATCATCTATATCTTCAGGATCCACTTTCCCACAATCTGCTAATACATAACGTTTTTGCAGTTTATAAAAATCGTAATAATCTTTTTTAGCTGCCCACTTTTTAACAACTTCACCTTTTAAAATATGCTCTTCAACAATAGTAGGAACTATTTCTGGTGTAACATGCTCATAAGTAACTTCTTCTTGCCCTGGGATGTGTATGTCAACTAAAACGTCCCTTGCACACAATCCTCTACATCCAGTTGCTTTAACCTTACAATTTCTCTCTTTAACTTCCCCAATAAGACCATGTTTTTTAAACTCTTCTTCAAATGCTGCCATAACCTCAGCACCACCTGAGGCCACGCCAGCTGTACCCATACAAACATGAACTTCTATTCTATCAAGATTTTGAGCACTCATATCCTACCCCTAATCATCTTTTTTAGCGTATTCCCTAAAAATCTCTCTGGCCTTTTCAGGGGTTAAATTACCATAAGTTTTATCATTTATCATAATAACAGGTGCCATACCACAAGCACCAATACAAGAAACCTCTTCTAATGTAAATTTAAGGTCGCTTGATGTTTCACCATTTTTTATACCAAACTCTTCTGTCACAACTTCTGAAATACGACCAGAACCTTTTACGTGACAAGCTGTACCCCTGCACACTCTGATTACATACTTTCCTCTAGGTGTTGTATAAAATTGAGCATAAAATGTAATTACTCCATAGATAGTATGCGGTGACATATTGAGATTTTCTGCAATCCTATCTACCATCTCTTTTGAGAGGTAGCCATAATGCTCCTGTACTTTTTGAAGCACGGGGATAGTAGCCCCTTTTCTCCCTTTGTACTCAGCACATATTTCATCGATTGCACTTAAATCTAATTCCTCTTTTACTTCTTCTTGTTCTTTTTTTTCTACTATATTCTCAGCCATAGGCTTCCCCTATCTATCTATTTCGCCAAGGACTATATCTATACTACCTATAATACCAACTAAGTCAGCAATCATATACCCTTTAGACATTGCTGGTAATGCCCCTAAATTCACAAATGATGCAGCTCTAATCTTCAATCTATAAGGTTTCTCTTTACCATCACTTACTATATAAAAGCCAAGCTCACCTTTTGGCGCTTCAACACAAGCGTATGTTTCACCTTTTGGTGTTTTAAAACCTTTTGAAATGAGATAAAATCTTCTAATAAGAGCTTCCATCTTTTCGTATACTTCTTCATGTGATGGAAAACCGATTCTTGGATCATCAGTCATTACTGGACCTTCAGGAATCTGCTCTAAGGCCTGCTCCAATATCTTTCTTGATTCTCTCATCTCCTTCATACGAACCTGGTATCTTGAATAGATATCACACCCATCAAAACATGCCACTTCAAAATCAAATCTATCATAGATTGAATAAGGTTCAGCCTTTCTCAAATCAAAAGGTATACCAGAACCTCTCATAATTGGGCCACTTACACCATAATCTTGAGCATCCTCTGGAGACAAATAACCAACACCTTTGGTACGCTTTAACCATATCCTGTTCTTAGTCAACAACCTTTCATATGTATCTACACGTTCTTCAAATATTTCAATGAACTCTCTTAACCTATCAAAGAATTCAGGTGGAACATCGTCTCTAATACCACCTATTCTAATCCAGGAACTAGTCATCCTTTGACCAGTAGCTATTTCAAACATATCCAAAATCATTTCCCTCTCTCTAAATGCATAGAGGAAAACAGTCATAGCACCAATATCTAAAGCGTGTGTTGCAATCCAAACCAAGTGGCTTGCAAGCCTTGCTAATTCAGCAAATATAACCCTTAGATATTCAGCTCTTTCTGGTATTTTCACATCAAAAAACTTCTCAACAGCTAAACAATAAGCGAGGTTGTTTGATAAAGGTGAAAGATAATCCAACCTGTCTGTCAAAGGGATAAACTGATGGTATGTCCTGTTTTCAGCAAGTTTTTCAACTCCTCTATGAAGGAAACCAATATCGGGTCTAACATCTACAATTGTTTCACCATCTAAGTCAACAACTAACCTCAAAACACCATGTGTACTGGGGTGCTGAGGCCCCATGTTAACTGTTATAACTTCGCCTAAATAGTCTTTATTATCCTTAACTCTAACATTCTCCATAACCAACCCCTATTTTGTAAACCTTATACCTAAATTCTGCTCATCAGCCTTATTAAACCACTTACGCTCTTTCAACGGAAAATCTTTTCTGAGAGGATGGCCCTCAAAGAAATCAGGAAGCAATATTCTTCTTAAATCAGGATGACCTTCAAAAACTACACCAACAAGGTCATACTGCTCCCTCTCCATAAAGTTGGCACCTTTCCATATATCTGTAACTGTCTCAATCTTTTCATCAGGAATCATAACTTTAACAAAAACCCTTATATTATTTTCTATAGAATATATGTTATAAACAACATCGAACTTCATATCTCTATTTGGCCAGTGTGTTGCAACCACATCAACAATATATTTAAATGAAAATTTTTCTTTCATTTCACGGAGAACATCCTTGAAAATCGACTTGTCCACTGTCAAGAAGTTGCATTTAAACTCTACCTTACCTGAAACTTTGCCTGGATACTTTTCTGAAAAATATTTTACTATATCATCAAACACCATAATGCACCTCATTTCCTCAATATCTTATCATGCTTAATCTTCTCTTGAAGAGCAACTATCGCATCCAGTAAAGCCTCAGGTCTAGGAGGACATCCAGGAATATAAAAATCCACAGGAACAATCTCATCAACGCCTTGAACTGTTGAGTAAGTATTAAAAATACCTCCGCTTGTCGCACAACTCCCCATCGCTATAACCCATTTTGGCTCAGGCATCTGATCGTACACCTTCCTAACCACTGGAGCCATCTTCCTTGTAACGGTTCCAGCTACTATCATCAAATCAGCCTGTCTAGGTGTAGCTCTAAAAATAACACCAAGCCTATCAAGGTCATACTTAGATGCACCGGCAGCCATCATTTCAATCGCACAACAAGCCAAACCGAATGTAACTGGCCATATAGATGATTTTCTAGCCCAATTAATTACTCCATCAATTGTTGCTGTAATAATGTTGTCTGAAAACTTATGCTCGATTAAGCCCATTCTAACGCTCCTTTTCTCCAAGCATAAAAATAACCAAACACTAGGATTATTATGAATATTATCATTTCAACCAACCCAAACAGCCCAATCATATCAAACGCTACTGCCCACGGAAACAGAAAGACAGTTTCCACGTCAAATATCACAAACAGCATAGCAATGATATAAAACTTTACACTATACCTCTTACGAGCGTCAGAAAACTCTGGCATACCACATTCATAAACGCTCAACTTAACCTTCTCAGGTTTCTTAGGTCTTACTAAAACACCAACTGTGATTGTAATAGCTCCTATTAGAGCTGAAATTATTAGCATTAATGCTATCGGTAAATAAGGACTCATAACCCACCTCTGTATTTTGTATACAGTATGCACTTTATCTAACACATCATTATAAAAGTGTCAACTATAAACATCGTTTTAATAAACATTCGTTAAATATTATGATTATCTATATCAGCTATTTGTATTTAGCGATCCCAAAAAAGCTTTCATATCTTCAGACATATCAATTTCAAATATTTTTTTCTCTTTAGTGAAAGGGCAATCAAATGCAAGATAATACGCATGTAAAGCCTGCCTTTCAAATCTAATTTTATTACTCAATTTATTTCCATAAACCTTGTCACCTATTATTGGACAACCCAAATATGAACAATGCACTCTGATTTGATGAGTTCTGCCTGTGTATATTTTTACATCTGCCAAAAAAATATTATCATACCTTTTTAGAACAGTTATTTTAGTTTTAGCATATCTTCCGTTTTCAACAACAGCCATTTTTTTTCTATCTACTGGGTGTCTCCCAATACTGTTTTCAACCAAAATTTCATCCCATTTTGGATTACCATAGCATATAGCCAAATACTTTTTATCCACTTCCCTCTCTTTAAACATTTCTGACATTTTTTCCCTTACATCTCTATTTTTAGCCACCAAAATTAAACCAGAAGTATCTTTATCCAGTCTGTGAACAATCCCTGGTCTCACATCATTATCATCATTTATTTGAAAATGATATAACAAAGCATTTACCAAAGTATTATCAAAATTGCCTGGTGCAGGATGAACACATAAACCTGCCGGTTTGTTTATAATCAAATAATACTGATTTTCATAAATGATATTAAGCGGAATATTAGCTGGTTTCAAATCAAGTTTTTCTTCTTGTGGGATTTTTACTAAAATTTCATCCCCTAAATTAACATTGTATGAAGGTTTAACAGTTTTATTATTAACTAAAACTAACCCTTTTTTTATAATTTTTGAACAGAAGCTTCTAGATTTTCCAATAACTTCAGACAAATACGTATCTATGCGCAAATCTGAAGTTTCGCAAGAAATCTCAATCTCTCTTTCGATCATAATCTTGATTTAATCCATTTTTTACTTAAAAGTAAAGTTGAATATTAATTATAAAGAAATTATTGACAAAGTACCGAACAACTGATAATAGCTACAACCACCTTGCTATGTGACAATAAGGGCACATGGCTAAAAAACCGTAAGGAGGAATAATGAGAGTATACGAAACACTATTTATCGTTAAGCCTGATTTATCTCAGGAAGATGCCAACAAAGTATTTGAGCAATTCAAAGAACTCATCGTAAAACACAATGGCAAAATTTTGCATGAAGAAGTTTGGGGCAAAAAAACACTCGCTTACAAAATTCAGAAATTTAGCGAAGGGTACTATTTCTTAATCAATTTTGAAGCAGAAGCTGATTTTCCTAAAGAATTAGAAAGAAGATTTAGATTAAACGAAAGTGTTATACGCTTTATAGTAATTAAAATCGATGGGAAAAAATTCAAATTGAGAAATCAACCTAAAAAAGAGGAAACTACTCCAGAAGAGCCAAAAGAGACAGTAGAAGAAGCTAAAAACGAGGAATAATATGGGATTTTTAAACAAAGTAATATTGCTGGGGAATGTGACAAGAAACCCTGAAGTTAGATATATCCCAGGTAGCGGTACTCCAGTGGCAACTTTTGGTCTTGCCGTAAATAGAAGGTATAAACAAGGTGATGAAACAAGAGAAGAAACCTGTTTTATAGATATTGTAGCATTTTCAAGACTAGCTGAATTTGCTGGTGAATATGTAGCCAAAGGGATATCCATCTTAGTAGAAGGAAGATTAAGCTATAGAACATGGGAACAAGATGGACAAAAAAGGAGCAAGCACGAAATTGTGGCTGAAAACATCCAGTTAGTTTGGAGAAAAGATAGAACTGCTGATGCATCTGACCTTTTGGATGATACAAACAGTGACACTTTTGATGAAGACGATATCCCATTTTAAGAAAAAATAAGGAGGAAAATATATGGCTGTAATTAGAAGAAGATTTCAAAGACAAAAAGTTTGCAAATTTTGCACAGAGCATATTGATATAGATTATAAAGATGCTAACTTATTAAAGCAGTTTACAACTGAGCGTGGAAAAATCATGCCAAGAAGATTAACAGGAACCTGTGCTAAGCATCAAAGAAGATTAGCAGATGCTATCAAAACTGCAAGGATAATGGCTTTACTACCTTTTACATTAAACAAATAATAATAATAGAAGGGGCTACCCCCTTCTTTCTTGATCTGAAAGATGATAAATCCTATTTCTATTTTTCACTTATTTGTAAGTTTCACATTATTTACATTTAATATTTATAACCCGTATTTTGGGCTTTTTTTAGGCCTTATATCACCACTTTTTTTAATTTTTTATTTTGATATATCCAAAAGCAACTTTAAGATTGAGCTAATTGTAGCTTTATTAATTTACGGTTATTTATTTAAAATAATCGCTTTATATTACATTTTATTTGTTTTACTCCCAGTAATATTTATTGTTAAAGGAAAAGAAAAAGCTGAATTCACTGCAGGGTTACCATCTTTAATTGTTACAATCATAATTATTTTGTTTTTACCAAATATAAGAGATATGTTTATCTCAACTATGATAAGTAATATCAATTCCTATTTAGAAATACTAAAAAGCAGTGCGCCGGTAGAGAAGCTTTTTTATATTGAAAAAATAAGTAAAAATGTAAATCAAATAGCTAAAATATTTGTTTATCTTATGCCCTCATTGAGTTATGGCTACATCGTTTTTATAACTTATATAAACAAACGTTTTTATTTGAGATTGAAAAAGCAAACAGTAAAGCCTTTTACTGTACCTTTCAAGTTTATTCCAATACTTGTAATAGGTGGGTTTCTTATTTTATCAAAATCGTTTTACACTAAAATGATATCATATAACACGTTGATCATCTTTTTCGTACTTTTCTTTTTACAAGGGATTGAAGTTTTGGAATACTGGTTGAAAAAAATGAAAATACCGTTAATTTTAAAATATTTAGTTTACTTTTTTGTCATATTAGAACCACCATTAACCGTAATTGTGAGTATTTTCGGTCTTTTTGACGTTTGGATAGATTTTAGAAAATTAAATAAAGTGGGAGGGGAAAATGGATGAAAAAAGCTATTTTGAAACACTATTTTTCTCTCTCGTGACCACTTTTGAAACAAACGCACTGATTGCAATGGGAAAAATTAGTAATCCTGTAACAGGTAAACTGGAAAAGGATTTAGATGCGGCAAAAATGAATATAGACATTTTAAGGATGATTAAAGATCGAACAAAAAATAATCTTTCTGAAAAAGAGGAAAAACATTTAACAGCAGCAATCACAAATTTAGAACTAAATTATGTTGAAGAGTTAAAACTGAATGGAAAAAGCTAACGCACCGAAAGTTGCAATAATAGTCGCTTTTTTTTTAGCATGCACTAAAGTTGCTTTTGGTTTTCTTGTTAATTCAATGGCAATTGTTTCTTCTGCTGCAGATTCCATATTAGACGTAATATCTTCATCCATTAACTATATTGCGATAAAAAAAGCTGAAGAACCTCCTGATGAAAAGCATCCATATGGACATGCAAAATTTGAATCATTGGCCACATATATTCAATCATTAATTATCCTTATATCAGGCGGTTTCATCCTTTATAAAAGTATAATAAAAATTATACATAAACAAGCAATAACAGACTTAAATACCGGTATCTACATTATGTTACTCTCCCTTATCACCACTTTTTTCTTAGTTTCATATTTAACACGTGTAGCCAAAAAAACAAAATCTTCAATAATTGAAGCTGATGCACTTCATTACAAAGTTGATATATTAAGTAATGCAGGGATTTTAGTGGCACTAATTATAATCAAGTTTACTAATTTTCAAATTATAGACCCTATCCTTTCAATGCTTGTTGCTTTCTATATAATATATTCTGCTATCAAGTTAAATATTAAAGTCAGTATGGATCTTTTGGATGCAGAAATCCCGCCTGAGATTAAAGAGGATATTTTAAACATATTAAAAGAGTTTGATGAATATCATCTTGATACGCATAAAATTAGAACACGTAAAGCAGGTAATAAAAAGTTTTTAGATATGCATATTACATTATGTAGAAATCTAAAATTAGAAGATGCTCACAAAATAACTCAACTAATAGAAAACAGACTCAAAGAAAATATTGAAGATTTAGATGTAACAATCCATATGGATCCATGCGATGTAAAAAATTGCCCAGGTTTTGACGCTTGCAATAATCACAAAATACGTTTAGATAAAATATAAATAAAACAAACAGTGGAGGATTGGATGAGAGAGTTTATGGAAAATGTAATAGCCGAAAGATTAGGCGGCAAAATGTTTGGAAAAGATACCAAAATTTACAAATTCGAAAAGATAAAAAGAGCAAAAAGAGCTGCAATGGAGGCTAACCCAGGAAAGGAGTTAATTGACCTTGGCGTTGGTGAACCAGACGATATGGCTGATATGAGTATTGTTAAAGTTTTACAAGAAGAAGCGACAAAAAAAGAGAATAGATTTTATGCTGATAACGGTATTCAAGAGTTTAAAGATGCAGCTGCAGAGTATATGAAAAAAAGATTTGGAGTAGATATTGATCCTGTAAAAGAGGTAAATCACGCCATTGGTTCTAAACCTGCTCTTGCTATGATACCATTTTGCCTTATAAATCCTGGCGATATTGCTCTTATGACTGTACCAGGCTATCCAGTAACTGGAACAATCACAAAATATTTGGGTGGAGATGTTTATAATCTACCATTAACAAAGGAAAACAGCTTCTTACCAGATCTAGATAGTATCCCTGAAGACATCAGGAAAAGGGCTAAAATCCTTTATTTAAATTACCCAAATAACCCCACTGGTGTTTTAGCACCAAAAGAGTTTTTTGAAAAAGTTGTTAAATTTGCAAAAGAAAATAATATTGCAGTAATACATGATGCTGCATACATAGAGCTCACTTATGGAGAAAGACAGCCATCATTTTTAGAAGTAGAAGGTGCTAAAGAGGTAGGTGTAGAGATTCATTCGCTTTCAAAATCTTATAATATGACCGGTTGGAGAATGGCTTTTGTATGTGGTAACGAATTGCTTGTACAGGCTTTTGCAACTGTCAAAGATAACAACGATTCTGGACAGTTTATACCAATTCAAAAAGCTGCAGCATATGCATTAAGACACCCAGAATTAATAGACAATGTAAGAGAAAAGTATCAAAGAAGACTAAATGCACTTGCAAATGTTTTGAAAGATTTAGGTTTTTATGTAAACGAACCAAAAGGGACATTTTACTTATATTTTGAAATTCCAAAAGGGACAAAAAGTGGTAGGACATTTAACAGTGCTGAGGAGTTTTGCGATTATTTAATAAGGGAAAAGTTGATATCATCAGTTCCTTGGGATGATGCTGGCCATTATTTAAGATTTACCGTTACTTTTGAAGCTAAGGATTTAGATGATGAAAAAAGAATTATTGACGAAGTAGCTAAAAGATTATCTGAAGAAAAATATATTTTTTAACAAATTGAGGTCTTTGCAAGTGGTTTAACCAGTTCAAATTTGTATAAAAATGAGATTGCTTCGTCGATTTTGCTCCTCGCAATGACGTGAAAACATCAGTCATTGCGAGCGTAGCGAAGCAATCTATGATGGCATTTTATATATTATATAAAGTAGTTACAAAAATAACGGTGGTTACCCGTTTGCCTTTATTAATAATAGACAGGAGATAAAAAATGAATGTTGTTTTTATGGGAACACCTGAAATTGCTGTGCCAACATTAAAAGAACTAATTGATAATGATATAAATGTGAGTCTTGTAGTTTGCCAGCCGGATAAACCTAAAGGAAGAGGTAAGAAACTCACACCCCCTCCTGTAAAAGAGTTTGCTTTACAACATAATCTTGAAGTTTATCAACCAGACAAAATTAAAAATAATCAGGAAGCTTATGATAAAATTAAATTCTGTAATCCAGATTTCTTAGTAGTAGTAGCATATGGAAAAATTTTACCAAAAGAAATACTTGATGTCCCTAAAAAAGGACCAATCAATGTTCATTTTTCACTCTTACCAAAATATCGCGGAGCAGCACCTGTAAACTGGGCTATCATAAATGGTGAAGAAAAAACTGGTGTAACAACTATGCTTATGGATACAGGGCTCGACACAGGTGATATCCTTTTAAAAGAAGAAACTTTTGTTGATAAAAAAACTGCTCCAGAATTATTAGATGAGCTATCCATTACTGGGGCAAAGCTACTAATCAAAACATTGACAAATTTTGATGACATTACGCCTATAAAACAGGATGATGAGCAGGCAACTTATGCTCCTATTCTAAAAAAAGAGGATGGGATAATAAACTTTGATGAAGATGCCACTATTATTGAAAGAAAGATAAGAGGGCTTCAACCATGGCCATCAGCGTACACCTATTTAAATGGAAAGATACTGAAAATTTTTGAAGCAGATGTTGTAAAAGATAATACTGAGGTTGAACCTGGAACAATTTTTGATATCACCAAAAAAAACTTTAAAGTTAAATGCAAAAGTGATGCGTTAGTTATAAAAGAATTGCAATTTGAAGGGAAAAAACGTATGAATACAGCAGCGTTTTTAAGTGGCTATAAATTAGAGAACGGTTTAAAACTTGGCAAAAACTCTTGAACCAAAAATAAGTTTTTCTATCTTTAATTAAAAACAGAACCAATTTTAAGGAGGAGTAAACAATATGAATCTAAATACGATTAAAACAGCTCTACTTTTAGGGTTGTTAACTGTGTTATTTATATTTATCGGAGGGCTATTAGGCGGTAGAACAGGAATGATGATAGCATTCATTTTTGCATTAGGTATGAATTTCTTTTCTTACTGGTTTAGCGACAAAATTGTATTATCCCTTTATAGAGCAAAACAGGTAACAGAATCTGAAGCTCCAAGACTTTATGCAATAGTGAGAAGGCTGACACAAAAAGCTGGTCTACCAATGCCAAAAATTTATATTATTCAGTCCCCTACCCCAAATGCTTTTGCTACAGGTAGAAACCCAAGTCATGCTGCAGTAGCTGTAACAACAGGTATATTAGAACTACTTGATGAAGATGAGCTCGAAGGGGTTATAGGACACGAACTTGCCCACATCTATGGTAGAGATATCCTTATTTCCACAATAGCAGCAAGTATTGCTGGAGCTGTTATGATGCTTGCAGATTGGGCTAGATGGGCATTTATTTTTGGTGGATTTCGATCAGATGATGATGATAATCCTGTTGGAGCTTTTGCTGCATTAATTGCAATGATTATAGCTCCCATTGCGGCACTTTTGATACAGATGGCTGTATCTAGATCAAGAGAATATCTTGCAGATGAAAGAGGTGCAAAGCTCACAGGCAAACCTCTGGCTCTTGCTAACGCTCTTAGAAAAATAGCTTACGGTGTGCAAGCAGCACCTATGGATGCTAACCCTGCAACAGCTCACATGTTTATCATGAACCCACTTTCAGGCCGAAATATATTAAACCTTTTTTCTACTCACCCACCAGTTGAAGAGCGAATAAAACGACTTGAACAAATGGCCTATGCCAGATAAAAATAGGAGGAGGCTTTTTAACCTCCTCCTTTCTTTTTTTAAAGGGGAATTAAAAGAAGATTTTTTTCATGACTCACCATATAGAAAATTTTATAGAAAAATATACTTTGAAACATTTAAACATCTTGGTTTCATTCAATACATTTTGACTAGTTATCTAAAAAAAGAAACACCGATAGAATCGATAGCAGCACTTACATTAGGCACAGCACAAATCCTTTTTTTATCTGATATCCCTGAATATGCTGCTGTAAATGAATCGGTAAACCTTGTAAAAGGGAAACAAAAATCACTTGTTAATGCTGTTTTAAGAAGAATAGCTTCAAATAAAGAAGCTATTCTAAAGCAATACTCAATATTATATGATTTCCCTGAATATTTTATCGATAGATGGAAAAACAAATTTAATAATCAAGAAGACTTTGAAAAGTTTTTAAAATCTATACATGAAAAACCTGAATATTATCTACTTGAAGTAGACACATTAAAACCAACTCCATACTTTGAAGATTTTGATAAAAAAAGATATTACCCAATGGATATAAACTCACAAAGAATACCTTTACTTTATGAAGTTAAAAACCCTCAAAAAATATTAGATTGCTGTGCTGCACCAGGCGGTAAAACAATTATTTTATCAAAAAAGTACCCAGAATCAAAAATAACTGCTATGGACAAATCAAGAGAAAGATTAATACTTTTAAAAAATAACATAAAAAACTTTTCATTAGAAAATGTAACACCAATACTTGCAGATTTCTTAGATTATAAATTTAATGAAAAATTCGACTTTATACTTCTCGATGCTCCTTGCACATCACTTGGAACCATCAGAAAACATCCTGAAGTAGTATGGCTTAAAAACGATAAAGATATAAATAAAATGTCTAAAATTCAAAAAAGATTTTTGGATAAAGCGTTATCTCTCTTAAATAATAATGGGATATTAATCTACAGTGTCTGCTCACTTGAAAAAGAGGAAGGGATTAATAATATAAACTATATTATAAACAAATATAAAAATGTAAAACTTTTAAAACCTACCATCCCTTTAAATTCAGAAGAAAAAGACTTTTTCTATACACCTTTTCATTTATCAAAAGGGGATGGTTTTTTTGCAGCAGTTCTAACAAAAACTGAATAAATTATTATAACCTACCAATAGGACAATAATAATTGCTCAAGTTTTCCAGTTTGCTTCGCTACCGCTCGCAAAGACGAAAGATGGTGGTCATTGCGAGGAGCTTTAGCGACGAAGTAGTCTTAAAGTTAGTCTATTGTTCATATACTTTATTCTTTAAGCATTTCTAAAATTTCATCAAATGTTTTGTAACCAGGTGCGATATCAACGAGTTCCCCTTTTTTATTGTAAACTGCAGTTATTGGTACAAATCTCGCGTTAATATGGTTTACTAATTCCTCCGAAGCCAAGTAAAAGGGGTAATTAACATTTAGTTTTTTATACGCTCGTTTTGCGCTGCTTTCAATTTTGTCAATTGCAACAAGAATAACATTTATATTTTTTTTGCTCAAAAACAGATTATTTTCATGCAACTCTTTTATCTCTTTTTTACAATATGGACAGTATGAAGCCCAAAAAACAACTATTACATCTGATTTTTCCCCTTTTATTATCCCTTCATATTCTTTCACAGAAAGCCTATTTGATGAATAGGAAATATCAGCAATAAAAATAATCAACAATAAAATTAAATATTTTTTCATTAACCACCTCCAACAAATTGAATCAACTCCAAAACATCACCATCTTTTAACACTATACTATCATAATTTTTTTTATCTAATACTTCACCATTGTATTCTATGACAATTCTATCAACATTAAGTTTTAAATTATTAATAATATCTGCAACTGTTTGATTATCTTCAACTATCTTAGTTTTGCCATTTATTTTTATCTCCATTAACACACCTCTAATCTTTTAACAAACCAAGTAGATATCTAATCACTAAATTTGCTTGCATATTGGCTGCTACTGCAACTCTTGTAGCCATCAACCCTTCCCCTGGCTTTGCTTCATTTATAAAGTCACCAACAATATAAACATTCTTACCAATCCTTTCAACCCTTAATAGCGAAGTATCGTGCACCCCAGCAACCCCACTTGCACCAATTATAATCTTATCAGGAAAAAGTTTCATACACGATTTTATAAGCATAGCTTTCGTTTCAGCCTTATCAAAGGCCTCAACTATAACATCAACATCATCAAATAAATCTTTAACATTATTTTCATCTACTAATACATCAATAGCATCATATGTAATATAAGGATTAACTCTCAATAAAGTTTCCAACAATGCTTCTGTTTTTTTCAACCCTATTTGATCTATAAAATAATATTGTCTATTTAAATTTGATGGTTCCACCACATCAAAGTCTATTAACCTTAAAAATCCAACGCCCATTCTTGCTAAAGAAACAGCAATATTAGAACCAAGACCACCAAGACCAGTAATAGCCACTCTCCCTTTTTTCAATTTTTCATGTACACCTGGGGTATGCCTTGCCACCATCAAGTATTCAAGCTCTTCTTTAGATGGCTTTTCACCTCTTTTAATAAAAACCACTTTATCTCCGGATTTAAGCCTTATATCTGTATTAACAATATGACCATTATAAATTATAATATCTGCATCAGGTTTTAAATTACCCTTTAACTGATAAAGTGTTATCTCATCATCAATTTCATATTCTTTCTCATTTACAAAAATCTTCATCATAACTTAAGCTCCCGTTAATAATAGTAACACACCTAGTATTGTATAGCTCTATTATATTGTTTGACTTTACTATATTTCTATAAATTATATAAAGTTTATCTTTTAAAGGTGTATTTATTGAATTTGACCTTGTCATATAAACTATCTCACAATTTGGTTTATTTCCATTTATACAAATCTTTTCTATACTAAAATTCCTATATTTCAAATAGTAATTATTACCATCATAAATAAATATTTCTCCATTATCAAAGACTTTATTTCCATATCTTGCAACAATAGGTAAAAACTTATATTTGAAGTCATTATAAAAACCTTTAAAAAAAACTTGAGTAGGCTCCCTTAAATCTACAAACCCCTTTGATCTCACCATATTTGGAAAAATTATTATATTTTCTTGCTTCATGTTGATAAAAGGGATCAAAAAAGCCAGCAAAAGTATCCATATTTTTCTAAATTTTATAAAAAGAGCTATCAACATTATCAAAACAATAAACAGTAAAACATCAATCTTATGCAAAATAAAAAATGAGTAACTAAAATTATATAAAGTACTCACCAGCTTTTCTATCAATAGCTCTATCTGTTCAACAGATGGGATTATAAAATTAATTCCCAATGGCAAAAACAATCCCAATACAAGCAAAATATAGATAAACGGCAGCACCAAAAACGTATTAATTACTCCTAAATAATTAAAGTTTCCAAAAAAATATAAAATAAAAGGCATAGTAAATGCTGTTGCAGCTATAGGAACTGCTATAAATTGATACCTTTTGAGACTACTTACAACTAAAATTATACCAAAAACAGCTGAAAAGGATAAAATAAATGAAATATCAAATAACGTTTCTGGTGATAATAGGATAAATAATCCACAAAGAAACAGTGCCAATTTCAACAAGCTAGTTTTAACGTCTAAAAATAATGCAACAAATATAATTATTGCAAAAGTAGCAGCTCTTATGACTGTGATTTTAAATCCTGTCAAAATAATAAAAATAATTAATGATAACGAAACAATCAAATATCTAAATTTAACAGGCAAAAATGAAAACAGAAAATAAATTATAGAAATTATAAGCCCCACATGCAAACCAGAAATTGCCAATAAATGATAAACACCCGTGATTATAAACTTATCCTTTAAATCACTACTCAGATAATCTCTATTTCCAAATAGCGCTGCCTGTAAAATTTTTATATTACCAGCAGATAAAATGTAAAGCTTCCTGCAGACCTTATTCCGCTTTTTAATAATCTTGGAAATAACTGGTATATAGATAATTTTATCACCATAAATTATCTCACCACCTTTAAGCTCCGCCTTAGGAACCCCTCTTTTTGCATCGTCAAAATAGATATTTTTAGCTTCAGTAATAACCTGAATCTTTGGTAAAAAAATATTAAAAACAACAATTAAACTTAGAAAAATAAAGTAAGCTTTACTTTTTATGAAAAATCTTAAACCAAGTGCAATAAAAATTAGGTATAAAAATAAATAAAAGTTTTTTTGTTGTATATCAAAAAGATGTGCGAAATATCCACATATAATGGAAAATAAAAGAAAAATCTCAGTTTTAAATTTAAGACTTGATAACTTTATCATCTAATTTTATAACCTTTAAACACATTATAAAGATAATTTATATTATACCTTATTTGGAGTTAATATGAATAAGAAATTTCCACCACTTTTTACTTTTGTGGGTAGTTCAGGCAGTGGCAAAACAACATTTATCGAAAATCTTATACCAATTTTTGTTGATAAAGGGTTAAAAGTTGGTGCTATAAAGCATGATGCACATAAATTTGAAATTGATAAACCTGGGAAAGATTCCTACAGATTAAAACATGCTGGTGCAAAACAGGTATTGATATCATCAAAAGAAAAAATAGCAGCGGTTATTGATACAAATAGAGACATCCCCTTAAAAGAGCTAATTTTAAAATACTTTACAGAGTGTGACATAATCATAACTGAAGGATATAAAAAAAGTAGTATCCCTAAATTTGAAGTTTACAGAATTGCAAACGGTAAAAACCCTTTATGCTTAAATGATGAAACTTTGATAGGGGTTATCACTGATAGTAATATCAATACAAATGTTAGAAAATTCTTATTAAATGATTACGAAAAAGTTGCAGAATATATTTTAACAATTGCAAATATACAAGATATAGATATAGAAATCAATTGCGATGATGAAATTTTAAAAAACATATTAATAGATAAATGTAAAAATCTAAAATTTTTCAGTCACGTACAAAAAATAAAGATAAATGTGGAGTTTGATTGATGAGTAAAGATTTTGTCCATTTACACCTCCACACACAATATTCATTGTTAGATGGAGCAATCCATATTTCAGAACTTATGCAAAAATTGAAAGAAAACGGTAGTAAAGCCGTAGCCATCACCGATCATGGAACAATGTATGGGATAGTGGATTTCTATACTCAGGCATTAGCAAATGATATAAAACCGATAATAGGATGTGAGGTCTATGTAGCCCCGGATTCAAGATTTAATAAAAACTATGATAAAAAAGAGGATAAAAATTATCACTTAGTCCTATTAGCTCAGACTAATACAGGATTGAAAAATCTTCAATATTTAGTTTCAAAAGCCCATATTGAAGGGTTTTATTATAAACCACGAATTGATAAAGAGCTTCTTGCAAAACATTCAAAAGGGTTAATTGCCCTATCCGCTTGCTTAGCTGGTGAGCCTGCAAGAAAGCTATTAAACGAAGGGTATGAAGCAGCAAAAAAAGCGGCTCTTGAGTACTATGAAATTATGGGGAAAGATAACTATTTTTTAGAAATCCAAGACAATGGAATTAATGAACAAAATTTAGTTAATAAAAAATTAATAGAGATATCCAAAGAGACAGGAATACCACTTGTAGCAACCAACGATTGCCACTTTTTAAACAGAGAAGATTATTATTCTCATCAAGTTTTAATGTGTATTCAATATCAGCAAACTTTAAATGACCCAAATAGAAGAGATTCTCACTCATCAGAACTTTATGTAAAATCACCCAAAGAAATGTGGAAATCCTTTAATGAAGTTGAAGAAGCTTTAATAAACACTGTTAAAATTGCCGAAAGATGTAATGTCTCAATGACATTTGGTGAATTACATCTTCCTGTATATGATGTTCCGGAAGGATACACTTTAAAAACCTATTTAGAACATATCTCAAAAGAAGGGCTTCATAAAAGACTTGCAAAAGTGCCATTAGAATTACACTCAAAATATTACGAAAGATTAGAATACGAACTTAAAATAATACACGAA
Source organism: Deferribacter desulfuricans SSM1 (assembly GCF_000010985.1). Lineage (NCBI taxonomy): Bacteria > Pseudomonadati > Deferribacterota > Deferribacteres > Deferribacterales > Deferribacteraceae > Deferribacter > Deferribacter desulfuricans. Next base: position 2,028,672 of record NC_013939.1, read on the forward strand.
AAAGGGTATGACGGTTATTATCTAATAGTTTGGGACTTTATAAATTATGCAAGAAAAAATAAAATACCAGTTGGCCCTGGTAGAGGCTCTGGTGCTGGTTCTCTTGTAGCCTATGCCGTAGGGATTACAGATATTGATCCTATAAAATATAAACTACTTTTTGAAAGATTTTTAAACCCAGAACGTAAAAGCATGCCCGACTTTGATATCGACTTCTGTATGAATAGAAGGGAAGAAGTAATTGATTATGTGAGAAATAAATATGGGCATGATAGAGTAGCTCAAATCATCACTTTTGGTAAATTGCTTGCAAGAGGTGTTATAAGGGATGTTGGAAGAGTATTGGAAATCCCATTAAAAACTGTGGACAAAATAGCCAAAATGATCCCTGAAAAGCCAGGCCTCACTTTGAAAAAAGCGCTGGAAATGGATTCAGAATTAAAACCAAATATAGAAAGTATAGAAAAGGGGAAAGAGCTTTTAGATCATGCACTAAAATTAGAAGGATTACTAAGAAACGCAGGGATGCACGCAGCAGGTGTGGTAATTGCTGATAAACCACTGGTAGAATATGTACCTCTTTGTAAGGGGCAAAATGATGAAGTAGTAACTCAATTTGAAAAGGATACACTTGAAAAAGTTGGGCTAGTTAAATTTGACTTTTTAGGATTAAAAAACCTCACAGTAATAGATTATGCATCTAAACTGATAAGAGAAACAAAAGATTCAGATTTTGACATATCCTCAATCCCATTAGATGACAAAAAAACCTTTGAACTTTTATCAAGTGGAGAAACAACAGGTGTATTCCAGCTTGAAAGTAGCGGGATGAAAAACCTTCTCAAAAAATTAAAACCAACAACCTTTGAAGATATAATAGCCTTAGTGGCCCTTTATAGACCTGGCCCTATTGGTAGTGGGATGCTTGATGACTTTGTAAAAAGAAAACATGGTCTTCAAGAGGTTACTTACCCATTACCTGAGTTAGAGGAGATATTAAAAGAGACTTACGGTATTATTGTTTATCAAGAACAGGTAATGCAGATTGCCCAAATTGTTGCTGGATACTCACTTGGAAGTGCGGATTTACTTAGAAGAGCAATGGGTAAGAAAAAACCAGAAGAGATGGCAAAACATAGAGAGATATTCCTTTATGGTGATGAAAAATTAGGGATAGAAGGCGCTGTAAAAAGAGGTTTTGATGAAAAAATAGCTTCAGAGATTTTCGATTTAATGGCAAAATTTGCAGAATACGGATTTAACAAAAGTCACTCTGCAGCTTATGCAATGGTGAGTTATCAGACTGCATATCTTAAAGCTCATTACCCTGTTGAATATATGGCAGCACTTTTATCAAATGAACTTGAAAAAGGGGATAAAGTAGTTGGTTTTATTGATGAATGTAAAAAAATGGGGATAAAGGTTTTAAAACCTGATATAAACGAATCATTTAGAGATTTTATCATAACTGGTGATTCTATCAGATTTGGATTAGGCGCTATAAAAAATGTAGGTTTTGGAGCAATAGATGAAATCATAAAAGAGAGAAAAACAAATGGTAAATACAAGAGTATTTATGACCTCTGTAAACGTGTAGACCTCAGAACAGTCAACAGAAAAGTACTTGAATCTCTCATCAAGGCCGGAGCACTTGATTCTTTCGGCAAAAACAGAAGACAGCATCTTCAGGTACTCGATGATGCCATTGAAAGCGGACAAAAAGAGCAGCAACTAAAAAATGAAGGTATCATTACCATAGAAGATATTTTAAAAGAGAATGGGATAGATGAGATTGAAGAGGAACATTATCCAGATGTTGAAGAAATGCCAGAAAACGAGCTATTAAAGTTTGAAAAAGAGGTTTTAGGATTTTATCTCACAAATCACCCTTTAGTAAATTATTCAAATATTCTTGATATTTTTACTAAAAGATCCAGCGATATCGAGACTACTGATGAGAATAATTTAATAATGGTAGGAGGAATTGTAAAAGGGGTTAAAAATTATATCACAAAAACAAACGAAAGGATGGCATTTGTAACTTTAGAAGATTTAGAAGGAACAATGGATGTGGTCGTGTTCCCTAAACTTTATAAAGAGAATGTAAGGCACTTAGTTGAAGACGCTATAATAATTGTTAAAGGTGTTGTCAATTTTAAAGATGACACATATTCTATCGTAGCAGAAGAGATTTTTGGTATAGAAGAAGCTTTTGAAGAATTAATAAACGGTGTAAAACTAAAAATTACCTCAACAGGATTCAATAAAAAGCTATGTCAAGAACTAAAAAATGTAATCCTAAAAGAAAAAGGGGAGAAAAAACTTTTCTTTGAAGTCAGTGTTCCTAAAAAAGGGGTGGTTACTCTTGAAGCTTCTGAAGACTTTAAAATTTCACCCACATTAGCTTTTTTTAAACAGATAGATGGTATATTAGGTGAAAATAGATATGAGGTAATAGTAGAAAATGGGCAATAGTATCCCCGTTGTTTTGACAATAGCAGGCTCTGATGGTAGTAGTGGAGCTGGAATACAAGCTGATTTAAAAACCTTTTCGGCTTTAGGTGTCTATGGCCTTACGGTAATAACAGCAATCACAATCCAAAACACCAGACAGGTAAAACAAATTCATCCTGTCTCTTTAAATTTATTAAAAGAGCAATTGGATATCCTTTATGCAGATTTTGATATCTCTTATGTAAAAATTGGGATGCTTGCAACCAAGGACATTGCTGAGTTTACTCTAAATTATTTAAAAGAAAAAAATAGCAAATATATTATCGATCCAGTACTTAAATCATCTTCCGGAACCCCTCTTTTTGAAGGGAATGCTGAAAAAATAGTAAATGGTGCGTATCTAATCACACCAAATTTAGATGAAGCCTCTATTTTAGCAGAGGTAAAAATTCAAACCATAGAAGATATGGAACAAGCTGCTAAATTAATTTACAATCAAGGGGCACAAAATGTTCTTTTAAAAGGTGGGCACTTAAAAGGGGATAAAGCTATAGATATTCTTTACGATGGAAAAGGGTTTGAATATTTCATAGCAGACAAGATAAAAACCAAAAATACCCATGGGACTGGTTGTACATTATCTTCTGCCATAACATCATATCTTGCTAGAGGTGAAAATCTTGTAATATCCATTAGAAAAGCTAAAGAATTTTTGCTAAAATCGATGCAAAGAGCTAAAGGACTAAATTTAGGAAAAGGTAGAGGACCTTTAATACATTTTGAGGATGTGGCACAATAAAAAAATAACATTTTGAGATTGCTTCGCTACGCTTGCAATGACAGCAAAACAGTCATTCGCGAGGAAGTGTAAGCTGACGAAGCGATCTCAAATAAAACATTTGAAGCTGGAGATTGCTTCACTTCGTTCGCAATGACTAAAAATGGTCATTGCGAGGAAAAAGCGCCGGAGCAATCTAATGATTGTACTAATTGCATCAATATATTAAACTATTGTGCAACATCCTAATTTTGAATATTTATAGGGGGCAATTATGAAAAAAATAAATCTTGGTGGGGTTACTACACCACTTGGTTTTCAATCATCAGCAATTTGTACAGATATAAAAGGGAATAATAGCGCTAAAAAAGATTTTGGTTTACTTGTTAGTGATGTCCCAGCAACAGTATCAGCAACCTTTACAAAGAATAGAGTTAAAGCAGCACCAGTTATTTATGATATGAATCTTCTGTCAGAAAAAGATGAATTTTTTGGGATTGTAATAAATAGTGGTAATGCCAATGCCTGTACAGGAAACCAAGGGTTAAAAAACACTGAAACAATATGTCAAGCATTTGAAAATAAACTACAACTTGATAATAAATCATTGCTCATGGCATCAACTGGTGTTATAGGGGTTCAACTCCCTGTTGATAAAATGTTAAACTACGTAGATGAGATTGTAGATGAGCTTGATGATACAGACAACAACTTGGCAGAAGCTATACTTACAACTGATACTGTAGTTAAAAAATCCGCATACCTTGTAGAAACTGGAAATGGAGCTTTTGTTGTAGGTGGTATCGCAAAAGGAGCAGGGATGATTGCTCCAGATATGGCCACAATGTTGGCTTTTATAACCACTGACGCTCTTGTTGATAAAAACATACAGGATGAAGTTTTAAGGCTTGCAGTTGAAGACAGTTTTAACAGTATAACAGTAGATGGTGATATGAGTACAAATGATTCTGTATTTCTATTTTCAAATGGGATGAGCGGAATATCAGTAAACCATAGTAAAAACCTTGAGCTTTTTAAAGAAGCTTTAAAAGCTGTTTGCTTAGACCTTGCTAAAATGATTGTAAAAGATGGTGAAGGAGCAACAAAGTTTGTTTCAATAAATATCAAAAATGCAAAAAATTATGAAGATGCCAAAAAATGCGCCTTTAAAATAGCAAATTCCCCACTTTGCAAAACCATGTTTTTTGGTTCAGATCCAAATTGGGGCAGACTCATGGCCACAATTGGCTCTGCTATGATAGAATTTGAAGAGAATAAGGTTGATATCTTCTTCGATGATTTAAAATATGTGGAAAATGGACTTTTAATCTCTGATGATTTAGAAGATAAGGCCTATGAAATTATGAAAAAAGATAGTTTTGTTATCACTATAGATTTAAAAGCCGGCAATGCTAACAAAACTGTTTATACTTGTGACCTTTCATACGATTATGTAAAAATAAATGCAGATTACAGAACCTGATAATTTTAATCAGTTAAAAGATTATCCATAAATGATACTTTGATAAGGGCTGCAATAGGGAGAGAAAAAATCATCCCCGCAATACCAAAAAGTGAACCACCTACCATAATGGCAAAAATTACTGCAACGGGGTGTAACCCCAAACTTTCACCAACTATTTTCGGTGTAATCAAGTTGCTTTCAATAACCTGCACAATAGTGAAACCCAAAACAACAAATAAAGGGTGAAATAAATCTTGAAACTGAATAAAAGCTAAAAGGAGTGAAGTCACAAACCCCACTATAAAACCTAAATATGGGACCATACTTAATATACCAGATAAAACTCCTACAAAAACTGCGCCTTCTATCCCCACAATCAAAAGAGTCACGCTGTATAAAATACCCAACAATACAGATACAATAAACTGCCCTCTAAAGTAACTCTTCAAAATACTATTAAATTCCTCACTTTTATCCACCACGTTGAGAAAGCCCTTTTTCTCTAACATAGTTTTTGTTTTAGCCACAATTGAGTCAAAATCCTTTAAAAAGTAAAAAATTAATATAGGTACAATAGAATAAAGTAATACAAAATTTAAGAAATTACCCAAATAACCACTAAGCACATTAAAAATATCTAAGAGAATATTTGATATTTTACCTAAGTTTTTAACAACAAAACTTTTTATCTCATTTATATAAGGTTGGATTATAGCATAATAATTATACTCTTTAATCTTGTTGTCTAACATTTGTAAATACACAGGTATCTTTTTTAGCAAAATATTTATTTCATTTATCATCACAGGGAAAATAAAAAGTATTATAGCAATCACTATTAAACTAAATAAAACGAAAACTATCAACACTGATAATGTCCTATTAAATTTAAGATTTTCAAGTCTATCTACCACCGGATCTAAAAGATAAGATATAAAAAAAGCTATAGCAAAAGGTGTAAGGATATTCTTTATTTTAAAAATCAGAAAAAGAATTAAAATGGTTGATAAAATTATTAAAAAGTTTTTAAAATTTATTTCTATTTTTAAGAAATCCATGCTATAATTGTATCATAAATTAGTTTTTATTTAAAGTATAATTAAAATGTTTTTATTGTTTGATTACAACCAAAAAACACTTGCAGTCAATTTATACGATGTTAAAAATATCGTTTTGACTGAAGATATCTACCCTCTACCTTTTATTGGCAACATATTATTGGGTTTAGTAAATATTAAAGGGGAGTTATTGCCCGTTTTTAATTTAAACACTATTTTCAAAGATAATTTTATTTCAGCATCAAAAAAACTCATTTCATTTCAAAATGGATATAACTTTCTAATACCAAGCGATGGGAAAATATTCATTGAAAATGAGCCAGGTGAAAAGATTGAAACAAATTTAGAAAATGAGTTTATAAAAGCAAACTATAAATGCAACCGAAAAATAATTAATCTTTTAAATTTGAACAAAATCAAAGACCAAATTAACAATACACTGCTCAAGGAGGCAAAATGACAAAAGTTAGCCTAAAAAACATACTTATTTTAAGAATAATTGCATTGACAATACTTTTTACACTATTTGCTTATATATTTTATTCTGTAATTGATAATCAAATTAAACATGTCACCGAAAACCTTATCAAACAGTACGCCAGCAATTTAAAGCAAGCAATTAACTCCAAAATAGATTCTGAAGCAGCAATCTATGATAATATAATACACTCTACAAACATTTATACAATAACCAAAGAAAAACTCCCCCCTTATCAGCTAAAAATTTACAAAAGAGCGGATAACACTCTACCAAAAGAGTTAATCTCTTTAATAGAAAAAAATAGCAATATTAAGTTTATATATTTGACAAATGACAATCTTATAATAAACAGATATTTATTGTTAAACGACAAAATATTTCAATTTATTTATAAAAGTAAAATAGAGCTTAATGACTCCTTAGCAGATATTATCATTAAGTACAATGACACTGTTTTTGATGTAAACAATCATAAACTAAGCTCTGCTAATATATTAAACAGCTCTGATTATTCTTACACATTAAGTCTGCCTGATATAAAAATGGACATTTATTTTAAAGAAAAAAATAAATTTTTAATCTCATCTCACAAAATACTATCCATATTAATTTTAACAGTAATTCTATACTTGATATGGTTGATTACAGAGCTTTTATTTATTAGATTTTCAACAAAACCTCTATTTGAAATCTTCACAAACTTTAAAGAGATTAAAAAAGGTAAAAAAGAGGTGCATTTTAAAGATTTTAACATTTTTGAATACGATTTGATTGCAAAAGCCGCAGAAGAAACACTTTCAGAATTAAAATCAAACGAATTAAAAGTTTTAACAATCTTATCCAGGCTACCAATTCCAGTGACAATGTTGGATAAAAGTTTAAATATTGTCTTTAAAAACAGGTATTTTGATGAATTATTCAATCTAGATAAAGATAAAGATTATAATTTTTACAATATAATTCCTGACAACCTAAAATCTTTAGAAGAAAATTTAGATAAATTTATAAACTCCATCAAACAAAAAACAAAATTTGAGCTTTATGACAAAAAATTCAATAATTACTACATTGTCAGATTTACAAAGTTATTTGATGCGGAAAACAAACTCTTAGGATACCTTATCACTTTCCACGATATAACTAACCAAAAGATTGAACAAAAATTACAAGAAGAAAGAGCAAATAAGCTCGAAAAGATTGTATTAAATATTGAAGAAGTTGTAACCCATCTAACAAGTTCATCTTCAGAACTTGAAACTAATGCAAACAATCTGAGTGCTATGTTAGCCCAGCAAAATGCCACAATCTCTGAATCAAATACATCAATTATGGAATTAAATACATTCACTGAGCAAATTCTTGCAACCTTAAATACGATAGCTCAAAAAAGTGATACCATAAACGACATAACTCAAAAAACAGAACACTCTGTCATTGAATCCAACGAAGGGATGAAAGAATTAACATCAAAAATTCAAGAGGTTTTTGACATAATAAATAAACTAAACACTAAAACTACTGAAATTCGCAAAATATTAAAAACTATTTACGAAATTTCTGAGCAGACAAATATTTTATCTTTAAACGCTTCCATCGAAGCTGTTAGAGAAACTTCAACAAACGAAAGTTTCAAAATTATTGCAGATGAAATAAGAGACCTCGCAGAAAAAACTTATAAATTTACTTCTGATATTGAAAATAACATTGAAAATATAAATACATTTACAACAACTTCAGTGATGATAGCTGAAGAAACCATAAAAGACATAAATGAAAGATACGACGATATTAAATCCCTTTCAGAAAATTTCGAGCAAATATTCGAATCACTAAAAGATTTAAATGAAAATTTACACGAAATAATAAATTCAGTTAAAGACTTAAAGCAAGCAACTAATGATATTTCAAATAGCTCAAATGAAATGACATCTGCTATGAAAGATGCTTTAAGCGCTGCAAATGATTCTTTGCAAACCGCGCAAGATATTAAAGCTGTTACTAAAACTTTAAAAGAAACTATAGAAGTAATAAAAAATTTAAAATACTAAAATGAGCGCTAATAAAAATTTATTTGATATTTTTAATGAAGAATTAAATGAACATTTAAATAATATACGTGCATCTTTAAACACTTTTTTTGAAACAGAAGATAACACTGTTTTTAGAAAAATAATAAAAGATTTTCATACGTTAAAAGGCTCGTCAGCCATTTTAGGTTTAAAAGAACTCACTGATATCTTTCATGAATTAGAAAATTATTTCAACAAAATCAAAGATAATCTTTCAGAATCTGATAAAATAAAAGTTGTACAACTAATAGAACTCATAGAAAAAATACCTTCACATCTGGAAAACCAAGAAGAAATTAGTAACCAAATAAAAGATATATTATCCGACAAAAAAAACACAAATTTAAATCAGCTAAAGCCATCAACAGAAATAAAAACACAAAATAAAATAGACCCAGTAAAGATAAATTCATTAAAAAAAGATTATTTTGAAATATCTAATGAAATCCATCAACTATTAGAAGGTTTAAATATAGAAAAATATATCAAAAACAGAATCTATAAAAAATTAGAGTCATTAGGCTATAAACTAAATAGATTAAACTTATCTTCTTTTTCTATTTTGGATGAAAAGATAAAAAATATTGCTTATTCCACATCATCTCAACTCAATAAAAAAGTGAAAGTTTTAATTGAAAACTCAGAAATTGAAGCTGATACAGAGATTATAAATATTGTAAATGAAGCTTTAACTCATTTGATTAGAAACGCTATTTATCACGGCATAGAAAAACCAGAAGAAAGAAAAAAATTAAAAAAGGATGAAGTAGGGTTAATAACCATACGCTATACGCAATCAAATGACAGAATCCAAATTATAGTAGAAGATGATGGAAAAGGGATAGATTTAGAAAAGATATTAAAAAAGGCAATTGATGAAAAAATTATAGGTGAAGAAGATTTAAAACACCTAAAGGAAGATGATATAATAAACCTGATTTTCTCAGAAAAAATTTCTACCGCTGAAACCGTTGATGAAATCAGCGGTAGAGGTATAGGGATGCAGATCATAAAAGATAAAATAGAAAGTATTGGTGGTTTACTTGAGATAGAAACCGAAAAAAATAAATTTACCAGATTCTTATTGAATGTGCCTTTTACATTTCAAAGTATTCTCTCAAAAATTGTTTCTTCAAATAATTATGATATAGCAATACCCATAACATTTATAGATGTCGTAGAAAAATTTAAAGAAGATAAAGTCATAAAAAAGAGGGACAAATTTTTATATCAACACAGAAATAAGCTTTTTAAAGTCATAAGCTTGGCAAATTTATTAAACATGGATAGTAAAAAAGAAAAGTTCTTGATATTTTTTAAAAATGCAAAATCAGCACTGTTGTCAGAATCTATAAAAGATAACGTGTTGCTGGATATAATCAATATAAAAGGGGTTAACGGACAATATAAATACTTTATAGGATTTTCTATTTATAAAAACAAACCCATAGCTATAATAAGACCGTCCGAATTAGATATTGATAAAAATAATAATTTCATAAAATCTGGGTATCAACAACCTATAACAAACTCAAATAAAACACTTTTAATAACAGACGATAACAAAATAATCTTAGAAACTTTAACAAATATATTAAAAAACAAATATAATATTATCAAAGCAAACAATGGTATAGAAGCACTGAATATATTAAAATCAAATAAAGTAGATCTGCTTATCACAGATATCGAAATGCCTGAAATGGATGGATTTACGTTAATTTCTAAAATTCGCAAAGATAATCAAAAAATTCCGATACTAATATTATCTTCCAGAGGTGAAAAAAGCGATATTCAAAAAGGCTTAGAATTAGGTGCAAACGCTTACTTTGTAAAAAAAGACTTCAATAAAAATGACCTTATAAAAAAGGTAGAAGAGCTGTTATGAAAAAAAATATTTTAGTAATTGAAGACTCCCCTTATTTTAGAACGACACTCATTGATATGTTGTCAAAATATGAGGATATAAATATAGTTGGCTATGCAACTGATGGAATAACTGCTGTAAAAATATTTGCAGAATTAAGACCTGATGTAGTTCTTTTGGATTTAATGCTACCAAAAATGAATGGTGATGCAGTAGCTGAATCAATAATGAGCATAAATCCAACCCCAATAATCATTATGACTTCACTCTCAGATTTTGAAATAGAAAAAAGCTTTGTATTAAACGTAGATTATTTTGTTGATATAATAAAAAAACCTTTAGAGATTGATCAAAGATTTGTGGAAAAGCTTTATACAAAGATAAAAGATTCTTCCCCTTTCCAAGTCAAAAATATAAAACATGAACGAATTATTACAACTCCAGATGTAAATGTTTACAGTAAAGAAGCTGATACAGTATTAGTTATCGGAGGCTCAACAGGTGGTCCTAAAATATTAAAGACAATAATACCAATAATATCCACTATTAAAAGCTTACCCATTATCATTGCAAATCATTACGAAGTTGGATTCGAAATTCAGTTAAGAGATTGGATTGCAAGTTTAGCAAAGAAACAAACCGTTTTGATATCAGATAATATCCCAGTTGATGATAAAATTTATATAGCTCCTACAGCTTACAATTTTATAATAGAAAATAATCATTTCAAATTAACCCCTATTGATAAAAAACAGATATATTTTCCTCATATAGATAAAGTTTATGAGTCTGTGGCTAAGTTTTATAAAAATAAATGCACTATATTTCAGATAACAGGGATGGGATTTGATGGACTAAACGGTGTGAAAACAGCAAAAGACCTTGGTGCAAAGATAATTGCGCAAGATCCAGAAACCGCTGTAGCCCAAAGTATGCCTAAATCAGTTTTACCGTATGCAGATCATATTATAAAGCCGGAAGAATTAATAAAGTATCTATGAAAAAAAACATAATAGTAGCTGTAAACAGTCAGTTAGTTAAAACTGTTATCAACAATTATTTCGATAATGACAATATTATAGCTATAAATTCTATAGAAGAGTTACTTCCTTTAGAAAAAGTTGAAAACGCTATATTTATAGCAGAAAACAGCTTTTTGTCGGAAATAAATCCTGGATTTATCATCACTTTATCTGAATTTAATAAAACCAATAAAAATAGTGTATTACTAATAACTTCTAGCAACAGTTTAAGAGATATTTACTCCTTAACAATTCCAAATATCCTAGTATCAACCCCTGATAAAATCATAAATTATCTACCAAGGCTGCTTTATGGTGAAATCGATTTTACTTTTTGCAAAAGTCACAATTTTCTTAAAAACAAACTTTTTGAGAAAACTATTAAACAAAAATTTTTAGAGGTTTACTCAATAAACATCATAGACAACATATTAGATATGAACAACTACTTTTATGAACTTGTAAATATGCTCGAAATAGCTTTTAATATAAAAAAAATCATCATTGAGTTTACCACAGATAACGGCACATTTATTTTTACTACAATAAATAAAAATTTTCTTGAACAATTTGTATCCGATATTCAAGGGAAAAAAATCTTTTATACTGAGCAAACTCATAATATAGAGGAAAATGAAGCACACTATAAGATCCATATAAGTATAAATGGAATACAAAAAGGATGCATGCATATCATCTACAATGAATATGAAACTGATCAAACCTTCATTGAATTGAATACCACACTATTAAATATTTTAAGAAAATTCTATTTTTATCTCAGTACAACCCTTTACAGAGAAACTTTTAAAAACAAATGTATAGATGTAGATAAAATTAAAATAATAATGGATAATATTTTTAAAGAACCAACTCCAGAACTTATCAAAATTATTAATTACAAAACTAATACCTCATCATTTGCTGTAAATAATGATTTATATATAATTTCATCTCATACAAGTTTTTACAACCATTCTCTATTGACATTTTATACCTATCATTTAGCAAATCAAAATATAGATTTTAATGATATTGCATTAAAACTAAATGTTTTTATTCATAAAAACTTACTTAAATTCCTCCCAATACCAATTTCACTAATCAAGATAGAAAAAAATACTCTATCTTTTTGTGCCACAAATGATATGCCTTTAATTGATTATAACAACAAAGATTTAATATTTTGTAAAAACCCATACTTTGGTATGTACAAAAATCTTGACATAGATGTAAAATTGTTAAATATAGATAAATCTTCTAAATATATACACCTTCCAGATTACATTCTTATTTCTGAGGGGGAGAGAAAAGATTTAATAAGTAGGGTGTTGTATGACAATAAATTATAGTGAAAATATCAAAAGCTTAGTAAAATCATTCTCCGGTTTAAATCTTACTGGTTCTATAGAAGAAAAGTTTAATGAAACCTTATCAAAATGGTTGCAACATTATAAAACTCCGCAAACTGTTTTTGATTTATTAAAGAACGATAGAACAGCTCTTTTTGATTTTTTAGCAGAAATAACTATAAATGAGTCATTTTTTTATAGAAACAAAAGTCAATTTACTATTTTAAAAGAGATTATAGATCATATACCATCAAAAACTATCAAAATTTTATCTGTAGGATGTTCAAATGGATGTGAGCCATACACAATCGCAATGGAAATATTAGAACAATTTGGAAAAACCGATAATATAAAAATTGTGGGCATCGATATAAATCAAAATCAAATAGAATATGCAAAAAAAGGTATTTACCAAAAATGGTACTTAAGAAATACCCCAAACGATATTATTGAAAAATATTTTATAAAGCTTGATGAAAACAATTATAAATTAAAAGATATTGTAAAAAACTCTGTCACACTGCTACACAAAAACCTTTTTGAATTTGATGATGCTGAGTATGATATCGTTTATTGCAGAAATATATTAATGTATTTTGATAAAAAAGATACTGACAAAACTATAAAAAAAATTGATGAGTTAACAAATGAGTATGGTACTATCATTTTTGGCACATCAGATATATTAACCATCCCAACAAATACATTTGAAAGATATGAGATTAACGGTGTCACAGTTTTTAGAAAGAAGAAAATAAAAAATGAGTTAATAAAGAAAACATCAGAAAATATAAATAGACTTGAAAACCATCCTTTCGTTACAGATATAAAGGTCAGAACCAGGAAAATCTCAGAAAAACCTGAAACTGAGCTCTTTGAAAAAGCAGTCAATTTTATGTTTAATGATAATTTTAAAGAAGCTTCTATTTTATTTAAGAAAATTTTAAATGAACTAAATCCAACAAACTTACGTGCAAAAATATTTTATTTAATATGCTTAATAAAAGAAAATCAACTGGATGAGGCAGAAAGGTTTATTACATTCTCACTCGAAGAAAACATTTTTTCTTATGAGATTTTTTTAATAAAAGGTATAATACATTTTCTAAAAGGCAATTATAAAACATCAAAAAATGAACTGAGAAAATCCATTTACCTAAAAACTGATTCATCAGCATCCTGGTTTTATTATGGTCTAACATTATTAAAATTAAATGAAAAAATGGAAGCCAAACGTGCTTTCGAAAAAGCTTTAATGTTTATTGATAATAATGTTGACAATAGTTTATTTTATATAAGTGAACTTTCTGGCGAAGGTCTTAAAAACATAATTAATTATTATCTCTCTCAACTATAAAGATCATTTTTTTGTCTTTGCGAGCGTAGCAAATCAATCTCAGGTTTTAGTCACTGCGAGAAACGTAAGTGACAAAGCAGCCCAATAATTTATTGCTTTTTTATTTATTTTATTATACTTGATTAATTGTTTCTGTTAGGAGGTAAAAATGATTGTAAGACTAAATAATATTGAACCTAAAGAGGTAACAAAACCTAAAGATGGAAGAGGGAGTTTAATAAATTTTGGCTATGAAGCTGCCACGAAGTTTGGTGGACAAATCAAAATGTTTTCTGTAGTTGAATTAAAACCTGATTCAAAAGTAGGCTACCATATACATGAAAATGATATGGAAATATATTTAATACTTGATGGAAAAGCAGTAGTAAATGATAGTGGAACCGAAGAACTTTTAAACCCTGGAGATATGCTTATCACTCCAAAAGGGGAAGGGCATTCAATAGAAAATAAAACCAATGAACCAATTACATTTTTAGCGGTTATTATAGAATGAAACAAATAAGTATCAACGAAACACCCGTTTTCATAGGAACAAGTGGTTACAAATTTGAAGATTGGATTGGAAAATTTTACCCTAAAGGTATATCAAACTATCATATGTTACCTTTTTATACTAAAAAGGATTATCTCAACCTTTTAGAGATGACTTTTACTTTTTACAATATCCCCTATTTAAATACTATCAAAAGTATCGTTGATAGAGGTGAAGACTTAACCTTTTCAGTAAGGTTAAACAAAAGATTTTTAAAAGGGAGATATAATCAGCAAGATATAAAAGATTTTTTGCACGGTTTAACACCAATAATAGAAAAAGGTAAACTTGCTGCTTTTTTTGCGGACTTTAATTATGCATTTTCTGCTTCAAAAGAAAACTTTGAGCATTTAGAAAAACTGTCCAATGATTTTAAAGATTTCCCTCTGTTTTTTGAGTTGCCAAACAGAACATGGTATAAAAATAGATTTTTAGAGCTTTTTCAAGAAAAAAGGATAGGCTTAATTGTTTTAGACATGCCTCAAATAAAAGGTTTAGCTCCATATTACCCCTTTTCATCAAACAATTATACTTATTTTAGGTTGTATGGAAGAAGTAAATTATGGCTTACTCCAGAAGACAAAATCTTAGACTATGAATACTCAAAACAGGAATTAGAGCAATTTTATAACGATTTAAAAGTGTTGTCCCTTACAAGTAAAAAAGTTTTTATAAGCTTTTGCAATGTCATAGATGCTAAAGCATGTAAAAATGCGAAACAATTTTATGATATAATAGTTCAAAATGAAAAAAACTAAAAAGGCCGCTGCTCTAAAATATGATGCCAATAAAGATAAAGCGCCTAAGCTAGTAGCAAAAGGGCAAGGCTTAATTGCTGAGAAAATTATCGAAAAAGCTAAAGAACATGGTGTTTTTATAAAAGAAGATCCAGACATTGTTGAAATTTTATCCACATTAGACCTTTTCGAAGAAATACCAGATAAACTTTATCAGGCAATAGCCAACATATTAGTAGAAGTCTATAAAATCAATAACAAAATCAAAAATTTAAATTAACTCATAGATTTTTTTCTTAAATAATTTATAATTATAAATGGCGTTGCACAGCAAATGATGGAATTTTGGTGTCATTGCGAGGGGCATAAGTGACGAAGCAATCTCATAATTATGGTAATTACTAGCTATTGTGCAACTGCCAATATATTGTAATTGATAAAATTATGTGGGGGTGTAATTATGAAAGCTGTTATTTGTGATGGTTTTGGTGGAGTTGATGTCTTAAAAATAATCGACACTGATATTCCTAAACCAAAAGAAAATCAGGTATTAATCAAAGTTGCTGCAACTTCCATAAATAGACCAGATTTAGTCCAGAGAGAAGGGAAATACCCTCCTCCACCTGGAGAATCTGAAATCTTAGGATTAGAAGTTGCAGGTATCATAGAAGAGGTTGGATCAAATGTAAAAGGTTGGAAAAAAGGTGATAGGGTAGCTGCTCTTGTCGGTGGTGGAGGATATGCCGAATATGCCGTTGCATACGCAGATCATTTAATCCCAATACCAGACAGTATGACCTTTGAAGAAGCTGCTTGTATTTGCGAATCATATATAACTGCATTTTTAAATGTAATTCTTCTTGGCGAATTAAAAGATAACAATTATGCAATTTTTCATGGTGGAGGTGGCGGTGTAAATACTGCTGCTATTCAGATTACAAGGGCAATTAGAAACGATGTAAAAATTATAGTAACTGTTTCACCAGAAAAAATGGAAAAAGTAAAAGAATTAGGTGTTGATCTATTAATTAATTACAAAGAACACCCTGATTTCTCACAAATAATAAGGGAGTTTACAAATAAAAGAGGTGTAGATGTTATTTTAGATCACATTGGAGCAGCTTATTTAGAGCCAAATATAAAATCTTTAGCCTATGGGGGTAGACTTGTAATTATTGGAGTTACAAGCGGAATAAAAGCTGAAATAAACCTCGGGCTTGTCATGGTAAAAAGACATAAAATTATCGGCTCTGTTTTAAGATCAAGACCTGTTGAAGAAAAAGCTGAAATAATAAAAGCATTTAACGAACAGGTTATGCCAAAATTTGCTGATAGAACAATCGTTCCAATTATTTACAAAGTTTTTCCATTAGAAGAAGTAAAACTTGCACATCAAACAATGGAAGAAGACAAACATTTTGGAAAAATTGTCTTAAAAATAGCAGATCTATAACTTTAACCGTAGAAATAGCTACATAATAGAATATTTAGGGGCTCTCGCCCCTCTACACGACCACATTTTGTATTTGCGAGCGTAGTGAAGCAATCTCAATTAATAAATCATTCTGAGAATAATGTATTTATATTACCATTTATGATATCATTACCAATATGTTTTAAATCATTATAAATATCTTCAATATCAACATCTTGTATCCATTTTAATGATTTTAAATATTCTTTTGGAATAGTTGTTATAATTTCAAATACAGTTTGTGGATCAATACCAGCATCCTTTCTTGATGCATACTTAAAAACAATCCTCCAATCAAATAAAAAATTCTTTGCAAGCATCCACAAATCCACAATATCTTTTGGCTCAAACCTATATAAAGCACTCACTTTATTTACAAGAATATTTTTCCATGTATCAACTAAACCATAATTTTCATAAAAAAAAGGTCTATCAATTCTAAAGTTTACATCCGATACAAAATCAATTTTTAGTTCAATTTCACTTTTAATCAAATAAATACGAACATAAGTGTCACTTTTTTTAATCCGTTCACTGTCAAAAGTATACTCTAATTCATCAGCACACTTATAGAGTTCTTCCAAAATTAATGAACAATAAATATCAAAATCTTTCTGCGAATTTACAAAAAAGTCTAAATCATCGGAAAATCTATGATTAAAATATATTCTACTTAATGCTGTTCCACCTGTTAAATAAAAGGGTGTTTTGAGTTTTTTTAATATATTCAGGATTCCATCTTGAAAAGGGTATAGGTTCTCCAGATAATATTTTACGTAATCGCTCATATTTTCCTCTTAATTCTTTATCTCTTAATTGTTTCAAATACTTATCAGATAAAATTTCTTTTAATCCATCCACTCCAAATAAAAAAAGTAAGTCATAATATGATAACCTTTCCAGTGCTCTCAAAACCAATTTTTCATAAGTAAAGTGTTGATAACTTATTTTCTTCTTAAAAATAACATCTAAAAGATTTTTAGGTGAAATATTATAGTCCCATATAATTTTTTTGATTAGTTTTTCGTAGGCTTTTAATGTGTCTTTGTCCATATACATAAAATTACAAAATTAAATAATTTTGCAACAAATTTTAATGATTTTCGAATTATATTTTACGCTTAATAGATTGCTTCGTCGTTTCACTCCTCGCAATGACCACTTTTTGTCATTGCGCGCTAGCAAAGCAATCTCAATACTTAATGTTTAAAAAACTCTTTATTTTAAAGCAATAAGTGCATCCGATACAAATGAAATATGCTTATACTCTTTTAAGAGAGAATTTATCAGTCTTTCCTTTAATTCATAATCTAGCTCATCTATTTTAGCCAAAATTTCATTTTTAAATTTCGACAAATGATTTTTTATAATATCCCAAACTTATTCATGGTCTATACCAAAATATTCATGAATTAATACATTTCTAAAATCAACAATTTCTCTTTTATCATCAGAAAAATAAGAATATTTAATAAGTTTGTTAGTTGATTCACCAATAATTTCAAATTGTCTAATTATAAAATCCCAATCATGATAAGCTAATTTCAACTCATACGCATTTTTATATCTTTTTGCATGTTCTTCAATTTTCAAAACAGCAATTAAAATATCAAATAAAAATAATTCTTTTATTCTTTTAGACATAAAAAATATCTTTACTTATTTCTTCTTTAATTATCTCTCGCATACTATCATAATAACCAAGATCAACTTTAACGTTTAGAACTTTTTCTAAAAAATATTTTGCTTTTAGTCTGTTAAAATAATCTTTTTTTGCTACTTTAATCAAAACTATATCAATATCGCTATTTTTATGAAAATCATCTCTTACCTGTGAACCAAATACAGCAAACTCCTCAATACCAAATTTTTCTTTCAACACAGGTTTAAGCTTTTTTAATTTTTCAATTAATTCCTTATTCATAATAAAATTATAGCAAAAAAAGCTTAAATCAGCAATGAATAACTTATATAAATCTTTGCGAGCGATAGCGAAGCAATCTCAGGTTTCAGTCACTGCGAGGAACAATAGTGACGAAGCAGTCTGTATGTCGTGAATAGTGAATTGTAAAATGTGAAAAGAAAATAAAAAAAGAGATTGCTTCGGGGCTTACGCCCCTCGCAATGACAACTTTTAGTCTTTGCGAGCGCTAGCGAAGCAATCTCCAATTCAATGTTTTACAAGAGATTACTTCGTCGCTACCGCTCCTCGTAATGACTGCCGAGCCGTCATTGCGAGGCAACAAAAGTTGCCGAAGCAATCTCTTTAACTGTTTATGTGGTCTTGTCAAATAACAAGCCCACCATCTCTCTTATGTTTTTTGCAAGCTTTAATACTTCTTCAGGTGGAATCTGCCTTACCACTTTATCATTTTGGGTATCAACTATCTTTACTACTACTTCCCCAAGATCTTTATCCACCTCAAACTCTCGTTTGATATTCATCATATCGAGAGCCTTATTTAGCTCTTCCATCTGTTTCCTTAATTCCTGCTCGCTTACCTGCTTTTGAGCCTGCTGCCTTGCACTCTGCTCAACAACCTTCTGGGTGTTTTTTACATCACTGGTTGATGATGCTTTATCTACTGTTGCAACTGTTAAATTTTTTACTGCCTCTAACATAGCTCATCACCACCTTTCTTTTATTTTAGGAAAGGGGCAAAAGCCCCAATCCTTTTATTACCTACCCAGAAGTTGTAAAGCGAGCTGAGGAAGCTGATTAGCCTGTGCCAGCATAGCAGTAGAAGACTGCTGAAGTATCTGATACCTTGTAAAGTTAGCCATCTCCTCAGCAATATCAAGGTCTCTAATCCTGGACTCAGAAGCTGTCAAGTTCTCCCTTGCTGTGTCAAGGTTTGTAATCGCATGCTCAAGCCTGTTAACCTGAGCACCAATAGTAGACCTTGCACCAGAGATAAACTCCAATGCCCTGTCAATCTTCGTAATTGCTTTTTGAGCAGATTCTTGGTCAACTACTAAGACATTGTCAAGATCTAATGATTTAGTATCAATCTGAGCAACACTTACATTTATGTCTTGCCCTTCATTTGCTCCTATCTGAAGCGCAGTTGAATTATCAACAAGGTGTAATTCAATAGTTGTTGTACCTGATGCTGTAAATGTAAGATTTCCACTACTATCTCCTGAAACTGAAACTCCCAAATTTTTATCAAAGCTCAATTCAACACCACTAATTACTCCTCTTAATGTGTAATCATTTACAGTATCACTACCTACGGTAGCTCCATTTTTTGTAACACTTACAGTTAAAGAGGAGTTTTCACCTTTTTGAACTGTAGTCAAGGATAAACCATCAATAAGTTTCTGGTCACCGATGAAAGAAATCTTGCTGTCTTCACCTATTAAACCACTTTGGATTTTAAATGTACCTGCAGTAGTATCATAATATACTAAGTCATTTTTAATAGAAGAATCTCCCATTTCCAAATCATTTACAAGCGCATCTTCCAATTTAGATTCAAAATCTGCTAAAGTATCATCACCTTCAAGATAAATTGTAGTCTGTTTACCATTACCAAATATTGTCAATGATTGAGTATTATCAAAAATGTTTCTACCATCATCATTAACAAACCTCTGTACATCTTTTAGTTTAGTTGTAGATGTTGCTACATCCCCTTCTCCAAGAACGTTAAAAATAAGATTTTCACCATTTGTAATAGATGAAACAGGATTAAAATTTATTCTAAAACTATTCAAGCTAAAAGTTCCTGTACTTGTATCAAAATTTCCAACATATACATTGGTACTACTCTCTGAAGTACTACTTATTGCATTAGCATATGTAACTTCAGGATGATTAGCTGATGTCGTATATTTTACAGTTATATCAGTAGCACTATCTGTTTTATCATAATCGGATAGGCTAATTACTGCTTTATCTCCTACACCAATATTATCATTAGTAGTAATTATCCTTAATCCACCAGCTGAGAACAAATTAGTTGAGCCATCAGTTG
Source organism: Deferribacter desulfuricans SSM1 (assembly GCF_000010985.1). Taxonomy (NCBI): domain Bacteria; kingdom Pseudomonadati; phylum Deferribacterota; class Deferribacteres; order Deferribacterales; family Deferribacteraceae; genus Deferribacter; species Deferribacter desulfuricans. The sequence continues at coordinate 2,049,298 of NC_013939.1, forward strand.
TTAATCCAGAAGAACTATTTAATTCAATAAATTCGGTATCAGGATTAGTATCATTTGAACCATCACCAGAAATGTAATCCAAATCAACATTTACCCAATCACTAACATATCCTGTTTCCGCATTATAAAACCTAACTCTTGCAGCATTAGCAATCCTTGTCTGTGTAGAACTACTTGTACTAGTGTCATTCTCATTTGCTGAAGTAGCAGCCAAAAATTCAACTTCCAAATATCCACTAGCACTTACATCATAAGCTGTCCCATTATTTGCTAAACTAACATTTGCCCCACCAGTATAACCTAAAACAGCAGCGGCATCATCACTTGTAGTACCATCTGTATCAACTTTTGCAAGTGTTACACTAGAACCAGAATCAAACCCTTCTATATTATCTATTGATTTCACTGCATTTTTCCAACTTGCTCCAGATGAACTATCTACCTCACCATAACTATTTGTTTCTCCAATTGTCATAATATCAGTTTTATAGATATAATTTTTACCAGCACTTGATGTTACAGATACAGAATATTCACCTTCAGCTACTTTACCTTTGATAATAGCTTCAAGTTTGTTGCTGCTTGCTGACCAGAGAGCTGATGCATCACCGTTTAACAATTTTTTGGTGTTAAATTCTGTTGATGCGGATATTCTGTTGATTTCTGATTTTAGCTGGTCAACCTCTTTTTGAAGCTCTGCTCTGTCATTTGCAGTATAGGTACCGTTTGCAGCCTGTACTGCAAGCTCTCTCATTCTTTGAACAATGCTTTGAATCTCTTGCAAACCACCTTCAGCAGTCTGCAGCATTGAGATACCATCTTGAGCGTTCATACTTGCTCTTTTAAGACCACTGATTTGGCCTCTCAATTTTTCACTGATTGCAAGACCAGATGCATCATCTGCCGCATGGTTGATTCTAAGACCACTTGATAATCTCTCAAGTGATTTTGACATTTGACTGTTTGTGATACCTAAGTATCTTTGTGCATTAAGGGAAGAAATATTGTTGTAAATTCTTAGTGCCATAACACTACCTCCTTGTTTTGTTTTTTGGCTTCCCTGCCTTTTTTTGTTCTAAGTTCTAAGTTCTACGTTAAACTGTTGCTTGAGATTGCTTCGTCGCTACCGCTCCTCGCGATGACTGCCGAGCCATCATTGCGAGCATCAGCGAAGCAATCTCTCTACTATTCACCATTCACTAATCACCGTCTTTCCATCACCCCCTTTTCAACTTTTTTGGCACCAAAACAAAAAAGGCCGATGCAACTCTAATCGAGTTACACCGGCCTGAATGTTTCAGTACCGCTTATTCAATTTTTCTGATTTATAAATCGAACAATCACATAAAAACTTTAGAAAAAATTTAATAGGAGATTGCTGGTCGTTTCACTCCTCGCAATGACCAACAAGACCGTCATTGCGAACGAAGTGAAGCAATCTCGGTTTTTTATCACTGCGAGGAACGATAGTGACGAAGCAGTCTATATCTCGTGAACAGTGAATAGTGAAACGTGAAAAGATAAAAAAGAGATTACTTCGTCGCTATCGCTCCTCGTAATGACTACTATTTTTGTCATTGCGAGCGTCAGCGAAGCAATCTGGGATATTTAGCAGATATTGTACAAGACTTCCAATTTTATTAATTTTATAATAAATAATAAAGAAAATTATCAGCCGAAATTATGTATTGCACATAATTATTTCTTTTAAGTTTTTTAAGTACACCACTTTTTGAAACAACCTGTATTGCATAAGGAACTTTCAACTTTTCTTGAAAATAAAGTAAGTTTTTAGATAAATCAGTATCGTTTAATTTTACTTCTACTAAAAAAAGCAACTGATTATCCTTAGTTACTAAAAAATCCACTTCCCTTTTTTCTTTATCCCTGAGGTAATACAAATCAAAATTCCCTTTTCCAGTTTGAGTCCACAATGTTATTGTTTTAAAAAGATGTAGAGCAACAAGATTTTCAAATTTTGCTGCATTATCTTCAATTTCTACCCAATCATAAAGATAAACTTTATTTTCCTTTTTAATCGCTCTTGGCAAAGATTTACTATAAGGTTTTACTGTAAAAATATAATAAAATTGCTCTAAAATTAATAACCACTTTTTTATTGAATCAAAAGCTACATTTAGATCTTCTCTAATAGAATTAACTGATAAAGGTGATCCCACTTTGAATGGTAAAAGAGTTGATAATATTTCAATATTTGAAATATCTTTAATATAATATGCATCTCTGATATCTTCTTTTATAACTGTTTTCTTTCTTTCATTAGCCCAAATATTATAAAATTCTATATTATTTTTCAAAAAAGGTTCAGGAAATCCAGAAAAGCTCCAAAGTTGCTCATAAGTAGTCTTAAAACTTTTAAGCTCAAATCCATTTAATAATATTTGCTCAAATTCATCCCAGGAAATAAATTTTTTATTTTCAAGCTCCCCTAATGTAAAAGGAAATAAGTTTACAGCAAAATATCTACCAAAAAGGCTGTCACCACCTTTTTTAAAAAGGTCTAACCTACCACTACCAGTAACTAAAAAATTAAAGTCATCTTTATAGCCGTCATAACAACCTTTTAGATAATTTTTCCAATCTTTATATTTATGTATTTCATCAAAAACTACTAAAAATCTTTTTTGTAAATCTCTATTTTCATTTTCAAAGAAGTATGGATCTTTAATAATTTTTTTCTGATGGTTAATTATATCCCAATTTATGTATGAACTCTGCTGAAAATGTTCCAATATCATCTTTGAAAATGTGGTTTTACCAGATTGTCTGGGGCCACTAATAAAACAAATTTTATTATATGAATGTAAAATTTGTAATACAAAATCTTCAATATTTCTGCTTATCATATTTACAAATTTATATTATACTCGAAAATAGTCAAGACTAATTTTCGATTAGCTAGAAAATAGTCGTTTTCAATTTTTAATGATATTACTTAATAGTGAAAGTTTGTCAAGCTAACTCAATTTAGAGATTGCTTCGTCAGCTTACGCTTTTTCGCAATGACTGCATTTAATTTTTTACAAAAAAAGAGGGCTTAAAGCCCCCTTTTAGATTTTGATACTCTCTGTTTTCTTTACAATGGTAACTTTTCCAGCCTCAAACTTTATTTCAATAGACCCATAAAAATTTGAGTCAAACATCTCCTTGAGCATTTTATAAAGCTCATTAAGCTGCATCTTCCTTTTTGTGTCAACTTCTTTTAATGGATATGCACCCATATCAGCCCCCTTTCATTATCCTTGAAGTAGTTGAAGAGCCATTTGAGGTATTTGATTTGCCTGAGCAAGCATCGCAATACCTGATTGAGATAGAATTTGATAGCGTGTAAATGTAGCCATCTCCTCTGCCACATCAAGATCTCTAATCCTTGACTCACTTGCTGTCATATTTTCATGCGCAACATTCAAATTATTTACAGTATGCTCAAGTCTGTTTATTTGAGCACCAATTGTCGCCCTAATTGTCACAACTTGACTCAAGGCATTATCAATATCAGGAATCGCTCTTTTAGCTAATTCTTGAGAAACTACCCAAATTTTATCAACACCAAGCCCAACAGTATTAAGCTGTGGAATTGATACTGATAAATCCTGCCCTTTATTTGAACCAATCTGCAAATCAGTAGAATTATCTACCACATGTAAATAATAATCCTCATTTGTTAAATTTGGATTTTCCACAAATTCCAACTCATTTGATGAATTTAATTGAGAATTTACACTTGTTCTTGAATCTATTACCAACTCAATACCTTGTATTACACCGTCAACCCTATCGTTACCAGTTTCGTCACTGCCTATTAAATCGCCTGTAGTGGCATCGTAAACTGTCACTTTTACACTACTACTTTCAGCTTTTTGCACTTCTGCTAATGATAAAGCATTTATCAACCTTTGATCACCAGAAAATGCAATTTCACCCTGCTCCCCAACCATAGCAGTTTGAATAACAAATGTACCTGCAACAGTTCTAAATTTACTATTTGGATCAGCTGTTGTGATATAATCCACTAAATGCTCATTGACAGTCGGATCATCAGATCCCATTCCTAGATTGTTTACTATGGCATCAGTCAATTTCTTTTCTAAATCTGCTACTGTATCATCTGCTTCTAAATAAATTGTTGTTGATTTACCATTTCCCCAGATTGTAAGTTCTTGCTTATTCTCAAATAGGTTATTTCCATCAGCATCTATAAACCTAGCGATATTGCTCAATTTAGTATTTTCATTAGCAACATCTCCAGGATTTAAAGTATAACCTTGAAATGTTGCATCATCAGGATCTAAAAATCCATTAGAATCTGATCCAATCTTTAATGTAAAAGAATCTGTCGTTTGTAAATTACCATTTGTATCAAACCCTAGTAAGGCTACTTGATGTTCAGAATTAGCTAATCCACTATCCGCTGTAACTTTTAATACTTGATTTGATGGTGTACCACTTGTAACTGGTGCATAAACATCAAAATATCCACCAGTTGCTGTTGTAGGTATAGAGGCATTATATACTGAAATAAGGACTTTTTCCCCTGCACTAATAGTTAATTCTGTCGATCCATCATCTAATAATATATCATTAAATGATATCGCTCCACTTGTAGCTGAACTTACATTACTCATATTTAAAATAACATTACCACCACCATCACCTGTAGTGGTATCTTCTATATTAGCAATAATTCCTGTCTGAAATGCAGTACCATCTGAATTATAAATATTAATATATGCATTTCCAAGTGTACTCCTATTTGCATCACCATCATTTGATGTACTATCATAAGTTGTCCCATCAAAATCATTATTAAATATAACTTCTATATAATAAGTTCCATTTGTAGAGTTTAAAGCACTACCTATAACATCACCATCAACTGTCGAATCAAACGTGTTATCCCCTCCATCATATGTAGAAACCTTATAATAACCATCTGACGCAGTTGTTGCACCGTCTACAGTCACTCGATATATATTATCAGAATTACTACTAACAAGATCTTTTATCTCTTCTACACCATTACTCGTTGATGGATTATGAGTAATTGTTACTCCATTTTCTGCTTCAGATACTGTCATGATATCGGTTTGGAAGACTTGATTTTGGCCAACACTCAGGCTTTCCATTTTTATTTTGTAATTTCCCTCTTGAACATTACCTCTTATTATTGCTGAGATTTTATTATCACTTGCTGACCATAGAGCTGTCCCATCACCATTTAATAGCTTTTTAGTGTTAAACTCTGTGGCAGTTGATATTCTATCAATCTCTGCTTTTAGCTGTTCAATCTCTTTTTGTAGCTCAACTCTGTCATTTGTGGTATAAGTACCATTTGATGCTTGTACAGCAAGCTCACGCATCCTTTGAAGCATTGAAGATACTTCTTCTAATGCCCCTTCTGCAGTTTGAAGCATTGAAATACCATCTTGTGCATTCATTACCGCTCTTTTGAGACCTGTGATTTGACCACGCAACTTTTCACTGATTGCAAGACCTGAAGCATCATCTGCTGCATGGTTGATTCTTAAACCACTTGATAAACGCTCGAGTGATTTGCTAAGTGCGGATTGAGTCCCGCCAAGGTGTCTTTGAGAATTCAAAGACATGATGTTTTGATAAATTGTTAGTGCCATCTTATCCTCCTTGATTGTTTCAATAGAGGATGTTTCCCCTATTTAATTTTTTTTACGCTTCCTTGCGTCAGATTAAAAATCGGAATGAATAAAAATTTCTTTAGAAAAAATTTTATAAAAATCTTTTTAGATTGCTTCGTCGTTTCACTCCTCGCAATGACAGCCTTACTCTTTGCGAGAAAATATATTTTGCAGAAGTAATCTAATGATTGTTTTAATTATAAAAACGTTAGTCTATTGTAAAATATCCACAATGATAATTTAAAATGAAAAAATTTAATAATCATGTTATAATTAAGAAAAAAGGGAGGGAAGGATGATAAAAGTAGAATTTTTTTATAATGGTTCAAAAGACACTAATACACCAGAAATTGCAAAAAATCTTGCAGAAAAATATCGCGATAAAATTGAAGTGATTTTAATAGATACAGAGAAAGAAAAAATCCCTGAAGAATATGGAATTCTCAACCCACCAGTAGTAATTATTGATAAAAAGAAGAAGATACAACTTGATTCAAAAGAAAACCTGGATGAAATTGTAACTAAAGCTATTTTTTAGTTTAGTATAGTATACAATATTTGAGGCTGTTGCACAATGAGTCAATTTTTTTGATATCATTGTATTTTTGAGATTGCTTAGGGGCTTATGCTCCTCGCAAAGACTGCTTTTCGTTTTTTCAAGTGTTTGAGAAAAAATCTAAAATGTTATTTTTTATTGTGCAACAGGTTAGAATTTTTTAAGAATAGCGTTATAGTTTTCGTTTTTATATAGCTCAATAGAATTCAGCTCATTAAAGTTTTTATTCAAAAATGACGGAACATTTTTATAGCCAAAAAACTTGATTGATAATAATGCTGGATCACCACTAAAAAATGTAATTTTTTTAGAATACTTTTTAGGAAAAACACCTAAATTAATCAGCACATTAACAGCATCCTCAATATCCGTGTAAGAATACAATACAATGCTTGATATTTTGCCAAGAAATTTTTCTGTATAAATTATAATTGAATTTATAAGTTTTCTTAATTCATAAAAGTTAATTAAATCTTTATCCGAAACAAATAAAGTAACCTCTTTTTTTCTGTAAACATTAAACCTGCTCTCATCACCTTTTTTATTTATTTTTACCAAAATTTCTATTGGCACCTTGTCTAAAAGCTCATTTCTATCCTTTATACGATATTGGTCATCTACTATCCCCATATTTACCAAGTTATTTACAGTTTTCAAAATAGCTTTGGGACTTATTGAATCTGGTTCAAAATATGTATCTTTTATTGATATCTCTTTAAAATCATCTGAAATATCTATAATAGGGTTAATACCGCTTTGAAACAAAAAGCTCATATCAATTCTGTTTGAAAGATATTTTAAATCAAGAGAATAAAGCTTGTTATCCAACTTAAAATATGAAGCGTTCAAATTATCTATAGGAATTAGTAATGAGCCATCTTGTAGATTTAATAGTCTAAAAAAAGTCAAAAGATCAGAAGGCTTTTCAAGCGGCTGAACTATTTCACAAAACATCTCCCCTATTTCAAAAGAATAATAATTTATCAAATTTAGAAGGTTATCTCCCTGATAATATGCTTTATCGAGAATTATCAAAACTCTATCAATGTCTGGCACATCAACATTATTGTAAATAAAATCAGAGAGCAGATTGTTGTCAATTAAATCAATCAGAGGCTCATCTGTCTTTACATAACCATCAAAAGAAATAGTCCCAATACTTGCACTATAGACAAAATATTTAATACCCTTTGGATATTGAATCAGTATCAAACCATCCTTTAACTCTTTAAGTTCACCTTCAGACTCTTCAACTACATTTTTATTACTTTTCTCAATTTTTTCAGAATCTTTAGAATCATCATCTGCAACTTCATCTGTTTTAGTTTCTTGGCCTACTTTTTTTACCGTAACTTTTAGAATATTTGGATCCTCTTCCACAATCCATTCTTCAGTATCTACAATTACATCTGATTTAACAATATATTGACAGGCAAGTCTATACCCGTTATCAAGATTAATTTTTGCTAAAATCAACCTATCTTTTTTTGTTGGCTTATTTATCTCTTTTCCATCTGCAGAAACTATTTTAACCTTACACTTACCACACTGTCCACTGCCTTTACATAAAGATTCTATAGGGATACCATTGTTTATTAATACCTCAAATAAATTAGAGCCACTTTTTGCTTCAATAATAAGGTTTTTATTTTTAACATTAATTTTTACCTTTTTACTAAAAAACATGACACCCCTATAATATTTGTCCTAAAAACTGTTTTAATCTTTCATTTTTAGGATTACTAAAAATTTCCTGAGGTGTATTTTCCTCAATCAACTCACCTTCATCCATAAAAACTACTCTATCAGCAACCTCTCTTGCAAACCCCATCTCATGAGTAACAACAACCATCGTCATCCCTTCTTTTGCCAATGTCTTCATAACATCAAGTACTTCACCAATCATTTCTGGATCAAGTGCACTCGTTGGCTCATCAAAAAGCATTATCTTTGGTCTCATAGCAAGAGCTCTTGCAATTGCTACCCTTTGTTGCTGTCCACCAGAAAGCTGTGAAGGATAACTATTAACCTTGTCAGCTAACCCCACCTTTTCTAATAGCTTTATTGCAATCTCTTCTGCTTCTTCCTTTTTCATTTTTCTCACAACCATTGGCGCAAGAGTAATATTACGAAGGACTGTCATATGTGGGAAAAGATTAAATTGCTGAAAAACCATCCCAACTTCTTCTCTCACTTTATTAATATTTGTTTTTGGACTAGTCAAATCCACACCATCTATTATAATTTTACCATCATTTATTGTCTCTAACAAGTTCAATGTCCTCAAAAAAGTTGATTTCCCCGAACCACTTGGTCCAATAATAACCACCACTTCCTGTCTTTTTACTTTTAAAGTCACGCCTTTTAAGGCATGCACCCCATTTGGATAAACTTTATGCACATTAGTGGCTTCAATTATATAATCAGTCACTTTCTGCCAACCTCCTTTCAAGTAATTGTGTTAAAAATGACAGGGTAGTTGTAAGAATTAGATACAATGCTGCAACAGTAAACCACACCTCAAATGGTTGAAATGTAGATGTAACAACCTCTCTACCAGCCTTTGTTAAATCAGTAATAGAAATAACAGATACAAGAGAAGAATCTTTTATTAAGGATATAAACTGCCCTGCCATAGGAGGAATAGTTCTCTTTAGTGCCTGCGGCAAAATAATATATCTCATGGTCTGGAAATAGTTCATACCCAGACTCCTTGCTGCCTCTGTTTGACCTCGATGTATAGACTGGATACCTGCCCTTACTATTTCTGCAACGTATGCACCTGCAAAAACAGCTAACGCAGCAACACCAGCAGTAAATCTATTTAATTGTAAAACTGTACCGATAAAAAAGTAAAAAATAAATATTTGAACAAGAAGAGGAGTCCCTCTAATTAATTCAATATAAGTAATAGCAAGTTTTTTTAAAGCAGGATTTTCAGAAATTCGCATTAAACCAGTAATTATCCCAATTATGATTGCAAAAAATATCGAAATAATTGAAAGTTTTAAAGTAACATAAAGCCCCATTAGTAATGGGCCTGGTTCACTAACCCTCTTTTTAGCAACAACATCACCTTCAAATACAAGATCACCATTTGAAACCGTTATTTTAGTAAACCCTTTAATAAGCTCTTTTTCTCCATCATCTGCCACTATAATAAGCTTTTCACCATCAATCTCGGCAGTCCCATCAAAAGGAGCTCTAATCTCTTTATCATAGGTGTGCCAAACAAATTGTAATACTCTGTCCCATCTCCAGATATAGTTAATCTGTTTTGTAGAAAAATAAAAAAATGCACCAATTGATATCAAGATGAGAACAAACACAATATTCCATAAAAATCCGTTTTTCTTTCTATTCACTTTCTATCCTCTCTTGTATATGTATTAAGCCCCCAAAGACTGGGGGCTTTAGATTGTTTATTGAACTTGTTTATGCCAAGATTTGCTTTTGAACCATTTTTTATAGATTCTGTCGTAAGTACCGTCACCTTTAATCTGTCTTAAAAAGTTATTTAACCAGTTTAAGAAATCTGGATCTCCTTTTTTGATAGCCCAACCTAATGGCTCAAATGTAAAAGGCTTATCTAAAAACACAACTCTGTCTTTGTATAATGAATAGTAATATGCACAAAGTGGAAGATCATATACAAAAGCGTCAGCTTTACCATTTATAAAATCTTGAAAAGCATCTGCCTCAGTTTCAAAAGCATTTACTTTTGCTTTTGGTATATACTTTTTAGCAGCAAAATAACCTGTCGTGCCAAGTTTTGAAGCTATCACATATTTTGGATTATTCAAATCTTTATATGATTTGATTTTCCCAGCATCTTTTTTATGAATTAATAGTGTTTGTCCCACAATAATATAAGGATCAGCAAAATTTACTTGCAGATTCCTCTTTTGAGTTATTGTCATACCAGACATAATAATATCAAACTTGTCAGTAATTAATGCAGGGATTATTCCATCCCAAGCGGTGTTAACTATTTTGAGTTTTACACCCATAGCTTTTGCCATTACTTTTGCAAGATCCACATCAAAACCTATAATCTCGCCATTTTTTGCAGTCATTTCAAATGGCTTATAACCGGATTCAAGTCCAACTCTTAATTCACCTCTTTTTAAAATTTGATTTAGAGTGGACTTTTCCCAAAGGGAATTATCTGCAGCATAAAGAAAAGTTGCTGCAAAAAGAAAAACTAACAGTGAAACAAAAAACTTTCTCATCGCATCCTCCTAATATGATTTTCCTTCATCTAAAAGTTCACTAATTACCATTTGTGTCCCACAATCAGGACACTTTGGTATTGGTTCCTTTGGTATGTAAACTATCTGTTTTCTATTGCATTTTGGGCATTTTACTTCCACTGCCTCAATCTTATCTCTCATAAATCCTCCCACGTTTAGGATTACTAAATCCACACTACTTTAAAAATTTATTGCATTTTTTGCAAGTAATTTGTTAGAATAATGCAAAATTATTAATAGGTGTTTTCATGAAATATTTAACAATTTTACTATTAGTTGTCATTTTGACAAGTTGCTCCAAACCTTCACAAGTTAATTATGTAAATACTGTTGCAAACCCAAAAAATAGTTACACAAGGTTTTTAAAATCAAAATACACCATTGAATTAAACAATATTGTAGAAAATATTAAGATTCTAAACTTGAATATTGTAAATGATGGGATAGGTTTCACTGGTGCAACCGACTGCAAAAAATGCGATAATAAACCGGGTGATTTTTGGCTTTTCATCAATTTTCAAGGGAAAAATTTAAATGCTTTAATAGAAAAAAACATAAATATAAAAATAAAAGATATTTTACAAAATAAAACAAAAGACATCCTTTTTGTTTTAAAAAACTGTAAATTAGATAGGCTTATTAAAGATAACCATTTTAAAGGTTTTTTAATAAGTGGTGTTTGGGGAGTAAGTGACAACATAAAAGAAATATTATCACCTAAAAAATATCAAACTGCAGAATATTATATTACTAAAGAAACATTTTCAAAATTTATAAAAGGGGAAATCAATTACTCAAAAATATTTTTAATATCGTTATATAGATTTTATCAACTAAAATGAAAATTATTTTTTACTGTGGCAATCAATACACTTTTGTAAATCAGCATGATAACCATCATTTGGCCATTTATCATGGCAATCAAAACATCTGTCACCACATCCATCATTCATTGATGAAGTAATTGACAATTCACTACTGGATTTATTATGGCAGTTGGCACACATTGTCATAGAGATATGCGTTTCATCACCTTTTAAAGATTCATGACAACTCATGCAATCTCCAGCACATCCTGAAGGATACGAATTAACTGTAAATATCATGAGTTGGAATACAAATATTCCTGTACATAATCCAAAAACAAAGTTCCTTTTTTTGTTAAACATACTCTATCCTCATTATTTTCTAAATATCCTTTTTTTATTAAATATGACAATAAATCTAAAATATCCAACTTTTTAAAAATTTCTAACTCAACACCTGAAGTGAGTCTCAAGCCAAACACTAAGTTTTCTAACAATATTTCTTTTTCATCTCTTATTATTTCAATATTATCAAAACAAAAACTGTTTTCAATATATCTTTTCACCTCAGCAGGATGAGAATATCTAACTCTACAATTTTTCAGATTTTTCATAGAATGTGCAGCTGCTCCAACACCTATAAAATCACCCATCTTCCAATAGGTTATATTGTGGAGAGATTCGTAACCTTTTTTTGCAAAATTGGAAATCTCATATCTGTGATAACCCCTATCTTTCAAAAAATCCACTATTTCAATTAAGTGAGATTTCATATCACCTTTATACTCAGACAAAAAAGCTGTGTCATATGAATAAGAATAAGCAGAAATATGATTTGGATTTAAATCACAGAGTTTAGTTAATGTGTTATAAATCTTTTTATAAGAAACAGTGGGGATATCAAAAATTACATCCACATTAAAATTAAAGTTATGTTTTTTTAGAAAATAGATACAAGTATAAACATCTTTTACTTGATGTATTCTACCCAAAAACTGCAATACATTGTTATCGAGAGATTGAACACCAATACTTATTCTAGAAACCCCACAATCTTTTAAAATTTTTATTTTTGTTTCATCTATGCTTTCTGGGTTTGCCTCAAATGTAAACTCTTTCAACTTCTTTAAATTTAGCTTTTGAATAGCTTTTAAGAGATTTTCTAATTCATCATAATCTAAAACCGATGGCGTCCCACCACCAATATAAATAGTGTCAAACAGATAATCTGTATAAACAGAAAGCTCTTTCTCTATTGCATGTAAATAATTCTTCACAATATCAGTATCAAAATTAGATATGGAAAAAAATCCACAATATTTACATTTACTTTTACAAAAAGGGATATGAATATACAGTCCAAGCATTTTTATAAATTAATAAAACACATCTACCAAAGCAATCAAAAATTTTTTACAATCTTTCCACAGTTTTTCAAAAATCTATAATGTTTTATAAAAATGTCCTCAATTTGCTTCAATTCGTTCGCAATAACTGTAGAAGTGAGACATTACGAGGAGCGTAAGCGACGAAGCAATCTCTTTTTTTTATTCTCTATTCACGATTCACTACTTCCGACATATAGACTGCTACGTCACTTTGTTTCTCGCAGTGACAAAACCTGAGATTGTTTCACTTCGTTCGCAATGACAAAATATGCCCATTGCAAGAAGCATAAGTGACGAAGTAATCATAAAATTACTTTAATTTCAGAAAATTAAACTATTGGATAACTGTTTTAAATAATTATCAAAAAATAAAAATGTAGACATTTTGCTTTATTTCACCAATTTGCCTAAATTTTAATCAATTTTGCTATCCCCCTTGAAGAGACTAAGTTTTCACTTTTGATACTTTGAAGAAAACTTCATAAGACATTTATAAATCAACATAATTTTATAGGTATCCTTAAATATAAGATTAGCTAAAAAAATCAACTATCTAAAATTAAGCAGCAATTGAGCTTATAGACTATTTTTCAAAAAAAATTATAGATTTTTTACAAGTTTTGTTGAGAACAGTACTTACAATATTATATAATTAAATAACAATATATTTCAAAGGAGTCAAAAATGAAAAAAATAATATTAGCATGTATACTTTTAATATCATTATATGGATTCACTTATGCACAAAATAACAAAATAATTTATGACAGTTCATTAGGAGGGGAAAATTTTTTAGATAATCAATATAATTTTCTTGGCTGTTATAAGGATCAAGGGGATCCTTTTGGTACAAAAGGTAGAGATTTAGACGGTTTTATGTATGGCTCCAATCAAATGACACCTCAGATGTGTATCAACTTGTGTGCTCAAAAAGGGTTTAAATACGCAGGGGTACAATACTCTACTCAATGTTTTTGTGGGAATAGTTACGGGAAATATGGAGTTGCCAACAATTGCAATATGAAGTGTTCAGGTGACCAAAACCAAATTTGTGGGGGGACATGGGCAAATAGCGTTTACCTTGCATCAAATATAAAGCCACCAAAAACAAACATAAATGGAAAAACAAATTTAATAAAAAATGGTAGCTTTGAACTTGGTCCACAACATGTAGGAAGCTGGCTAACTCTATCAAAAGGCTCAAACAAAATTAATAATTGGACAATTACCAAAGGATCCATAGATTTGATTGAAAATTACTGGCAAAGCAGTCATGGGAAAAGGTCAATAGATATGTGTGGTTCCACATGTGGAGCTATTAGTCAAAATATTAATACAGCACCTGGTACTACATACCAACTCACATTTGATTTGGCAGGTAATCCTGATAATCAAGGGATAAAATATCTAAAAGTTATTGCTGGTTCAGTTTCAAAAACATTCCAATTTAACACAACAGGTAAAAATAAAAGAAATATGGGGTGGATTAAAAAATCTCTTACTTTTACTGCAACATCAAACATAACAAATATCTCATTCATCGCTCTTGATAACAACCCATCTGCTTGGGGACCTGCTATAGATAATGTAAAAATCGTAAGAATATCTAATATAAACACATCTAACAACATAAATAATCATGCTTTAACAACAATTAATGTAGCTGGTAGCTGGGATACAAATTTTGGTAAAATGAATTTAATACAAAGGGGTAATACAGTAACAGGCAGTTATACTCATGATAAAGGGCGATTAACTGGAACAATCAATGGAAATGTTTTAACTGGAAAATGGAGCGAATATCCTTCTTATAAGCCACCTCACGATGCCGGTGATTTACAGTTTGTTTTTTCAAAAGATGGGACAAAATTTACTGGTAAATGGAGATACGGTTTTGGAGGAAATATCTGGAATGGGGATTGGAATGGTACAAAAGTCTCAACTAACTCAGCTAATTCAGAAAAAACAAATTCTGACAATTATCTAAATGATTATTTTAAAAATTCACCTTATGCAGAAGACTGGTTTAAAAACTGGAATGTTATAAAAACAGGTACATTACCTGATGGAACTGTAGCAAAAATAGCAGGAGTAAATAATAGATTTGGCTGGTATTACCCTGTAAAAAAAATTGGGGATGCTATGCCACCTGAAGGAGCTCATGGAGCTGCATTATATCTCCACCCAATTTCAACAACTGAACCAACTCATTTAAAAGGTAAATACTATGTAAATTCAAACGATAAATCACTAATGTTCAGAGTTGCAGGTAACAAAAATGGTGACTGGGTAATGGAAGTTAGGATAAATGGAGTAAAAGCCTTTGAAAGAGTTATTGATGGGAAAAAGTGGTATGAACTTACAATACCTCTGCAAAAATATTACGGGCAAACAATCGATGTAGATTTATACATAAAAGCTAATGGATGGTATTTTGAGTATGCCTTTATAGACGAAATTAAATTTATCAATACTCAATACACAGAAAATGGATTTGAATATAGTACTGACAGGCCTGGCTATGATTATAAAAACTTCGATCTTCCACAAAACAATGCTATGTTATGTAAGCAGGCATGCGATAATGACCCAAAATGTAAAGCATGGACTTTTGTTAAGCCCGGTTATCAAGGGCCAAATCCGCGCTGCTGGCTCAAATATGCAGTGCCAAATCCAGTTTTAAACACTTTTACCATATCAGGTGTTAAAAAAGAAAATCCTCAAAATACAAACCATCAACCTTTATCAAAAATCGATTATCACGACGACTTCAATTTTTTAAATAAAGATTTTTGGCTACCTTTAGAGTGGCAAACTCTTAAATATGCACCAAATAAAATTTATATAAACAACGGTATTCTTGATTTAAAATGCAACTATACCGACAGAAGTGGATTTTTAGCTTCAAAAGCAATAAAAATAGATAAAGGGGACATAATAACTATCAAAAGACGAGTAAAAGTACATTATGCTAACCAATATTTTGAAGGTGGAATATGGTTTTATCAAACAGATAACCCAGACCTAACTCCTGCTGCAAACCTATCTCAATGGAGCAATAAATTAGGAAGATTTTTATTTCAGGTAACCTACTACAATTATTACTATGAAAAACCGGGAGTAACCCAGTATGTGCCCACAAAACATGGATTTGTAATAGCTGGTTATGATTGGCGTAATAAACAAAATTATAAAGTTTTTCAACCAATATGGGATAGATGGTTTGAAGAAGAAATAGTCTATGATTCAAGTAGTAACATAGCAATATACAAAATAAATGGTCAGACTGCTCAAGTATTTACTGCAGACTTAACATCCCCTTATATAAGGTTTATTATGCATTCTTATGGCTGGTATACCGGTCATGATATACAGGTGGATTGGATCGATATCAAAGTTCATAGTAAAAACAATACCAATATTACAAATACTGTCAATACCTCAAATAGCTTTAAAATATCTGATTGTGGATTGTATCAATTTAAAGGGGAATATATTCCAAAACTGATGCCAGAAACTCTAAATCCCAATATAAAAAAAGTTTACCTAACATGTGCTATAAACAATGTACCTAAAAACACCGAAATTGTAGCTCAATGGTATTATTATCAACCAAATGGGGAAAAACTTTTCATTGCCAACTATCCATATAAAATAACAAAGGATAACTACTCAGGATATATAACTTATTATATAGAAATGCCTCCTGAAAAAACTTGGCCACAAGGAAAATATGAAATAATTTTAACAAATAAGGGGTTGCCTTTAAAGAATATTAATTTTAATATGAAATAAATCAATATTGTGAGGTTGTTGCACGAAAAGCAGTAAAACTTATTGAGATTGCTTCACTGATGATAGCAATTAAAAAATATTAATTACAAAGGTAAGCAATGAAGCAATCTCTTGATTATTAAATCTTTATTTTCAACCTTTATAGAACGACCTCAATCTTACAATCTACAATATCGAGTTAGATTATAATATCTGGTTTCAGGTTTTCTTTTTGTGCATTTTGATATTACACATTAACATTTTTAATTTTCTGTAATCCACATGATTATCTTTAAATCTCATTTTATAGAATTCATCTACAAACTCTTCTGCAGCAATTTTTAAGCTTTCATCCTCAATCTTTTTTACAATATTTTTAAGCGGCTCGTTCTCTTTTATCACAACCCCCTCTTTTGCTAAAAATTTCAAAAAATTGTTTAGATAATAATCTGCTTCATATCTTTTCCTAAACTTTACAGAAAGATAAATGAAAACAGATACAATAATTGAGATAAATACCAATTTTATAAAATATTTTTTATTAACTTTGATATTTTTAAAAGATGAAGAAACATTTTTAATGATACTCACCTGCTTATCAAAATCATAATTTATAACAAACTTTGTCCAATAATAAGAGATATAGTCAAAATAAAGTCGCATTTTAAGAGCAAAAGGTAATCTATTTTTATCTGTAAAATTTTCTATGGCAGCAGGTGTGGGATCAAACCTAACCCAGTAACCATCTATAAAAGCTTCTACCCAGACATGAGCATTTTTATTAGCCACAGCATAATAACCACCATTTTCATTGTAATATCCACCTTTAAAACCGCCCACAAGCCTTGCAGGAATTTTATTTACTCTTAACATCAATGCCATACTTGATGCAAAAAATTCACAATTTCCTCTTTTTACTTCAAATAAAAATTTACTAAGAGAATCCTTTCCAGTGGGTAAATTTTTCAATGAGTATTCAAAGTTAGTTTTTAAATAATTTAATATCTCCTTTGCTGTAGCCATATTACTTTCTTTTTTAAATTTCTTTGCAAAAATAATTATTCTATTAGAGACCTTTGAGACATCTGTATAAAAAGGGATATCCACATCATCTTTAAATCTATTTGAGATAATTGATTCACCACTATATTTTATCTTTTTATTAACAGATTTATAAACTCTAACCTCAAGCTTATTTGTAAAATAAAATTTCTTTTTCTTTATCCTCACTTTATAAGGGTAATCAAGCATTATTAAAAAGTTTTCATAATGTGGCTCAAGGTAAATCTCATATCTAACCACCTTGCCGTTTATCTCTATAACAAAATCCCTTTTCTTTGAAATTGCAGATTTCCATTTTCTTCCATCAAAAACATCAAAAACAACCCCTCTAAAATAAAGTGGCTCATCCAATTTATCCATTACCACTCTAAAAGCTATCCTATTATCTTCTTGTATTGTATTTACATCACCCAAACCTATTTCACTACTAAACCCAGATGTTGAGCCTACATTATATCCTAATGAGCTAAAAAGAGGATAGTTTGTCCTAGGCAAAATAATAAATATCAAAGTAGCTAATGGGATTGTCAGAATTATTGACTTCAACCCCTTAAAAATTAACTCTTTAATCTCACTTTTATTTAAAATTATACTTTCTTGAAAATCATAAAAAGTAGCAAAAATTGCTAAAAAATAGCCAAAAACGATACTTAAAAGGATAAACACCAGATATATCATACTTAGATTAAATAAACCTGAAGCAGTGGTCAAAAAAATAGATAAAACAAGAATCTGCATATAATCTCTGTATTTTTTATATTCGAGCAGTTTTACACAGAGGAAAATGATAAGAATATGTGCTAAAGATAAGACTAAATTATTTGAGTTTGTTTTTAAAACTATAACACCCGAAACCAAAAACGACAAAAGAGTTAATATTTTTCTATTTGGTTTTAAAAATTGATATTTTAGATTTAAAAGAAACAATATCATAGTCAGAATAAGCAATGTAAAAAAGATCACACTGACATACTTAATCACACTAAGCAATGAGACTAATATCATCAAAATTGTTAATAAGTTTAACAAATTTTCAATCTTTACCATAAAGAGCAAGCCTTTTTAGTGCTTCCAACTTCTCTGTGGAGCGTAAAATATTAAATCTTTCACCATCAAGCTCAAAAATAAAAGGTTTTCTCCAGGTATTCATTTCATAAATTATCGTTGTAGCTACCTTAATTGCCATTTCTGTATTAAATTTTTTTGATAGCTCATCAAAAGATAAATAGGAGTAGCTTTCATCACTCGAACTGAACTCTTTTACATAGAGGTTTCCATCCTTTGCAAAATGTTTCCAGAAAATTTTATTTAAAGGGTCGTTATTGTACCTTCTTATATTGCTTATCTCTTCCTGATTTTTTGCTTCATCTATGCCGCTCAAATCTGCATTATCAATCTCATTCTTACCACTAAAAGAGATATTAGTTTTTATCAATTCTGGAAAAACAATAAAATCTTCTTTTATATGATAAACCTTTCTCCTTATAAAAAAATTAAAAGGGTATGTAGAGCTAACAACAATTTTATCAATGCTTACCACCCCCCTATTTTCAAAACTCTTTGAAATTTTAAAATTTTTTGTTTCTCTTGGGCTTATAAAATCTATAACACCTCTTTCTCCTAATACTTCAATGCTGAGCAGTGATGAAATAAGTTTCTTTTTCCTGTTTGTTACAAAGACTGTTATGTTGGTTTTCTTTCTTGCATATATTTCATTTTCAAAGGAAAAATCAAAAGAAAGTTTTTCTATATTTGATCTACCATAAAAACCAGACACCCCCATAACAGCAAGCATCAATGATACCGTTATAAAAACAAGATTATTATTGGTATTTATTGCTGAAAAACCCATTAAAATTGTAAGGATAATATAAATCCAGCCAGCCTTAGTAAATTTAATAACAGACAAAACAACCTCTAATAGGGTAATTTAACGGATTTAATAATACTTTCTAAAATATCTAATTTTTCTTCATTAGATAAAGCACCTTTAAAAGTGATTCTATGTAGCATGGTGTATTTATAATAATCAGTTATATCTTCAGGTATCACATAATCCCTTCTATTTATCAATGCTAAAGCTTTTGCCACATTTACGATAGATAAAGCTGCCCTTGTGGAAAGCCCTGTTACCATTTTGCTATGATGTCTTGTTTTATCTACAATTTCTATCAAATACTCCAAAATAGTATCATCAATCTTAACTTTTTCTTTAACAAACTCTATCAAAGTTAAAGCATCATCTTTACTAATAGCTGGCTCAGATTCATAAATTTTAGACCTTGAGCTGCCCCCTTTTAATATCTCAAGCTCTTCCTCTTTTGTGGGATAGCCTAGATTAATCTTCATTATAAATCTATCAAGCTGGGATTCTGGTAAAGGGAATGTCCCGTAAGATTCAACAGAATTTTGAGTAGCAATTACAAAATAAGGCTGGCTAAGTTTAAAAGTTTTCCCCTCTATGGTGACCTGTTTTTCACCCATCGCTTCTAAAAGCGCACTTTGAGTCTTCGGAGTAGCCCTATTAATTTCGTCAACAAGTAAAATATTGTTAAAAATGGGGCCAGGTTTAAACTCAAACTCCCCAGTCTCTTTATTGAATATATTAAGTCCTGTAATATCAGTGGGTAAAAGATCATTGGTACACTGTATCCTGCTAAAAGTAACCCCCATCGATTTAGCTATTGCTATTGCAAGGGTAGTTTTACCAAGACCAGGGCTATCTTCAATCAAAATATGTCCTCTGCTCAAAAAGGCTATTAAAGATAGTTTTATACCTAAGTCTTTGCCTTGAAGAAATTTTTTATAATAATTAAATAATCTATCTACCAAACCAATTATTTTATCCATCTCTTTACCATTTAGTTTTTTTGTGAATGCACAAGGGAGCAAAAGCCCTTATGCATCTTTTTAAACTTCAAAAAAATCTTATGGCTCTATTTTGCTACCCAAAAGTTCTAAAAATTTCCTCATCCATTCAGGATGAGCTGGCCATGCTGGAGCTGTTACAAAATTTTTATCTACTATAGCATTAGTGAAGGTATCATTAACATCACACCATTTTCCTCCAGCTTTTACAATATCAGGCATCACTGCTGGGTATGCTGTACAGGCTACATTTTCTAATACTCCAGCTGCTACAAGTATCTGCTGACCATGACAAATTGAGGCAATAGGTTTGTTCTGAGCAACAAACTCCTTTACAATCTCTATCAATCTTTGATTAAGTCTCAAATATTCTGGTGCTCTTCCACCAGGGATAACGAGTGCATCATAATCGTTTACATCCACCTTATCAAAATCAGCATTTACAAGAAAATTGTGCCCGCGCTTTTCAGAATAAGTTTGGTCCCCTTCAAAATCGTGAACAGCTGTTTTTACAGTTTCTCCAGGTTTTTTACCAGGACAAACAGTATCAACCTTATGCCCCACCATAGTCAAAATTTGATAAGGCACCATTGCCTCATAATCTTCCACATAATCACCAACTAACATCAAAATTCTTTTTACACCCATAAGACACCTCCAAATAAATTTTTGGCACTCATAAAAACTACAAATTATAATATAAGCTTGCTAAAAAGCTTTTCAATTATACTCTCACAAATTATTACCTACCCAAAAATTGCCATCTAAATTTAATATAAGCCTTCTCCATACTACCACCTGTTTCTAAAACTTCTATTTTAACATAATTACCTTCAAGCGTTCTCACACAATATACATGCCTTTCTATTGCTCTCATACCAGAATAGTAATCAGAATATCCATACTTAGGACACGATTTAAGAGCTTTAAAATTTATAACACCCATATCTTTAATATTACCCACATTAAAATAAGGCTTGTCATACCCTTTTACTTTTGGATTTACAAAGCCAGCAGCAAGATCTTTTTCACTATTAAAATATTTCCCTGTCTCAAAATCTATAGAATAACCACCTTTCTTTTTCCCAGGGACATGGCTTATAATCCCAATTTTAACCTGTTTAGTAATATTTTTATTTCTGTTATTTTTTACCTCAAAAATAAAAGTATCCCCCTCAATCTGCTTAATTTTACAAAACTTCTTTTGAGTTCCGATACTCTCGTAACAGTCTATGTTAAATATTGATGAACCGTTTTTGTTAATTTTACCTGATAATTTCCAAGTTGTTGAAACTTTAGCTTTATAAATTGTATTATCAACATCCTTTTCAAAATCCTTGAAATTAAGTAACCTAAATTTTTGAAAAACCAGCTTATGTGGGTATTCTTTTCTATTTTTATCAGCTATTAAGCTGTAATTTTCTGCAATAGTTGAACCTCTTGGAAAATAATTGTATATACTTTTACCTCTGTTATAATCGTTTTCAAAGCTTTTTAAGTATTTAGTTAAGTTCTCTCCATAATCTTTATAAACTACATTTATAAATCTTTCTTTAGAGGCATTATTAGTCAGATTTTTAGCCACAAAAGCAACATATACACCACTATTTATTTTAGGCTTATAGATACAAACAAAACGATTATTGGACACTTTCTTGCATCTTTTCCATTTATTTTTTTCATAACTAATACTCACCTCTTTTGGCTTACATTTTTCATCTGCACATGTGCTACTTACATCGACAACAAACTTTACCTCTCCATTTTCAAGATTTATTGGTGAAACTCTCACCCTTTCATAAACCTTCCTTTTGTTATAATAGATAGAATCTATTTTTGGAGCAGAATAAACAGTGGTATTTTTGATATAGTTTGCTAACTTCTGTTTATATTGATTGATATCAAATATGGGTATAAAAGGCAAAATTTCTGCTTTATAAATTAATTGTTGGTAGTTATAAGCTGAGTTTATAGGTTTGGAAAGCTCTACCACTAAATCATTTTGAATTTTTTCATATTTATCTATAAATTCTCTTTGCCATATCAACTTATTTTCAAGTGACAAACATCTATTTTCACCGGCTTTTTTCCCTGAAGTTACATTTAAAAAACCTGAAAATCTATTATGATTACCATCCATCCATAACTTTATATTTTTTGCTAAATTTATAGTTGAGTCTCTTAGAAAATTTATTTCCTTATAAAGTATATCATTTTTTTGATTAACCTCTTTACATTTATTAAAATTAGTTTCTGTTTTATCAACAAAACCTTTCAACGCACTAAAAGGTATATTGAGTTTATTTTTTATACTTTCATTTTTAACATATTTTATAACATCTTCATAAGGGATAAAGTTAGAGTTTAAATCTTTTAGCCCTCTTTCATATAAATTATCTATTTTACTAAACAGTAGAGAAGCATTATCAGACTCTTTTTCATACTCTTGTATCTGTTTTAAATATTTTAAATCTTTATCTGTGTCATAACTAATTAATGAATTTAAACTTTCATTATATTTTAATTGACTTTCTATAAAAGGGAGATATTCCTTATTTTCTGATAAAGCCAGTTGCAAATCAAATAATCTGTTTTCAAATTCTGTTAATTTATTAACAGCGACTTTATAATGATTTAAAACATCAATTTTACAACTATCATCAATTAACCTTTTATCATTATACCCTTGCACACTGTCAAATCCATTAAATAAAATCGACCCTTGAATAAGAGGAAAACCATCTAAAAAATTGGAATTTTCTATGTAAAAATTATTTAATTTATCTATTAGCGAAACCTCTTTTAAATAATATTTCTGTAACTCACTTTTTAAATATGACGACTTTAATGAAATTGTTTTTATATTTATATTTAAATTATTAATATTTTTTTCTATTTTTGGAATTGTTTTCTTTACATAATCACTTGATAATTTATCCCAACCAGATAAAAGTTTAAATGATCTTGTATCATGCTCAAAAGGGGGTTCTGCTTTCAACAGCTTTATTAGACCTAAATCTACACTATTTTCTTTTTGCAGTTCAGCGATTTCTTTTTGAATTTTACCTAATTTCTCTAATATGTTATCATTATTGCAAATCTCTTTTTTTAAAGCTATATACTGCTCAAATTTTTCATATCTTATATTAACCACATCTTTTTCTAAATATAATATCTGTTTTACAAATTCGTTAAAAACATCTGAATATATTGCACCTTTTTCTAAAATATTTTGATATTCAAATAATAGATCAGAACAATATTGTAAAATTTTATGCCTTGTGTTTATTAGAGTGCTAAAAGAGATCTCATTTGCCAAATAGTTTGAAACAGATTCTCTATAATAATTAATTAAGGGGTTAACAATAGTACTTACTTTAATTTGAATTTGAGTTCCATTTTTAATATTGTTTTTTGTTATGTTCTTAATTCTATCATTTATTTGATTAACCAACTCTAATAAAGTTAGACTCTTATTACTGTTAGAAACTAATTCAATAAATTCATTCGACTTTATATTCATCAATGAAGATGCAACTTTTTTTACAGTATCATCTGAAGCTTCAGACTCTTTCTTATCTTTTCTTAATTTATCTACAAAACTTTTGTATCTAAAATCTGTTAAATAAAATCTGATATTTTGTAAATTTGCAGGCAGTTGAGCCCCTTGTAATGATGATATAGCTTCTTTAATCTGCTTTAAATTTACTTTATCAAACCGTTTCAATAATTTTAAATAATCATTTATAGTGAATCTCTGTTTTGTTAAAGAGTTTATATGAGCAACTCTATTAACCAAAATTCTATAATTTTTGTTCTTTTGGTATTTTTCTATATTTTCCTTTGTAACCTTTTCTTGAGCTAATTCGAGTAAACGGGCAATTTTTTTATAATTAATATGAACTAACAAAACTTTCCATTCAAAATTCTCTTTTGCCCGCTTTGCCGCCTCTTGTAATTTCTTTTTTAAGTAAAAGTATTTTTTATATTTTGTATGTATTTCAAGAGTCTTAGCCCACATTTCAGATTTCAAAGTTTCAGCCCAAGTTTTTCTTTCAGAATATAACTTTATTCTCCCAAGGAAAAACTCATTTTCATTAAACCAATTATTTAGCTGTGCGGCAACTACTTGCCATTTAGGGACATTTCCAGTTTTCCAAATTTTAATTTGCTCCTTTAAAAAACTCTCATAAAAAATTTTTCTATCTTGATCCTCCCCCCATTTTTGTATCGATGTAAAAATCGCTTTATCTATATCCCATAAAGTTGTCAGAATTGTTCCTGCACTACTACCTACAAGCACACCAATTAGCTGTTTTAAAGCTTCTTCAGTCAAGACAAGCTTTGCTTTCTTTATTTCACCGTAATACAAATGATCTAATCCTTGCAAAATACTTTCCACAGGGATATCAGTCCCAACTAAATCTTCAAGTTGTGAATGAAGCTCATCTTTTACATTATCAATCGCCATCTTCTTTATATAATTTTCATCAAATGAGTACCCATTACAAACAATTAAAATATTCACTAAAATTATAACTATCATTTTGAAAATCTTAAAAAACATCTTATCAACTCCAAAAACAATTTTCTAAAAAATACTATGAGGCTGTTACACAATATCAGTTGCTCAAGCTCCCAGATTGCTTAGCTGACGCTCGCAATGGTGGAATTTTGAGGTCATTGCGAGGCAACAAAAGTTACCGAAGCAATCTCATTACTGCAAAAACTATCACTACAATAGTATTTTGTGCAACATCCTCATTATGATTATAGCACATTTATTGAGATTTCGCCTAAACTAATCACTAACTATAACTTATTTGTAAGTTAAAAAATCAGAAATTAAATTTTAACACTTACAGAATTCGTATCTATATCATCTATGTGTGCTGTCTTTGCTGAATCTGAAGTCATTTCTTTAATAGCAAAAAAAGAGAAACCTGAAAATATTGGATATGGTGTAATTGATTCTATAGCCGAGCGATTAGTGGCTATGGCTAAAAGTATTCAACCCGAAGAAAGGGTTGTTTTTACGGGTGGCGGTGCTCTTAATTCTTTACTTGTAGATTTGGTAGGTAAAAAACTGGGGTTCAATATATTCGTCCCAGAGTATCCTCAATTTATAGGAGCTTTGGGAGCAGCTATTACAGGTTTAGAATATTCTATAGCTAAAACTCTATAATGAATTTAAGATCAGTTATCACATATTAACTTCCATACTTTCTCAAATAGCCGCGGGGGGTTATCATTTTTCCATTTTTTAGATAGGTTTTAGTGTTACCAACAATTACGACAGTTGACATGTCTACGATATCATAGTCAAAATCAGTAATTTTAGTGATTTTGACAATCTCATTATCTCTCTCACAATTTTTTACTATACCACAAATCAAATTTCCTCTTTGTTGATAGAAGGATTCCAATACCACTTTTAAATATTTATCCCTTTTTTTACTTTTGGGGTTGTAAATTGCTGTTACAAAATCTCCTATATTTATGGCATCTACCCGTTTTTTTATGATTTCAAAGGGGGTTAGTAAATCAGATAGAGAAAGGATGACCAAATCTTCGCAGATTGGGGCACCAAGCCTTGCACTGACTGATAAAGCAGCTGTGATACCTGGTATAATTTCGATATTTTCAAAATCTTCACATAACTCAAAAACAAGTGATGCTAAAGCATAAAGAGATGAATCTCCACCACATACTAAAGATACTGTTTTGCCAGATTTTGCTTTGTTTAATGCAAACTTAACCCTTTCAATTTCCCCTTTCATCCCATTTGAAAAGGTGGGTTTATTACCAATTAAAGAGTCAATCAGATCGATATATTTGTTATAACCACAGATTAAATCGCTTGATAAAATGGCATCTAATCCTCTTTTGGTTATAAGGTCATGTTTGCCAGGACCAATACCTACAACAAATAATTTACCCATTTATTAAATTCTCCTTAGCAATTGCTATAGTGACACCATTAAAAATTGTTTTATTTAAAACTAAAATAGGATTTCTTGCAGCAAGTAAAGCTGAAGGCTCAGCTACACTTTTAATTCCTAAATATTTTTTGGCTGTTGATTCATTAAAACAGTACAAGTTATTTTGATATAACTCTTTCGGTAAAAATCTAAGATAGCAATTTAGCTCTTTTGCAGCTTCAATTAACCCAGTTTCATTCTTTTTGTGCCAGCAGGAGGCAATTACCCTTATGTCATTTGTGGAAATATTAGCCAAATTTGAGCCATAAGATATTGCTTCAATGATAGTTTTTTTATCTACACCTTTTCTACAGCCTATACCTGCCACATAAATTTTATTTGCCTCACTTGCAGTAGTTATCACTGGTTCTGCACCTGTAATTGAGCTTACCAAAAAGGTTAGCTCGTTTGCCCTTCCTTCATGTCCAGATAACATACTGATAGCAAATCTGCCTACCTCATCACAAACCACTACAGCAGGGTCAGTATATTTGCTCTTGATGAGCCTATTTATCATCCTTGTAACAATCCCTTGAGCCATTACTGCTACAATACCTTTGAAATTATCAAAACAGAATTTATAAGTTTCTTGTAATTTTTGAAGATATGTAGCTGCGATCCTTCCTCTAAATTTATCAGGTAAAAATAAAGTGCCATTTAGCTCATCAGCGATTTTACTGGCTAATAAAGCTCCTTTTTCAGTTATTGCTATTACTGCTATCTTTTTTTCTATATCCATGCTCAAAATCCTCATCGTATAACTTTGAATATTTAACTATGCTACTTCTATCTAAAATCTTGCCAATAATAATAAGTGTATGCTTTTTAATACTGTTTTCTTTTAGTGTGTTTACTAAATTACCTAAAGTGGTATTTAAAATCTTTTCATCATCCCAGCAAATTTTATAACATATTGCTACTGGCGTATTTTCCTCCCACCCGTTTTTTAAAAAGATCTCTTTTATCTTTTCTGCATTAGAAGCTGATAGATAAAAAGCAAAAGTGCCTCCATGCTTTGTAAGTAAATCTAATGTTTCTTTTTGTGGGACTGGGGTTTTCCCTTCAACTCTTGAAATGGTCACAGTTTGTGAAATTTCTGGAGCTGTTAGCTCAAGTTTTAGTTTTGCTGCTGCTGCAAATAGTGCTGTTACCCCTGGTATAATTTCATAAGGGATACCTCTTTTATCAAGTTCTAACATCTGTTCATATATTGCACCATAAATTGATGGATCACCAGTGTGTAATCTTGAAATAAGTTTTCCTTCAAGATAATGTTTTTCTATTGTTTCTATAATCTGTGTTAGATTCATTTTTGAAGAATCATAAATTTTACAGTGTACTGGTGTATACCCCAAAATTTGTCTATTTACCAGTGAACCTGCATAAATAACAACATCTGATCTGATGAGCACTTTCATCCCTTTTACAGTAATTAGTTCTGGATCCCCTGGCCCTGCGCCTATAAAAAAAACTTTGTTCATTTATTTCTTACCTCCAGATAGATGGCATATAATTCTAATTTGATGTTTTTAAGATCATCTAAAGATTTTAACTTATATATGGTTTCGTTTGGTAAACCAAGATTGTTTAAAATATAGATATCGAAATGGGTTAAAATCCCCTTATATTTGGATAAAAACTCGAAAAATTGGTTGTTACCATCGTCTAATACATAAAGATCTTTTTTTTGCTTTAGACATAGATCTATTTTATTCTTAAAATTTTCAAATGGGGTATTTCTACCGTGTAATGAGAAAAACTCAATATTTTCATAGGTTTTAAACAGTCTTGCCGTACCAAGCTGCATACTGGAAATACCAGGTATTACCTCAATTATTCTGTTTTTAAATTTTGTATAAATTATTTTAGCTAAAGAGAAGAAACCAGCATCACCTGATACTACAACACCTACAATTTTATCTTTTTCATTTTCTAAGATATTGATGGTATCTTTTATAAGATTATTTAAAATAATATACTTTTTATCTGAGAAAAAATTTTTAAACCTTTCTGCACCGATTAAAAAATCAACCTTTTTAACAATCTCAATAGCTCTTAATGTGAGATAGTCTTTGCTACCACAACCAACAGAAATTATATAAATGTTTTTATTCAAGGTATTCTCCTACTTTATTGCATTTCACATCAAATAGTTTTACCGATACTTTTGTAAAATGAAACCTTTCTTTTATTTTTTTACTTACTAAATAGGCTATTTTATCAAAAGAGTATTTATGACATATCTCTTCTATCGTATTAAAATTATAATCAATATTTAAAACTTCTTTTACAAAAAGGTTTGCCTGAGGTGAATTTTTAGAATGTGTATTAAAATACCCCATTGCAAGCTTTGCTATTTTCCCTGGATGCCCTGCTACACCTATCTCCTTGATGTGTTTATCTTTAAGATACCTGAATGCTTCATTAAAATAGTTACTCACCATAACTGATGGGGATATATTCTCTTTTGATAAGCATTTTTCTCCAATATTTCCAGGAACAAGCCACAATAAATTGTATTTTTGCGCAAGCAAAACATCGATTTCACACTTAAAACTTTCAATCAAGGCATCAATGCTCATCGGTTTTACAATTCCTGTTGTCCCTATGATGGATATACCACCTATTATTCCAAGCCTTTCATTAAAGGTTTTTTTTGCAATTTTTCTCCCTTCTGGCACAATTATTGTAACTTCTACCCCTTTATTATTGTTTAAAACAGTTTTTAAGTTTTTTTCTATCATCTTTCTTGGAACTGGATTTATTGCAGCCTCACCAACAGGTATCTGTAAACCAGGTTTGGTAACAACACCTACACCTTCTCCACCTTTTATAATAATGCGGTTTTCATTTAATATCTTTACAGATGCAAAAATCTCTATCCCATCTGTAACATCAGGGTCATCCCTACTCCATTTTTTTACACCTACAAGATTATTTTTGAAAATGAGAGGGATTTTTACAATACTATCATCAGGTAAAACTACTTCCACCTCTTTTTCAATATTTCCTGTTAACTTATAGATTAGAGCACCTTTTGCTGCTGCTGTTGCTGCTGTGCCTGTTGTTATCCCCGTTTTCATTTTAACCCTTTTAAGGTTTTTGATATGACTTCTTTTAGCTGTTTTGCAAAAGCTGGCGATTTCCCTTTTGTTGATACTGATATAGTAATATCATCTTGTGAGATTACTGCTGGCATAAAAAAATCTGATAACTCCTTGTTATCACAAATATTTACAGGAGTTCCCAGTTTTTTTAAAATTAAAGCTGCTTTTCTATTTAATTCTTTATCATCTGTGCAGATAAAAGCAAAGTAGTATTTTTCTTTTAATAATTCTTCTTTGAAGTTCGAGTTTATCCAAGTTATTTTATTTGAAGATAAAAGCTTTTTTATATCAGGGTGTAATTCTTTGGAAATTATTGTCACTTCAGGGCTTGATTGATTCAAAATTGATAAAAGTTTTCGTTTTGCTACATTTCCTCCGCCGATAAAAAGCAATTTTTTATCAGATAATTTAAAGAGTAAAGGGAACATTTGGACTCCATAACAATTTAAAAATAATAATAAGTAATACAGTAAAAATTGCACTGTAAAGATATAGGAAAATGGCATCTAAAATCTTTTGTTTTGTAAGTAAATCGCTACCACCTTCTATCAAAGGCTTATTTACTAACCTTCCAAAATAATATGTATTTCCACCAAGAGTTATGTTTAGTGCTCCAGCAAAAAGGGATATCCCACAACCTGCATTTGGACTTGGTAAGGTATTTCTGAATTTTTTGTAAATTTTTAATGCGTTTAATCCATTTTTAAACAAAATTTGAGCAACTGGCAACATAACAATTATTTGCAACCTTGCAGGTATAAAATTTAGAATATCATCACTTTTGGCTGAAAACTTACCAAATTCTATATATTTTTCATTTTTATACCCAACCATTGCATCCAGTGTGTTTGTAATTCTATAAAAAATAATACCGTATATACCAAAAATTACTCCATAGAAAATTGGTGCAAAAAAAGCGTCATTAAAATTTTCAGCAACAGATTCAATTGTTGATTTTATAATATCCTGCTCATTCATTTCTTCCACATCTCTACTAACAATTAGTTTTAAATTCTCTTTTGCTAAATTAATGTCCATCGATAAAGCTTGATAGATTTTCAACGCATGATCTAACATCCCCTTAACAGAGATAGAAGAATACACAATAAATACTTTAAGCGCAAAAAGTAGATAATTTGATTTTATAATTTTTAATAACAAAAAAATGACAATAAATATTGTAAAATGTGTTGAGATAAAAAGTAAAAAACCACCTAAAAATTTGTTTTTGAAGTTGTGAAGAAAGTTTTCATATATTGATATTAATTTACCGATAATTGCCACAGGATGTATTTTATTTGGTAGCTCACCAAAGACTATATCTATCAAAATGGCTAACACCAATATGTCAGTCATTAATGAGATCTCCAAAGATACAATTTTCAATTAAATCTGCTAGTTTGTTTAAGGTTTCTTCTTTTAGCTCATTATAGGTTTTGTTTATTACTACTTGTTTATCAAAAAGTTTAAAAATAAATTGTAAAAATTCAGAATTTTCAAAAATCCCATGTAAATAAGTGCCAATTATTCTATTTTTCTTATTAAAAACGAGTAATCCTTTGTTTTCTAAAATATCTATTACATCTCTATCATTAATGATAGTATTTCCATGATGTATTTCATAGCCTTGAATACTGTTATTTAAGAAACCATTTGCTGGTAAGTATTCACCTCTTTTTAATATCTTCTCTTCTTCCATTTCCGTAATCATATCTATAAAGCCAAAGCCTTCTATATCACCTTTATTTTCAACGCCTAAACTATCAATAATTTTTTTGCCAAGCATTTGAAAACCACCACAAATTCCCATAATCCATTTTTTGCCGTATAAATTTTTAAGTTGCTCATAAAAACCGTTTTTTAATAAATAATCCATATCAGAGACTGTGTTTTTAGAACCTGGTATAATAATAAAATCATTATTTTCTAAGTTTTCAAGTTTTGTAACATAAGATACATTGATTTTTTCTATATTTTCAAGAGGTTGAAAGTCTGTAAAATTGGAAATGTGAGGTAGTTTTATTATTCCGATATTTAATAATTTTTCACCACTTTTTATGTTTTTCTTTGTAAAAAGATTTTGTGAATCTTCATCTTCTAAATTATGCTCAAAATATGGGATAACTCCTATTATAGGTATATCACAAAAATTTTTAAATTCATCGATACCAGGTTTGAGAAGAGACAAATCCCCTCTAAACTTATTGATAATAAACCCTTTTACAAGTTTTTTGTATTGAGGTTGTATTAAGTCATAAGTACCTTTAAATGCAGCAAACACACCTCCTCTATCAATATCACCAACTATGTAAATTTTGGCATTAGCAATCTCTGCCATTTTCATATTTACTATATCAAATTTTTGGAGGTTAATTTCTGCTGGAGAGCCTGCTCCTTCTAATACGATGATATCAAATTCCTCTGAAAGTGAATAAAATGCTTCTTTTACTATTTTTAAGTTTTCTTCATACATTTTATAATAATCTTTGTAAGAGACTATTTTATAAGGTTTGCCAAGCCTGATTACCTGAGATTTCCCACCCCCTGTTGGTTTTAATAAAATGGGGTTCATCCTAACATCTGGTAAAATCTTGCATGCTTCAGCCTGAAGTATCTGAGCTCTACCCATTTCTAACCCATCGAAAGTTACTCCTGAATTCAGTGCCATATTTTGTGCTTTAAAGGGAGCTACTTTATAACCTTTATTTGCAAGCATCCTGCAGATCCCTGCAGTTATTATACTTTTACCCACATTGGAGCTTGTGCCCTGAATCATTATGTGTTTAATTTTCACACCCCACTATTTTTTTTAAAATGCTTAAAAAATACCGCATAGAATCTAAATCTTTTATTGCAACTCTAATAAATGAATCATCAAGCCCTCTGATATTTTTGCAATCTCTAATTAAAATTTTATTTGATAAAAGTTTAGTAAAAACCTCTTCACTATTTAGATGATATAATTTTATTAAAACAAAATTTGTAGCGGAGGAAAAAAGCTTGATGTTATTACAATCTTTTAATTCTTCGTAAAGATAATTCTTAATTTCATTTATTTTTGATGCAATTTTATCTGTTTTTATAGAAAGAAGGTATTTTCCTACTACCTCACTTAAGCTGTTTACCCCCCATTCGAGACAATGCTTTTCAATTTCTCTTATAATTTCTTTATTAAAAGAGAAGGCATAGCCAATTCTCAGACCTGCAAGTCCGTAAATTTTTGAAAATGACCTTAAGACAATAATGTTTTTACTTTTTTCAAAAAGTAAACTTTTATTATCGCTATTACTCATAAATGGATGATATGATTCATCAATAACAAACATGCAGTTTTCAAACCGTTTAGCAATCCTCAATATATCATCTTTTTCTATATAATACCCTGTGGGGTTGTTTGGATTGCAAATGAACACTATATCGAATTTGGAAAAATCTAACTCTTGCAAGTTAATAGCAAAATTTCTCTTTTCACTGGCAAAATGAAAATTTATTTGAAGATTATACAGTTTGCAGTATCTTTCATAGTCGATATATGTTGGAGCTATTATTAGGGCTTTTTTCCCACTATTAATTAAACATAAATTTTTTATAATTTCACTTGTTCCAGCACCAACAACAAAGTTTTCCATTTCTTTGTCATATTTATTAGCAAGAGCCTCTTTTAGAATAATAGCATTTGAGGAAGGTAAATTTTTTAAACTTGATATCTGATTTTTAATGAATTCAAATATATTTTCATCAACAAAAGGAGAAATATTACTACTTAGATCAATAATTTCATTGGCATTACATCCCAAAAGTTTAGAATAATAGTATATATTGCCGCCATGTGTGAAACTATCCAATTAGCACCCCAATAACTAACAAAGCTGTTTCGATTATTTCGCAGGTAGCACCAATGATATCCCCAGTTATTCCACCTACCTTTTTAAGATGATAATTTCTTAGTAAAACAAAGGTGATTATAAAAGCTAAATTGAAAAGTATAAAAAATTTTATTCCGCAAAATATAGATAATATAGATATCAAATAAAAGAGAACTTTGTTGTTTGTATTAGAGTTATCGAAAAAGGCTTTTGCTGTCCCTTTTTCCCTTAAGTAAGGTAATGAATCAATTAAAAATATCATACTACCTCTGGAATATGCAAATGGCAGAATGATAGTTAAAGGTTTATTTAAATTGGCGAAGGCTACAAATTTTGATAGCATAACAAGTATTAGTGCTAAAGCCCCCATTACCCCAATTCTGCTATCTTTCATAATAACAAGCATCTTATCTTTGTCTTTGTGAGAAAAATAGGCATCAAAAGTATCAGCCAGCCCATCAAGATGAAGCCCCCCGGTGATTATCACCGATGTTAGCAACATAAACAGGGGGGCTAAACTTTGATTTATCAACCCAGCTAAATAAACTAATAAACCTATTAATAAACCAACAAGAGGATAAAATAGTAAAGAGCCACTGGCATCAAAAGATTTTTGGTTAATTCTAATTATAGTAAGAAATGACAGTGCGTTTATAAACTTTTCAAAATAATCTTTAAATATCACTTTTACTAACACCTGCTTCTTCAAAAGTAGCAACTTCGGTGATGATTTTTACAGCAGCATCTAATATATGCATTGCCAATACTGCTCCAGTCCCTTCACCAAGCCTCATATTAAGTCTTAATAATGGGCTCAATCCTAAATATTCCAGCATATATTTATGCCCTGGTTCTTCTGATATATGCCCAGCAAACATATATTCTTTCACAGTTGGGCAAAGTTTGTAAGCAATTAATGCACCAGCTGTCGATATTAATCCATCAATAATAACTGGGATTTTATGGTAGGCTCCAGCAAGAATTACACCTGCAATTGCACCTATTTCGATACCACCAACTTTTGACAAGATATCTATTGCATCATCCGGATTAGGTTTGTGTAAATTTATCCCAGTTTTAATAACATTTATCTTATTTTGTAATAAATCAGATGTGATACCTGTCCCTTTTCCTGTCATCTCTTCAACACTTTTACCTGTTATGACAGCTCCAATAGCTGAAGATGGGGTTGTATTTCCTATCCCCATGTCCCCTGTAGCTATTACATCTAACTTTTGAGATTTTATCTCTTCTGATGCAATTTCAAAACCTGTCATTATGGATTTTTCAGCCTCTTCTCTTGTCATTGCGGGTTCTTTTGTAAAGTTGTTTGTGCGGTATTTTACTTTTTTTACTATGAATTTGTTAGAACCTTTTAGCTCCTTTTCACTGATGTTACATTTTGAACCCACATCAGCAACGATAGTGCTACAATTGTTTTGCCTTGCCAAAACAGTGATTGTGGCTATATCATTTACAAAAGCTTTTATCATTTCACAAGTTACCTGCTGGGGAAAGGCACTCACACCTTCTTCTACCACTCCATGGTCACCAGCCATTACAAAAACTGCTCTTTTGTTAACTGATGGCTTTAATGTTTCTTTAATTGCACAGACTTTTTCAGAAATATCATTGAGCATCCCCATTGCTCTATAAGGCATTATCAAATTTGAAGTCCTTTCT
Organism: Deferribacter desulfuricans SSM1; assembly: GCF_000010985.1. Taxonomy (NCBI): domain Bacteria; kingdom Pseudomonadati; phylum Deferribacterota; class Deferribacteres; order Deferribacterales; family Deferribacteraceae; genus Deferribacter; species Deferribacter desulfuricans. Next base: position 2,084,317 of record NC_013939.1, read on the forward strand.
TTAGCTTTTTCAAAAATTTCTTGGTTTGTTGGTGCTATTTCTTTTAAAATATTTTCTAAACGCATAAACCCTCCTTTTTATTTTATTTTTATTGGGATACCCGCGACTAACAAAAAACATTTATCAGCCAAAGCTGCAATTTTTTGATTTAATATGCCTAGTGTATCCACATATTTTCTTGTCATGCTATCTAATGGGATTACTCCAAAACCAACTTCATTTGTAATGATTATTATATCAAAGTTTAGACTACTTATTGTCTGCAATAAATAAGTAGTGTATTCTTCAATATCTTTCTTATAGTGAAAAAGATTTGCAAGCCATGTAGTCATACAATCAATTAGAATAACTTCAAAAACACTACTGTTTTTTAATGCTTTATGGATGTCGATGGGCTCTTCTAATGTATGAAAAAGATTACCTCTTTCAGCTTTATGTTTATTGATTCTTTTTACCATTTCTTCATCAATCGGCTCTGCAGTAGCTAAGTATGCCCGGTTGGTATATTTTAAAGCCAATTTAGAAGCAAAATCAGTTTTACCACTTTTAATTCCACCTGTGATAAGAGTAACCATATTTATTAAATACCTCCAATAAATAATTGAGACTGTTTAATAATTTTGAGAAATCAAAAAGTTCTATTGATATTGTTATATTGTAATCTATAGCAAAGTCGAAAATGTATTTAACAAGGTTTATATCTAAATGGCATATTTCCTGATGGTCTTTATCAGCATTAACACCATGTAAATGTATATATTTTATTTTTTCACCATACTTTTTAATAATTTCAAAAGGGTTTTCATTATTGAGTAATGAATGGCCGATATCATAACAATATTTGATTTTGGTATTTTTTAGACTGTCAAAAATATTTGAAGACACTGTATTTTCTACTAAAACTGATGGGTATAAATGGCAAATTTTTTCAATGGATTCAAAATCATCCCCTTTTGAGTGAAGAAAAAAATATGAAACATTTAAAGAATTTAGATTTTTGATGAATGAAATCATATACTCTAAATCATCAGTATCATTTAAATTTCTATCGTAAGGAAGATGAGCAGAGTATTTTGTGTCTATTTTGTTTAGCAGTGTTAATTCATTTTTATCTAACTGGTCATACTCTCTTTTACTTTCAAAAAAAAGCAATTCTATTTCATCAAAAAGATGCTTTAGCTTTAATACATTCATTATCCTCGTATCCTGATAAATAAATGAAGTTGTGGCTAATTTTGGTATCTCTTTTTTCATATATTAGTTCCTCTATTTAGCTACCAGTTTTTAATTACTAGACAAAAAATCCCCATTTCCCTACAGGCTTCTACTTTTTCTTCAAAACCACCAGATTTTCCACTTACTTTTGTTACTAACAAATCTATGTCAAACTCTTTGATAATAGCATTATTGAAATCTTTAGAGAATGGACCCTGAATTGCTATAATTTTATCATAATCAAATCCAGCCTCTATTACATCTTTTATGGATTGCTCAAATGGGAGTATCCTGACATAGGCTTTTTCATTTAAGAAAGAAAAATGTTTTATCATTTTACTACCAATGGTTAGCAAGATTCTTTTAAAATCTTTCTCTGTTAGAAATGTGATGGCTTCTTTTATAGAAGTTACATATATCAGCTTTTCGTAAGTAATATTTATCTCACCTTCCCTTATAAAAGATTTGTATGTGATATTTAAGGTATTTGCAACATCTTTAGCAATTTGTGTAATCTCTTTTGCAAAAGGGTGAGTAGTATCTACAATTTTATAGATATTGTTTTCTTTGATAAAATCTTCTAAACTATTTTTGTCAAAGCGTTTTAAAATAATTTTATCTTTACCAAACTTTTTAGAAAACAGTTTATACCCATATTCTGTAGCTACAGAAATTATGTACTCTTTTTTATCATTTGAGCTTAAATATTTTTCAGTATCAGATGTTCCACCCAATATAAGTATTTTCTTACACATTAAAATACACCTTTATCAAGGCATTAAAAGCTGCTGCTGCTATACCACTACCACCTTTTGTCCCTTTATTTGTTATAAAAGGGATATCTGTTTTTGTGAGCATCTCCTTTGATTCTGCAGCTTTTACAAAACCCACGGGGAATCCAAGAACGAATATATTTTTATCAGTATATAAACTATTTAATTCTATAACCTTTAGTAAAGCTGTTGGAGCATTACCAATAACAAAGATTATATTATCAAAGTTTTCAAAAGCATGCTCAATAGAAGTCTCAGCTCTGGTTTTCCCTTTAAGTTTTGCAAGCTCTTTAATGCTTTCATCTGAAATAAAGCAGTGTGTTTTTAGTCCACTAACTTTTAAGTATTTTTCAGTAATTCCAGCTTTTACCATATTTACATCGCATACCACTGCTGGTTTTGTCTGTATGATTTTTTTAAAGTTTGTAAGCCAGTTATTAGAAAGAATAATCTGTTTAGCAAAATCAAAGTCACCTGATGCATGAATAACCCTTTTTACTACAATTTTTTCTTCGTCACTAAATTTTGATAAGTCTACATTTTGCTCTATAATATCAAAACTCTCTTTTTCTATTGATAACCCTTTATCCATGTTTAACCTCACTAAAAAGGATTGCGGTGGATAGATAACCAGCGTCTTTAGGTAAATCATCTGACAATAGGTCAAAAATCCTTTCTTCTGGTAAAGTTGCCCTCTCTATCAAAAAACCTTTTTTTACTGAATTGCTATTTCTGACAAAAGCTATTAGATCATTTAACCTTTTATGCACTTTCATTATTACCACTGTGGAAAAATTACTTAATAAATCATCCAGCTTATCTAAATTATTTGAAAGCTCTACTACGCAAAAAGACTCATCTTTTATCACTAAATTTTCGTTAATTCTATTTGCAGCAGCAATAAAGGATGGGACACCAGGAATTTTAATTATATCTATATCAAAAAGTTTTAACTTTTTCTCGAGATAATTAAAAGTACTGTATATGGAAAGATCGCCGATTGTAACATAAGAAACCTTTTTACCTTCAGATAAAAAGTTGTTTATGATTTCAGCTAATTCTTTGTATCTTTTATCAAGTAAATCTTTATCGTTATTCATAGGGAAATAATATGTGTAAATTTTTGAGGGAGAAATATGCTTGCTGATAATCTCTTTTGCAAGACTTCTGCCATTTTTATCTGATTGAGGAGTAACTACAACATCTGAATCTTTTAAAGTATGTAAAGCTTTTAAAGTAATAAGCTCTGGATCACCAGGCCCTAATCCGATTGCATAAATTAGTTTTTGCATTTTGTACACCCTTCACCTTTAATGGTAAAACTATTTGTAAAAAAGTTAGAAGATTTAACCACTTCGCCAATTAGCATTATTGCAGGGAATTTAATCTCAAAATTAAAGTTAAATAGGTTTTCAACATCTGATACGATTATTTTTTCATCATCAAAATCCAATTTTTCACCAATAGCAACTGGAGTTTTTTCACTTAACCCATTTTCTAACAATAAATTTAAAATTTTCATAAAATTTTTAACTCCCATATAGACTACTATACTCATGTTTAAATCCACTATTGCTTTCCAGTTGTAAGCTTCATTAAGCTCACCATCTTTTTTATGACCTGTTATGAAAATTACGCCAGAAGAGATACCTCTTGCAGTAAGAGCCGTTTCTAATTTTGCAACAAATTGTGATACAGTAGTAACTCCAGGAATAATTTCAATTATGGCATCACATCTTCTTGCTACTTCAATCTCTTCAAGGCTTCTAGAATATATAGAAGCATCTCCACCTTTTAACCTAACTACTGTTTTATCTTCTAAAAGAGCTTTTTCTATCAAGCTATTTATTTCACATTGCGAACAGCTTGGTTTATAAGGAGTTTTACCAACAAATACTTTTTCACAATTTACTACATCCAATAAACTGTTATCCACTAACCTGTCGTATAAAATGATGTCTGCTTCTTTAAGCTTGTTTAAACCTTTTAATGTTATTAAATCTTTATTTAAGCCTGCACCAATTAGAATAAGTTTTCTCATTTTAAGCTCCATTTGTAAAAAATGTTATTTAAAAAAAGGATGTTATCTATGGTTTTTGTGTTTGCTCTTGCAAAATCAAGTTCATTTACTCTGATAAAAACAGTCTTCATATTTTTAAAAAGAGGCCTTTTATCTGGTGGGGTTGGGGTTTTGTTCATAGGACCAACTTGGTAAATATATATATCAGGATGTAGCGAAATGGCCTTTTCGATGGAAAATTTAACAAGTTTTTTATTTATATCTATCGCGTTTATCCCACCAGCCTTTTTTATGATATCATTTATTATGCTGTTTTTCCCTGCTACTATATAGGGTGTTTGTGTGATTTCATATATTACTTTAGGCTTTTTATTTAGCTTTTTTAACTGGGATAGTTTATTTTTTAATTCATTTATTAAGTTATTACCAGTTTTAGATACATTCATCATAGAAGCTATCTTTTTTATTTGCTCAAATATTTCTTTGGTAGTTTTTGGATCATATTTATATGTTTTTATGTGAAATTTATCCAAACTGTTTGGTAAAAAACGATTATTTGAATATATAATCAAATCTGGATTTAAAGAAAGCATTAATTCTAAATTTGGTTTTAAATGAGAACCCACTTTAACGGTGCTATCAAAACCTTTTATATGCTTTGTGATACCTACAACTTTATTGTTTAATCCTAATTTTAAAAAAATATCAGCGCAGGCTGGAGACAATAAAATTACCCTTTCATAAGCTAAACTGCTATTAGTCAATAAAATAAAAACCATTAATACATTTAAAATCCACTTCAAAAACTTCATTCAAAATCTCCTTGTTTAAATCGTTAATATTTACTTTGCAAAGGATTTCCCCTTTTTTTAAAAAGACTATCTCATCCACTAACCCTTTTAAGATATTGATGTCATGTGATGATAGTATTACGCTTTTTTTCTCATCTGCCAAAATCTCTTTAACTGTCTTTGTATGCTTTACATCGAGCATGGAAAAGGGCTCATCCAACAAGATGATGTCAGTATCCTGATTTAAAACTCTTGCAAGCATTACTCGCTTTTTCTCTCCACCAGAAAGCTCATTAAATTTTCTATTTTTCAAATGATAAATATCCAGTTTTTTTAGCCACAACTCAGTCTTCTCAAGATCGTAATTATCAAATTTGCCTAAGGTTTTGGGATATCTTCCAAATAAAACAGTATCAAAAACATTGAACCCAAAAATAATTTCAGAAAACTGGGGTAAATAAGAGATTAAATTTGCAAGCTCAATAGGTTTATAGTTAGAAACTTGTTTGTTTAAGATTTTTAGTTCACCTGTAAAATTTTTATTTACTCCACTGATGATATCAAGCAGTGTACTTTTACCAGCACCATTTTCACCTAATAGAGCTATTTTTTCCCTTTTTGATACAGTTAGACTATCAATTTTTAATGTAAAATCTCCAACTTTGGCATTCAAATTTTTAATATCAATAATATTCATTTACCCATACCAGATATTTTTTAATCTATATTTCATTAAAAATAGGAAGAAAATCCCACCAAAAAATGATGTAGCTACACCCACAGGCAGTTCTGCACCAGAAGGGATGATTATTCTACAAACTGTATCAGATAACAAAAGGAAATTAGCTCCAAATAGCGTAGAATATATTAAGTGGGTTTTCATATCGGGTTTAAAAAGCCCCCTAACAATATGTGGGATAATGAGACCTACAAAACCAATTATACCACTAAAACTCACAGCAAAAGCAATAAGTATGGAAACAATTATAAAAAGTTTTTTTCTGGTAATAGCCACATCAACGCCAAGTGAGTTGGCAGTTTTATAGTCGTAGGCTAAGATATTTAGTTTAAAACTATTTTTAAAAAGAATAAGAAAGCTTGAAATTAGCACCAGAAAAAGAATAAAAACCTTTAGGTAGGATACATCATAAAATCCACCCATTAGCCAATAGATAATTGAGCCTAAAGATTCATCAAAGTAATATTTCAAAAAGCTTATAATCGCCGAGCATATTATATTTAAAATAATCCCAGCCAGTATAATGGTGATATAGTGAAATGATTTATCAATATTGGTAAGCGTAAATACAATATATAAGCCTATTAATGCAAACAGGATGGCAATCATAGGGGTAAATGATAAATTTAATCCTAAACCGATACTTATTGATGCACCAAGCGCTGCTGAGGCAGAAATGCCGGTGGTAAATCCATCTGCCAAAGGGTTTCTTAATATTAGCTGTAAAATAGATCCACTAAGTGAAAGTATCCCTCCTATAATAAAAGCTGTCAAAACCCTTGGTAATCTTACATTTAACAATAACTGTATTGTCAAATTATTAAGACTTACTGCACCATTTGTCAGAGAAAAAGAAAAAATTATGATTGTAATTATCAAAGCTATTACAAATCTATTCATTTAAGATTAATCCCACCATCCTTAGCAGCGTCTTTTAAATGCTCTAAAAAAATCTTTGCAAAACTGTTGTTAGAACCAAGTCCTTCAATTACAGGGATAACTTCTATCCCTTCTTTTTTCAAAATATTTTTCCAAGAATCAGGTTCATCCCCTGCCATATCGTTACTTGCATGATCCCCAGCTACAACCATAAACGGTTTTAAAACCACTTTTTTGATATTTTGCTTTTTTAATTTTAAAATCACATCTCCCAAACTAGGATAACCTTCAACTGTACCTATAAAAATTTTTACATCCTTATATTGACGGTTGAACTCTTTTTCTGTTTCAATATATGCACCTGTGGAATAAAATTCATTTCCATGCCCCATATAGACTAATGCTGCATTATGCTTTCTTGCTAACTCAACATCATTTCTTAATGCTTTTACTACCTCTTTTATATCTTCATGGTAATCGTATTTATCACCATAAGTTCCAAGTGCTGGACGACCAAGCACTATTTTGTGAAAAGGCTTCCATCTTTTTTTAATTGTCTGAATAGAGTTTAGGCCTCTTGCATATTCTAAAAGGTCAGAGAACTCTTCACCATGGTAGATATGTGTTGGCTGGATAACAATGTTTTTATACCCTTCGTCAGACAAATCACCTAATGTAGCAACAACCCCTTTCACATTTAAAATCTCTTTTGGCACACCTTTTTTTATCCACTCTTCAGGGTGTTTATTTCTTTTTTGCCATATTTTTCTTATAATATTTGAAGTAAAAGTTACTCTAACTTCGGTATTAGGGAATTCATTTTTAACCATATTGATAATATTAATAATAGATTTTAGTCCTGAAGGGTAAGTAGTCCCAAAGCTTGCAATTACAATTGCGTTTTTTTTTGTTTTGTTCTTTTCCATTTTAGCCATACAAACTCCTGTCATTAAGAATACTGCAACAAAAAGAAAAATAATAACTTTTTTCATCTAACATCCTCCTCTTATTATATTTTTTATTATGCAGTTGTCGCTTAAAAAATGAAAATGTGTATAACTTGCGAGAGTTTTAAATTTCACAAATCCATCATAATTAACACTATTGTCAGTAATTTTTTTAATTTTAAATACATAATCCTCATTACACTCTTTTATTTTAGAATAATGAAATTCATGACCAATGAAATTTTCACCCTCTTCAAATAAGTCTGTATGTTTTAATGAGGTAATATCTACATAACCTAAGGCCTGTCTTTTCTCAGTCATTTCAACATTTACATCAAACACTTTACACATTTCAAAAAACTCATTTTTTACTTTTATCCCATTTGATAAAAACATCATTCCGCCACACTCTGCAAGGATAGGTACCCCTTTTTTGGATGCTTCTTTTATATAATTTTTAAGTTTATTGTTTTTTGAAAGTTGTTCAGCATAAAGCTCAGGATATCCCCCGCCAAAATATATAAAGTCTGGATTCTCAGGTAACTCATCTTTTAAAGGGGAGAAATTGATAACTTGGAATCCATTTTCTTCTAGAAAATCTATATTATCCTGATAATAAAAATTAAATGCTTCATCAAAGGCAATATAAGCTTTTTTATCTTTAGTTTTTGTCTTATTCTCAATAGCAACTTCATCATAAATGTAGTCGATATTTTCAAAAATTTTTTCAACATCAACATAATTTAAAAAAGTATTAACAATATTATCATAAAGATTTTCTTCTACTTCAAAAGCTGTATAAATACCTAAATGTCTTGAAAGCAAAACTAAATCTTTCATTTTAGGAATAGCACCAAAAACTTTTAAATCAGTATGATATTCTATTGCGTTTATTAGCATTTTTTCATGTTTTTTAGAGCCAACATTATTTAAAACAACTCCTGCCACATTGATATTTCCACCTAAACTAATCAAACCTTTTATCCTTGAAGCAATTGTAAAAGATGTTGAGCTAGCATCCAATATGAATAAGACTGGAAGGTTGAGCAGTTTTGCCACTTCGTAGGTGCTACCAGCAAAAGTTTTATAATCTATTCCATCATAAAAGCCCATCACCCCTTCAATTATTGCCATATCATAGCTATTAAGCTTTAATAAAAAATTATGTTTTAATTTTTCTTTATTTATCAGTACAGTATCTAAGTTATAAGCGTTATTTCCAGTAGCATATTTTAAATGGAGTGTATCAATATAATCGGGGCCACACTTGAAAGGTAAAACAGATTTTTGATTTAAAGTAAAATATCTTGATAAAAAAATTGTAAAAAGGCTTTTCCCTGAGCCGCTTTTATCAGATGCTATTAAAACTGCTTTTTTAACCACTTGCACTCTCCAGCCTCGTTTTTGAGACCGGAGAGCCAAATTTCTCTAACGCACTCCGGTCCCAATACCCGGGGACACTTACACCCATAATTTGGGTGAGGCACAGGTCTTCTGGCTCGCCTTCATCCTACTCGCCCGCCTTCCCACCAAGCACCTAAATATATAAAATGCCTGGCAGTGGCTTAATGGGCTTTCGTCCAGCTCACAGCTGCGGGTACAGCGCCGGATTTTCACCGGACTTCCCTTGTGCCTAATAAACCAATACCCGAATAAAAAATTTTTTTCAACAAATTCCTTGAAAATTAGAATTGTTTTAATTATCTTCATAAAAATGCAAATAAAAGTTATTGATCTCAAAAAAAAATATGGAAACATAACAGCCTTAAAAAATATCACTTTTACAATTGAAGATAAAACTATTACTGCACTTCTTGGACCAAACGGAGCAGGTAAAACCACGACAATCAATATATTAACAGGTTTACTCAAACCTGATGAAGGGGAAATATTTTATGGCGATTTTAGTTTTCAAACTAATAGCAAAAAAATTAAAAGTATAATAGGTGTAGTTCCCCAGCATAATAATATAGATAGAGATTTAACAGTTTACCAAAATTTGTTAGTTCACGCTATCTTATTTGGACTTAAGAAAAATGAAATTAAAAACAGAATTGAAGAAATCTTGCATTTTACTGGATTGATTAATCATAAAAATAAAAAGGCTGGGAAATTATCGGGTGGAATGAAAAGGCGTCTTGTCATAGGAAGGGCTATTTTGCATAGACCAAAAATTTTATTTTTAGATGAACCTACTGTTGGGCTTGATCCTGCAACGAGAAGACATATTTGGGACTTTGTAAAAAACATAAATAAAAATTTTGGATGTACTGTGGTGTTAACAACACATTATATTGAAGAGGCTGAGCTCTTATCAGATTATGTTTACTTTATTGATAAAGGTGAAATTATAAAATATGGTGAGCCGGAAAAATTAAAAAGTGAAATGGGTAAATATGTTTTAGAAATATTTAGTGGAGGAAAAACAATAGAAGAATATTTTGAATCAAAAACCGAGGCAATAGAAAGATTGAAGCAACATGAAGATGTTGATTTGGCAAAAATTAGAGATGTCAATCTTGAAGACGTCTATTTAAAATTAACTGGGAGAAAAATAGATATATGATAAATGGGTTTTATGGTGTATATTTGAGAGAATTATTGGTTTTAAAATCAAGGTTTTGGAAAGTAATATTATCCAGTGCCATTTCTCCACTTTTATTTTTACTGGCTTTTGGGTATGGAGTAGGAAGGAATTCAGAGATAAACGGCTTTAGTTATTTGTCATTTTTGCTGCCTGGTTTAATTACTATGAGTTCTATGAATCAAGCCTATAGTATTTCAACTGAAATTAACATTTCAAGATTTTATTTCAAAGTATTTGATGAATTTTTACTTGCTCCAATTCCCAAGTGGCAAATTATATTGGGAGAAGTTTTTTATGGTATTACTAAAGGATTAATACCAGTTTTTATTGTTATCTTTTATAGCCTTATAATAGGGGTTAAATTAAGCATAAATTTTTATTTTTTTATATCATTAATAATACATTTAATTGCATTTTCTTTACTTGGTTTTATTATTGCATTAGTTGTAAAAAACCATGGAGACCAATTTAGTTTCAATACATTTATAATAACTCCTATGATTTTTTTGTCGGGAACATTTTATCCAGTGGATAAGATGCCATCTATTATAAAATATATTGCACATATTTTCCCTTTAACATATTCTACGAAACTAATAAGAAGTTCTTTACTTTTAAAAACTATCTCTTTAAGTAATTTTTATATTTTATTATTTATAATAATTATTCTCTGTTTTCTAGCAAATATAATAGTGAATAAAATAGAAACAACGTAAAATTTATTCTAAGATTAAGATATTGGAAGCATCAAAAGCCTTCTCCTACTAAAAAAAACAGTATCAAGTCCTAACTTAAAAAAAAAGCATGTGCATCTTATAGAACAGCCAAATTTTCTAAAACTAATAATATTTAATAGCAGGAATTTCACCTAATTTTGTTGCACAACAAATGGGACATTCTGGTGTGAGAACTTTATTTGAGAAATATGCAAAATTTATTAAAGAAAATGACCACAAAGAAGCTGAAAAACTATCAAAATATCTATCTTTAAAAAATCAAACTGTCAGAAAACTGTTAGAAACTAAAAATCTAGACAACCAACCAATTGATAATATTATAAATATCTTAATGGAGCGGAGGGGAGTCGAACCCCCAACCCCTACAATGCCATTGTAGTGCTCTCCCAGCTGAGCTACCGCCCCATATCTTTTTCTTTATAAAAATTAATTTGATTTAGCAAGATTATTTTTGAAAAGGGCAGGCTGTAAAATGTGTTTCAGAAACCTTTATTAACTCACCAGAGATTTCTTGGCACTCACTTTTTGCAAATGGGCATCTGGTATAAAATCTGCACCCCTTTGGGGGATTGATAGGGCTTGGAATTTCACCACTTAAAATTGTCCTATGCTCCTTCTTTTTACCTATCTCTGGAACTGCATCAAGTAAAGCTTTTGTATATGGATGCAAAGGATTGTTAAAAATATCGTCCACCGTACCTTTTTCCATTACTTTTCCAAGATACATAACAATTATTCTATCTGAAATATGTCTTACAACACCAAGATCGTGTGATATAAAAAGATATGTTAATTTGAACTCATTTTGTAAATCTATCAAAAGGTTTAAAACCTGAGATTGAATACTTACATCAAGAGCGCTCACCGGCTCATCACACACTATTAGCTCAGGATTTAATGTTAAAGCCCTAGCTATCCCTATCCTTTGTCTTTGACCACCTGAAAATTGATGTGGATACCTGTAATAATGCTCAGGTAGCAATCCAACTTTTTCCATCAAATAAAACACTCTATCTTCAATCTCTTTTTTTGATAAATCAGTATTTAACACCAATGGTTCGGCTATAATATCACCCACTCGCCATCTTGGATTTAAAGAAGAATATGGATCTTGAAAAATAATCTGAACACTTTTTCTAAACTCTTTTAGCTCTTTTATACTTTTTTTAGCAATATCTTCATCTCTAAAAAGTATCCTCCCATCCGTAGGATCTTCAATCCTTAAAATTAATTTCCCTGTTGTAGATTTTCCACACCCTGATTCACCAACGACACTTAAAGTTTCCCCTTTACTTATTACAAAGGATACATCATCAACAGCTTTTAAAATTGCCTTTTTATTAAGACCACCTTTTTTAACTTCGTAATATTTTTTTAAATTTTCTACTCTCAACAATTCCATTAGTACAACCCTTCAGCCTTAAAGCACGCTACAAAATGTCCAGGTTCTATTTCCTTTAGCTCTGGTCTTTTCTCTTTGCACATTTTTGTTGCACAAGGACATCTTGGCCAAAATGTACAACCTCTAGGCAAATCGTATAAGCTTGGAACATTACCTTTTATAGAGTAAAGTTTTGTTTTTCTATCCCCAGATGTCGTTGATGGGATAGATTTAATCAAACCTTCGGTATAAGGGTGAAACGGTTTATCAAATATTTTCTCTTTTGAGGCTTTTTCCACAACAAAGCCTGTATACATTACAGCCACATCATCGGCCATCTCATAAACAACACCAAGGTCATGTGTTATAAAAAGTATAGATGTATTCTTTTTTCTCTGTAACTCTTTCATCAAGCTTAAAACCTGAGCTTGAATTGTCACATCAAGCGCAGTAGTAGGCTCATCCGCTATCAATAACTCTGGCTCACAGGCCATAGCCATTGCAATCATTACCCTTTGCCTGAGCCCACCACTCAATTTAAACGGATAATCTTTCAATCTATCCTCTGCTGATGGTATCCCCACCAACTCTAAAGATTCTACAGCTTTTTTATGAATCTCCTTTTTGCTTAAATGTGGCTGATGTATTTTCAAAACCTCTTTAATCTGATAACCCACTGTATAAGAAGGGTTAAGGGAAGTCATAGGCTCTTGAAAAATCATAGATATCTGCTTCCCTCTAATCTGCCTCATCTGTTTTTCTGAAAGCTCTACAAGGTTTACCCCATCTAATATTATTTCCCCTTCTGCAATCTTCCCAGGTTTATCAATCAATCTCATAATAGACATGGATGTTATACTTTTACCGCTACCTGATTCACCCACAAGACATAAGGTCTTACCATGATCTATATCAAAACTCACACCATTTACTGCTGTTATAACCCCTTTATCAGTCTCAAAGATTGTTTTTAAATTTCTTACACTAAGTAGCATCTACCTATCCTTCTGTTTTGGATCTAATACATCCATCAAACCATCACCCACAAGGTTAAATCCAAGAACAGCCATAAAAATAGCAAGCCCAGGAAAAGTAATCATCCATGGAGCTCTCATTATATACTGCAAAGAATCTGAAAGCATTGCTCCCCATTCTGGAGTTGGTGGCTGAGCACCAAGCCCCAAGAAACTTAATCCTGCTGCCTCTAAAACTGCCGAAGCAAACCCCATAGTCGATTGAACAATAATTGGAGCCATACAGTTTGGTAAAATAACTTTGAATATCAACCTCAAATCTGACGACCCATTTATCCTTGAGGCTACCACATACTCTTTCTCTTTTTCTTGTAATACAGAAGCTCTTACAATCCTTGCATAAGAAGGGATACCCACCACACCAATTGCTATCATTGCATTATAAAGACTTGGCCCAAGCATGGATACAATAACTATTGCAAGTAAAATTGCAGGGATAGAAAACATTATATCAACAATCCTCATTATGACTGCATCAACCTTTTTACCATAATATCCCGCTACAGAACCCATGATTAAGCCAAAAAATAGTGAAATACCAACTGATATCACACCAATCATCAATGATATTCTTGCACCGTAAACTATTCTCGAAAACAGATCTCTTCCAAAATCATCAGTACCTAGAATATGAGGCCACTTACCCGCCTCTTCCCAAATTGGTGGGATTAACCTCATTCTTAAATCTTGAGCAGTTGGATCAAAAGGAGCAATTATCGGTGCAAATACTGCTAAAAGAATCAAAATTGATACAAGTACCAATCCAAATAAAGCTGATTTATTTTTTTTAAATCTTAAAACATATTCTTTAAAAAGCGATTCCTTCATCAATCAAGCCTTACCTTTGGATTTATAAAAGCATAAATAATGTCCACTATCAAATTAATAACAACAAAAATAACAGCAATTATCAATGTCGCACATTGAACGACAGGGAAATCTCTCTGATAAACAGCATTTACAAGCCATTTTCCAATACCTGGCCAGCTAAAAGTTGTCTCTGTAAGGATCGCACCAGCCAACAAAGTACCAAACATCAAGCCAACAATGGTTACCACAGGTATTGCAGCATTTCTAAACGCATGTATCATAATAACTCTAAATGACGAGCACCCCTTTGCTTTTGCAGTTTTTATATAATCCTCTTTTAACACATCAAGCATACTAGATCTTGTCATTCTGGCAATAAGTGCCATAGGGATTGTACCCAGAGCAAACCCAGGTAGGATTAAGTGCTTTAAAGCATCCCAAAACGCTTCATAATCTTTTGCTATCAAAGCATCTATCAAATAAAAGCCAGTAACTTTATCTATGTAATATTCATAGGACAACCTACCTGATACTGGGAGCCATCCAAGCTTTACTGCAAAAAAGTAGATAAGCAGCAAACCTAACCAAAACACAGGCATAGAAACACCTGCAAGAGAACCCACCATACTTGTATAATCAAATATTGAATACCTTTTTACTGAAGCTATAATACCTGCAAATATCCCTATTATTATTGCAAAAAGCATACTAACTACTGTCAACTCAACAGTAGCAGGGAATCTATCCCAAAATTCCACAATTACATCTTGCCTACTCTTAATAGACTTTCCAAAATCCCCTTTGACAGCTTTTTTAACAAAAATGAGATACTGAACATACAACGGTTTATCCAAACCCAAATCTTTTCTAAGCTTTTCAACAGATTCTTTACTTGCATGCTCACCAAGCATAACAAGAGCAGGATCGCCAGGTGCAAGATGAACCATAGCAAAAACAAGTATCGAAACACCAAATATTGTAGGAATTGTCCAAAGTAGCCTTTTAAGTATATAAACAAGCATGTTTATCCCTTTTAAACTAAAAGCGGCCTAACTATAGCTTAGAAAACCTAAATGTCAAGGATTTTTACTAAAAATATTGTTTATTAATACTAAAATGGGAGGCTTATGCCTCCCATAATAATTACTTTTCAAGCCAAACTTTATGAAATCTTCTTTTACCTACTGGATCAAGTTTAAATCCCATTACATTCTTTCTCATTGGCTCAACAACTATAGAGTGAGCAATTGGAACCCATGGTACATCTTTATGAAATACTTCCTGTGCTTTTCTGTAAAGCTCAGCTCTTTTCTCTTTATCTGTGATAACTTTTGCTTCTTCTACCAATTTATCAAACTCTTTACTTTTATAAAACGCAATATTCTGTGCAGGTTTTACCGCAGCCTTTGAACTAAGTAATACATAAAGGAAGTTATCAGGATCACCATTATCACCAGTCCAACCAAGAAGAGCCATAGAATGCTCACCATATTTAGTTTTTTGTAAATATGTACCCCAATCATAAGATACGATTTTTGCCTTTATCCCCACTTTTGCAAGGTCAGCCTGAATAGCCTCAGCTACTTTTCTACCGTTTGGCATATATGGCCTTGGCACAGGCATAGCCCATATATCTGTTTCAAAACCGTTTGGATAACCAGCTTTTTTTAGCAACTCTTTCGCTTTTGCAGGGTTATATTCATAATCTTTAATATCATCATTGTAAGACCACATTGTTGGTGGAATAGGGTTCTTAGCTGGAACACCAAAACCCGCATAAACAGCTTTTACTATCTCTTTTTTATTGATTGCATAATAAATCGCTTTTCTAACAAGAGGGTTATCAAAAGGTTTCTTTTCTGTATTCATTGCAAGATAACCTACATTTAACCCTTCCTGTTTAACAATCTTTATATTTGGATTTTTCTCCAAATCAGCAACCTCTTCAGGATTTGGGAAATCCATTATATGGATCTGCCCTGTTTTAAGCTCTGCAGCTCTAACAGAGTTGTTTGGAATAACTTTCAATATCAATCTATCGATATAAGGCCTTCCTGCCCAATACTCTTTATTTGCTTTAAAGATGATTCTGTCATCTTTTATCCATTTTACAAATACAAAAGGCCCTGTACCAACAGGAAATCTACCGATATCTTCAGGATGACCTTCTTTCAAGAGTTTATCAGCATACTTTTTACAAAGGATAGAAGCAAAATCCATTGCAAGGTTTGCTATAAAAGGTGCTTCAGGTTTTTTCAAGATAAATTTTACAGTGTATTTATCAACTTTAACAATATCTTTTACAATATTGCTCATATCCATTGCTTGCCAGTATTCAAAAGCACCACCTACCTTATGGTAAGGATGATTTGGATCCATCTGTCTCTTTAAAGAAAAGATCACATCATCAGCTGTAAACTCCACATCTTCATTAAAATATTTGGTTTTATGAAACTTAACCCCTTTTCTAAGATGAAATGTGTACTCCAACCCATCTTTACTTACTTCCCAGCTTTCTGCTAACGCTGGTTCAATCTCTGTAGTACCATATTTAAACTGTACTAAGTTGTCATAGATTTGAGTTGTTGCATAAAAAGTTTCCCCATCAGTAGCATGTGATGGGTCCATCGTAACAGAATCACCACCTCTACCAAAAACAAGAGTTCCTCCATATCTTGGAGCAGCAAACAGTAATGTTGAAAATAGTAACAACATTACGCTTACAAATAATAACAGCTTTCTCATAATTCCTCCTTTTTAGATTTTTACGAGCAACAGAATATCACAAACGATTTAAATTTCAAGAAAAATAAAATGGTGTTTAAATTATATAAATTTTGTTCAATTAAATCAAAAAAAGGGCTAAATAGCCCCTTTTTACTTAGATTCTTTTACTTCTTAAATCATCTAGCAGTTGCATAGTTTTTGCAATAGCGTCCTCTTTTTTCACTTCTACAGTCTCTTTTGTTTTTCTGATAAATATCTCCACATTCCCCTTAGCAAGTGCCTTTGCACCCACATTTATTCTAAGTGGATAACCCACCAAATCAGCATCGTTAAATTTCACTCCTGCTCTTTCATCTCTATCATCTATTAACACATCCACATTATTATTCTTAAGTTTTAGATATAAAGTTTCAGAAAGATTAACAACATCTTCAGAATTTGTATTGATAGGAACAATAACAACTTCAAATGGTGCAATTTGAACAGGCCAGATTATCCCCTTTTCATCGTGATTTTGCTCAATTGCAGCTGCTGCCGTCCTACCAATCCCTATACCGTAACAACCCATTACCATAAGCTTTTGCTTGCCATCTTTATCCAAATAATACGCATTCATTGCTTTTGAATATTTTGTCCCAAGTTTGAATATATGCCCTACTTCAATTCCTTTAGTAATTTTATATTCCCCTTTTTTACATCTTGCACATTTATCCCCTGGAACAGCATTTCTAAAATCACCAAATCCATCAACCTCAAAATCTCTTCCAAGGTTTGAATTTATCTGATGTTTATCTTTTTCGTTTACACCCAACACAAAATTTTTCATATATTTAATTTCATAATCTGCATAGACAGGGATGTCCAAACCTTTTGGTCCAGAAAATCCAACAGGGCCGCCTGTTATCCTCAAGATATCTTCCTCATCAGCAAATTCCACATAAGGCAAATCAAAGAAATTTTTTACTTTAGCAAGGTTAAGCTCTCTATCACCTCTAATGAGTATTGCAAAAAATTTATCTTCTGATTTCAAAATAAGAGTCTTAACATGTTTATGTGGAGGGATACCCAAATAATCAGCCACATCCACAACTTTTTTAATATTCTTAGTTGTCACAATTTCTGGCTCTTTCAAAGGCTCATCTGATACCACACCTTCATCAAGGATTGGAGCCTTTTCAATATTTGCAGCGAAATCACAATTTGTACAACTAATTACAAAATCCTCTCCTGTATCAGCAGTTACCATAAACTCATGGGAAAAATTACCACCAATAGCCCCTGAATCTGCTTCAACCACTACATACTCAAGACCACACGCCTCAAAAATCTTACAGTAAGCTTCATACATGAGCATATAGCTTTTTTCCGCTCCCTCATCATCCACATCAAAGGAGTATGCATCCTTCATAATAAACTCTCTACCCCTCATTAAACCGAATCTTGGTCTCACTTCATCTCTGAATTTTGTCTGAATCTGATAAAGGTTTAAAGGCAACTGCTTATATGATTTCACTTCATTTCTTACAATATCTGTCACTACCTCCTCATGAGTAGGGCCAATGCAAAAATCTCTGTCATGCCTATCTTTGAGTCTCAACAGCTCTTTTCCATAAACATTCCATCTACCACTTTCTATCCACAACTCAGCAGGAACAACCGCAGGCATCAACAGCTCTATTGCCCCTGCTTCATTCATATACTTTCTGACAATATTTTCCACCTTCTTTATAACTTTTAACCCTGCTGGCAAGTAGTTATATATACCAGCTGCAACTTTTCTTATCATACCAGCTCTAAGCATAAATTTATGACTTACAACCTCGGCTTCGCTCGGATCCTCTCTTAAAGTGGGTAAAAAATATTGACTTAATCTCATTTTATTGCCCCCTAAATTTTTTGGCTACTTTAACAAATTATATTCCCTTTTTCAATTGTTATTAACTACCAGACTTAAAGACTTGCACAGTACAAGTTAAATAATTTTTAAGATTGCTTCACTAATGCAAACATTGACAGCATTCTGTAGGCTTGGCAAAGCAATGTAATTTATCTAAGCAATCTCTTAATTATAACAATTTGAGGTTGTTGCACAATGGAACAATTTTCTGATATCACTATAGTTTTGAGATTGCTTCGGCAGCTTACACTGCCTCGCAATGACCCAAAATTGCTGTCTTTGCGAGCGTTAGCGAAGCAATCTGAGGTGTTTAAGCAATTATTATTGTGCAACACCCTCAATTTAAAAATGTTTTACTATTAGGCTTAGGCTTTAACTTTTATATCAACAACCTTAATTAACTTTATTTAGTAATATTTAACTTGTTATTATACTTGACTTAATAAGGAAAAAGGCATATATGCTTTTCAAAACATAGTCAAGGAGGTTAACTTGAAGTTAATGGCCAAAATAATGAAGTTAATCGACACCTTCAATGAAAAATTTGGATTATTAGTTACATGGCTTTCTACTTTGATGGTTTTGGTTGTTTGTTATGATGTTACCACTAGATATCTCTTTAATAAAAGTTCTGTTGCTGTTCAAGAGCTTGAATGGCACTTATTCGGTTTTCTATTCCTACTTGGAGCAGCATACACATTAAAGCATGATAGGCATGTAAGAGTTGATGTTATTTATGACAAACTCAGTGAAAAGAAGAAAGCATTGATCGATATTATAGGGACAATATTTTTTCTTATCCCTTTTTCCCTTTTAGTTATCTACACTTCAAAGAATTTTGTTATCAATTCATTTCTTATTAAAGAAGGATCTCCAAACCCTGGTGGTCTCCCCTATAGGTTTATACTCAAAAGTGCAATACCTGTTGGTTTCTTTTTAGTTTTATTGCAGGGGATTTCTATGCTTATAAAAAACTTCTTCATATTAACAGACAAACAAGAATACCTCAAAGGAGCTGACAATGACTGAAGCTATGCCACTAATCCTATTTATAACAGTTTTCGGATTATTACTTTTAGGTTATCCTGTTGCCTTTACTTTAGGAGGTGTATCCCTTTTCTTTGGTCTTGCAACTTTTGGATTGGATTTCTTCAATCTTCTTCCTCTTCGTATTTGGGGTAGAATTACCAACGTAGTGCTGATTGCTGTGCCACTTTTTGTATATATGGGTGTTATGTTAGAAAAATCAGGTTTGGCAGAAGAATTATTGGAAACAATGGCATTGCTATTTGGTAAATTACGTGGGGGACTTGCTATATCTGTTGTAGTAGTTGGTGCTTTACTTGCAGCTTCAACTGGTATTGTGGGTGCAACAGTAGTTACTATGGGTCTTTTAAGTTTACCTACTATGCTTAAAAGAAATTATTCCCCTGAACTTGCCACTGGTACAATTTCCGCATCAGGGACATTAGGACAGATTATTCCACCTAGTATTGTGCTTGTTTTGCTTGGCTCAATTCTCAATGTGGACATCGGTTCTATGTTTATAGGAGCAGTTGTGCCAGGCCTTATGCTTGTTGTCCTTTACATCGTATATATAGTTGGTATGGCTATTTTCAAACCAGAAAGTTGCCCTGCAATGCCAAAAGAAGAGCTCGATGCATTTAGAAAAGAAGGGATGTATAAAAGGATTATTACTGCGTTTTTACTTCCATTCTTATTAATTTTGGCAGTTCTTGGTTCAATATTTGCAGGTATTGCTTCTCCAACAGAAGCAGCTGCAGTGGGTGCATTTTTTGCAACTGTTTTAACTGCTGCAAAAGGGAAGTTTAATTACAATACATTAAAATCTGTTATGATTGAAACTACATACCTCACATGTATGGTTTTTATCCTTTTAGTTGGTGCTACTGCATTTGGTCTAGTATTTAGAGGTATGGGTGGTGATACCTACATTAGAGACTTGGTTATTGGTGCAAATCTCTCTAAAGGGATGTTTACATTCTTAGTAATGTTTGTAGTATTTATTGCTGGTTTCTTTATAGATTTTATAGAAATTACTTTTATACTTGTGCCAGTTGTTGCACCAATTTTTGAACACTTTGGTGTTGACTTGCTCTGGCTCGGAATTTTATTTGCAGTAAACCTTCAAACATCATTTTTAACACCACCTTTTGGGTTCTCCTTATTCTACTTAAAAGGTGTAGCACCTCCAGAAGTTACTACAATGCATATTTACAAAGGTATTATACCATATATAATAATACAATTAATAGTTTTGGCTATGGTAGCTTTTTGGCCAGAGTCAGTTCTTTGGTTACCAAAAATTATTAGCTACTAATAATAAAAAAAAGGGGGGATAACCCCCTTTTTTATTTTTTCTCTATATAAAACTTTTTAATAAAGCTATAAATCAATCTTAACCCGAAACCTGTCGCACCTTTACCAAAAATAGGGTGTTTTTCTTCTACATATGCAGTTCCTGCTATATCTAAATGAATCCATGGATAGTTATCAACAAACTCTTGAAGAAATAAAGCTGCAATTATGGAGCCTGCTTCACCCCTTTTCTTAGCAATATTTATCAAATCAGAAATATCGCCTTTTATCCTATCTTTATACTCTTCATATAACGGCAATTCCCATATATCTTCACAAAGGTCATAAGACAAATCAGAGATATTCTTAGCAAGAAACTTCCTGTTTGAAAAAAGTCCTGCACAATACGAACCAAGTGCCACAACACAAGCTCCTGTCAAAGTAGCCATATCTATTATTATTTCTGGATCAGTCTTTGTGGCTTCATAAAGAGCATCCGCTAAAATAAGTCTCCCTTCAGCATCTGTATTTAATATTTCCACTGTTTTACCTGATTTTGATTTTATAATATCACCTGGTTTATATGACTCATGACTAATAATATTTTCCACAAGCGGAATGTATGCATATACATTTATCTTTTCATTTAAATCATGAAGTGTCTTAATAATACCAAAAACTGTTGCAGCACCAGCCATATCAGTTTTCATAGTTTCTATATGCCCTGTAGGTTTTAAATTCATACCCCCAGAATCAAATGTGACCCCTTTACCAACCAATGCCACATTTTCTTCACTTTCAGGATCCCCTTTATACTCTGCCTTAACCATGCAAGGCTTATTTACGCCACCTTTACCCACTGCTACAATCAATCCAAAACCTTCCTCTTGAAGTGTATCATAATCAAATATAGTAACTTTTAATTTATCACTTTCATATTTTTTAATAAAATCAGCAAATATTTGAGGTGTCAAATCTGCATGAGGCAAATTTACCAAATCTCTAACCATATTGACGTTATTAAAAATAATATCCAATTTCCCCATTTCCTCATCAAAAACTTTCTTTGTTTTGTTGCTGTTTGTAATAATTTCTATTTCTTCTAATTCATACTCACTCTTTTTGCTTTTATACCTATCAAATTCGTATAATCCAAAGTAAATACCTTCGATAAACGATTTTGTATAATTAAAATCTTTCCTCTCATTATATATATCTTCAATGGAAAGGACGGAGAATGTATAAATCTTATCTTTTTTTAAGATATCAGCAAATTTACTCCCCAACTTCATATAATCTCTATATTCTTCAGGTTCTTTTGGTATATTAATCAAGTATACTTTTTTAATCTTTTTGTTAATTTCGATATAAAAACTTTTAATTTCATTGTCTTCAAAGTAGAAAAAATCAGAATTTAATATCTTTTTTATTTCATCTTCTACCCTTTTACCTGTTAAAGCTTTTAAATTTTCAATATTTTTATAAACAGGAATAACAATAGCCTCTTTTTTACTACCTAAAGCAATCTTTTTTCTGCAAACTATTTTCATTGCGCATCTCCTTTCATCATAAAGGTGTTTATATTTAATTTTCTATCCACCGGTTTATACATCTTAATGTCATTAAATTCAAGATTCATCCCATCCTTTAAAATTCCGTCATGAATTGCCCAACTTCTCCCCCAAACACTATTCCAATAACTTTTTTTTCTAAATATATTTTTATCATCCAACAGCTTGTACAATATTCCATCTGGATAAAACCCATTATCAATGTCTATCATTAGTTTTTTACCATCGATATAACCAAACCCTTTCCTTTCATAAAATATTGCGCTTGCATAACCTAAAGGATCTGTTTCTATTAAATGCTTATCGGTTAGCTTACAAAATCTTTCTAAAATAGTTAAAACTTCATCAAATAATTTTAACCCTCTCCTTGTTTGATGAGGATATAAACCGGCCTGTAATGCTTTTATCTCCTCTTCGATATTCCTTTTTGCAGTAGCGAAATAATTTCTATGGCCAAATTTATCATAATATACATCGAAAAATGGAGCATTAGGGTCACAGATTACAATAAGAGATAATTCCAACTGATAATAAATAGTGTCAGCAAGTTCTAACAAAAATACCCAGTCTTTTTGTTTTTTATCAGTTTTAATTTCGATTTTTACAAAATCAGTACCGGGCTCACAGAAAATCTTTAAAAAATATTTGTTTTTCAAAGTATCATAATCTTTAACATTTAATATCTGATATAACTTTTCAGGGATAAAATAAGAGTAAATTTTCTCTTTAATATCAAAAGGCAATTTATTAATATCACTTAGATAATGAACTTCATGCTTTTCTAAAAAATCACCTAACTCATCACCCATTTATCAATTAATGACCTCACTTATAATAAAAATCATCTGGCATAGAGTATCAACTTTAATACTCTATGCCGCAAAACAATCAATCTTATTTATTATTTTTGAGTTTGCGCTCCTCTTCCATTTTTCTGAGCTCAACTCTTCTAATTTTACCGCTTACAGTCTTAGGCAACTCTTTCACAAATTCTACTTCTCTTGGATATTTATAAGGTGCTGTTTCTCTTTTCACATGTTCTTGAATATCTTTAACTAACTCATCAGATGGCTCAAAACCCGGCTTTAAAACTATAAAAGCCTTAACAATAGTTCCTCTTATCTTATCTGGAGAGCCAACAACTGCACTTTCTGCAACAGCTGGATGTGACTGTAAAGCACTTTCCACTTCAAAAGGCCCAATCCTATAACCACTTGCTTTAATAACATCATCTGCTCTACCAACAAACCAGAAATAGCCATCTTCATCTTTATAAGCCTTATCACCAGTAAAATACCAATCACCTCTAAAGGCTTCTTTTGTGGCCTCTTCATTTTTATAATACCCTTTAAAAACACCTATTGGGTGCTCAGGTTTTACCTTGATTGCTATATGCCCCACCTCTCCAACTGGTACAGGGTTACCATCATCATCAACTACATCCACATGAAAACCTGGAGTAGGTTTCCCCATTGAACCAGGCTTTATTCTCAAACATGGAAAGTTTGCAATAGTATTTACCGTTTCTGTCTGACCATAACCATCGTAAATCGTTGTCCCTGTGTACTCTCTCCATATTCTAATCACATCTGGGTTTAAAGGTTCTCCAGCACTAATAGAATGTCTTAGCTGGCTAAAATCATACTTTTTTAAATCTTGTAAAATAAGCATCCTATATGCAGTAGGTGGTGCACAAAATGTTGTAACACCATATTTTTCCATAATATATAAATGTTTTTCAGGATCAAATTTATCGGCTGCATTGTGCATTAATACAGTTGTTCCTATTATCCACTGACCAAACATTTTACCCCATACTGCTTTACCCCAGCCAGTATCACTCAAAGTCCAGTGCAAATCCTTTGGTGTCAAGTCTTGCCAAAATTTAGCGGTAATAAGATGTGCTAAAGCATATGAGTGCTCATGCATAACCATCTTTGGAAATTTTGTAGTTCCACTTGTAAAATATATTATCAATGGATCAGTGCTCTTAGTAGGCTCCACCTCTTCTCTACTTAATTTATCTGATGCTTTTGACATCAATCCATCAAAATCTTCCCAATCCTCATATTTGCCACCAACAACAATTTTTTGCTGCAATGAAGGTAACTCAAGCCCTTCAAATTTTTCTATCCCATCAATATGTACCACAGCACCTTTTGCCTCAGCAGCATCTATCCTGTATTTTATGTCTTTAGGTTGTAATATCTTTGGTGCAGGCATCGGTATTACACCCATCTTAAAACAACCAAGCATCACGGAATACCAATCTGGAATTCTTGGCACCATTACATAAAGTTTATCCCCTTTCTTAAACCCTTTAGCTCTTAAAACATTTGCAAATTTATTGGACATTTTCATAAGGTCATAAAATGTATATTTGTGGTGAGTATCACCATCTGTATCAACCCAAATAAGTGCTAATTTACTCCTATCCTCCGCCCATTTATCAATCACATCAAATCCAAAATTGTAATACACAGGCACATCAATTTTAAAGTTTTTTACAGTTTCTTCATAATTTTCCATATTATGAGCCATTATTACCTCCAATCTCAATTGTATTTAATATATTTTTCTTTACAATCTTATAAGGATCTTTAATATTTTGCAAGTATTCTAAGAATTTATCATATGTAAGCAATTTCTTTTCTATATGCTCTAAAAGATACTGTTTCCCTATATAGTATAATCTATCAAAATGTTTAGATGGTACAGATTCTCTATGTTTTTGAATAAAACCGATTAACTCACTCACCCCTTCACCTTTCGTTGCCACTGTTTTTACGACAGGAGGTTTCCACCCCTCTTTAAGAGATAACTCTATCATCAACTCTAAATCCCTAACAGTTCTAATAGCTTCATCTTTATCAGCTTTATTCACCACAAAAATATCCCCTATTTCTAAAATACCAGCTTTAATTGCCTGAATATCATCACCAAGTCCTGGGACACTAACTACTAAACATGTATCAGCCACATAAGCTATATCCACTTCATCCTGACCAACCCCCACAGTCTCTATTATTACAATGTCGTATCCCGCTGCATCAAAAACCATAGCTATCTCAACGGCTGAGCTAGATAATCCACCTAAATGCCCTCTTGTTGCAACACTTCTAATAAAAACATTCTCATCATTTGCATGATCAAGCATTCTTATTCTATCACCAAGAATTGCTCCATGAGAAAATGGGCTTGTAGGATCAATTGCTACGACAGCAACCTTTTTATCAAGTTTTCTATAATGTTTTATAATTTCATTGGTCAATGTTGATTTGCCTGCACCGGGTGAACCCGTAATCCCTATGAAGTGCGCATTACCACATTTATCTAACAGTCTGCTTACTTCTTCTTCATAACCTGATACCCTATCATCTACAAACCTGATAAGTCTTGCTAAAGCTCTTCTATCCCCTTCCAAAACCTTTTCATAAAGCATATTATCTTCCTTTGTTAACCATCTGTTTTAAATAGTAAATATGCACCCTGTTTTTATTTATAATTTTCCTCACGAAATTATCCACATTTTGCCTTAAATCATCTTTGTCTTCGCAAATACCAAATAAAAAACCACCTCTATACATAAAATCTGCATCAAACAGATCACCTGTAATAAATAATTTTTGATAATAACTCTGTTTCATTACACGAGGTATTCTCTGTGTACCACCAAAACCCGTAATTATCCCCAGTTTTGACCCTGGATGTGCAAACTTACTCCTTTTTGTAGCAAATCTAAAATCAGCTGCAGCAGCAAAATCTACTCCACCACCCATACAAAAACCATCTATTTCCGCAATTACTACCTGTGGAATATCTTGCAACAGATTAAATAAACGATTCCCAAGAATAGAGAACCCTTTTGCATCAAAACCAGAATATCCAAGCATTGTGCGAATATTTGCACCTACAGCAAAAGAACCACCTTCTCCAAATATCCTTAAAACCTTTGCCGGTGAATCAATTAGGTGTTTTATACTATTTATTATTTCCTTAATAGTATGTGTATTTAAAATATTAAATTTTTCTTCAGGTTTTAAGGTTAAATAAGCAACTTCATTTTCAACACTTAATTCTATCATGCTGCATTTTTCGGTTTAACATTTTCTTCTATAAATTTTATGATTTCAGATGTTGGAGTCCCTGGGGTAAAAATCTTTTTAACCCCTTTAGATAACAAAAATGGTATATCGTCCTCAGGTATCACTCCACCACCAAATACCACAATATCTTCTGCACCTTTCTCTTTCAACAATTGAACAATTTTTGGAAAAACTGTGTTGTGAGCACCTGATAAAATACTTATGCCGATAGCATCCACATCTTCTTGTATTGCAGTATTTACGATAGCTTCAGGTGTTTGTCTCAACCCCGTATAAATAACTTCATAACCAGCGTCTCTAAGTGCTCTTGCAACAACTTTTGCCCCTCTATCATGCCCATCTAAACCGGGTTTTGCTATTAAAATTCTAATTTTACTCATTGCATCCTCCCTACAACTTTTTAAACTCTTCCCATCTATCTTTAAAAATCGGTTTCCTCTTTTCTAAAAATGCTGACATCCCCTCCACTTTATCATTACTTGCAAACGCCACAGTAAATGCATTCTGCTCTAACAATAATGCCTTATCCAAATCGATTTCAACACCATTATTTATTACCTCTTTAGCCAAACCAATAGCAAAAACACTTCTTTCCTTTATCTTATTTGCAAAATCAATCAAAAATTTCTCCATGTCTTCTCTATTTTCAAATAACTCAGCAATAAACCCTTTTTCATACAATATATCAGCATCAACCAAATCACCCGTAAACACCAAATACTTTGTAAATGTTTCATAAACTTTTCTACTCATTAGTTGAGTACCGCCAAAACCTGGGATAATCCCATAATTTGTCTCCGGGAAACCAAACCTACTCCTTTTTGTAGCAAAAATCACATCAGAAGCTAAAGAGATTTCAAACCCTCCCCCAGTTGCATTACCATCAACCATAGAAATTATTATTTTTTTAAGATTTCTCATCCTTTTTATCAATCTCTGACCTAAAAATGAGTATATTTTAGAATCTGCTTCATTAAAATTGATTAACTCCTCAATATTACAACCCAAACAAAAGTCATCCAAATTACTTTTTAAAACAATCAAATTAATATCTTTACTATTTTCAAATTCATTTAATATATTATAAATTTCTTTTAAATTTTCACTATTTAAATAGGGGTCTAAATCAAACACGATATAACCAATAGTCTCATCTACCATCTTTGATATCTTCATCCACAAGCCCCTTATATACAAATTGTTTATAAATTTAAGGAATAATAAAACATTGTTAAAATAAAATCAAGCAGTAAATTTGTTTAAAAGTTTATTTTACTTGATTGCCTGAGCAACAATTACTTTACTATGGTCTCAAAGAGTATAACCTGCTAAATAATATTATTAGTTTCAAAAATACTTTCACTTTAATCATTGATTTTTTCAATAATATAATTAAAATAGTTTAAAAAATGTGAGGTTAATCATATGGATTTCAAGCAAATAGAAGCATTTGTATATGTTGCAAAGTATAAAAGTTTTTCTAGAGCAGCGGAAAAACTTCTTTTAAGCCAGCCCACTGTTTCTACGCATATAAACACATTAGAAGAAGAATTAGGCGTAAAGCTTTTCGAAAGGCTATCAAAAGAAGTAATTTTAACAGAAGCCGGAGAGCTTTTTTACCCATATGCGGTTGATATGTTAGATTTAAGAGAGCGTGCTTATGAATCAATCAAAGAGTTCTTACATGATGTCAGCGGCCATATCAGAATAGGCTCAAGCACTATTCTTTCAGAATTTATTTTACCAAATGCAATCAAAGAGTTCCAAAATAGACATCCGAAAACATATTTCAGTATCGATGTGGGTAATTCTCAATCTATCATTCAAAGGGTATTCGATGGGATATTAGATTTTGCAATAGTATCAAGAAAAATACCAAAAAAAGGGTTAGATTTTACTCATTTTTTTAAAGATAAAATCATCCTGGCCGTTCATAAAGAACACCCTTTTTATACAAGGGATAGTATCTTTTTAGAAGAGATTTTACATGAAAAATTTATTGTCAGAGAAATAGGTTCAGGCACCAGAGCTGCAGTTGAACATGCTTTGAAACAAAAAGGCTATGATTTCGACTCATTAAAAATCGTTGCTACTGTCAGTACAACTCATGCAGTTTTGCACAGTGTTAAGAGAAAACTCGGTATCGGTTTTATGAGTGAATTTGCTCTAAAAAATGAAATTTGTGGTGATGAAGTAATAGGTGTTCCGATAGTTGACCTTGTTGTTGAAAAAGATATCTTTTTAGTTCATAGCAAAAAGAAAACCTTAAGAAACTCAGTCAGACAGTTTTTAGATATTTTGAAAAAAATGTATAACTGATGCTCTATATTAAACGCATTGATTTAGATTATATATTAACTAAAGGGATTGAAAATTGTAACCTGATTGATGTAAGATCACCTTCAGAATATTTAGAAGATCACATACCAACCGCTGTAAATATCCCACTTTTAGATGACAATGAAAGAGCTATTGTGGGAACAATTTATAAAAAAGAAGGCTCAAACAAAGCAAAATTAAAAGGCGTAGAAATTGTTAGCCCTAAAATCCCCCAATTTATAAATAAAATAAAAAAGTTAGTCGATAATGGGAAAGAAACAGTCATTTATTGCTGGAGAGGCGGAGACAGAAGCGAAGCTATGTGTGCTTTTGCAAAACTAGCTGGTCTCAATGTCTCTAAATTGGCAGGTGGATACAAAATCTTTAGAAAGTTTGTCTATAATTTCTTTACAAGTAAATTTAGCTTAGAATATAAACCCAAGATAATAGTAATGTATGGGCCCACAGGTTCCGCTAAAACAAAAATCCTAGAAGAACTTTTTAAGGAAGGATACCCTGTTATAAATCTTGAAAAACATGCCTGCCACAAAGGTTCAAGCTTTGGTTTTATAGGAGAAAAAGGGTTTGATAGTATTACTCAAAAGAAATTTGAATCAAGATTGTGGTATAATTTTTACCTGTTAAATTACCCAAAATATATCTTAATAGAAGGTGAAAGCAAAAAAATTGGCAAAGTCACTATACCCGATACTTTATTTAGTTTAATGAATTCAGGTATTTCTATTCTAACAGAACCAAGTTTAGAGTTTCGGGTTAAATACACTCTAGAAAATTATTTACCATTTACTGATATTAATTCAATCACTAAAGCATTAGATAAAATAAAAAAGTATTTAGGAAAAAAAAGGAGTGAACAACTTATTAATTTTTATAAAAATCAAAAATACGAATATTTTGTTAAAGACTTATTAGAAAATTATTATGACCCTCTTTATTACAAATCTTTACCGGACAAAATAGAATATAAAATCTCTTACAACACTATAGATGAAGGGATAAAAAATGTTAAAAAAATATTACAATCTGTTTTTAATAACTCTTGTACTATTAACAGTTAGCTGCGCCACAAAATATCATCCACCAAAATATAAAGCAAAAGGTGTTCGATATGGTAAACCATATGTTATCAGAGGTAAATTATATTATCCATATACAAAAATTTCTCACTTTCAGCAGGTTGGTATCGCCTCATGGTATGGAAAAGAAGAACATGGAAAATTAACAGCAAGTGGAGAGCGGTTTAACATGTATGATTTAACAGCTGCTCATAAACTACTCCCTTTAGGAAGCTATGTGCATGTCAAAAATCTAGAAAATGGTAAAGAAGTAGATGTTAGAATAAATGATAGAGGCCCATTTATTAGTGGAAGAATAATCGACCTTTCTTATGCTGCTGCAAAAAAAATAGGAATTGTAGAAAAAGGGACTGCAAAAGTAAAAATTACTTTACTATCAGAAAGCCCTGACTTTTATCAGGTAAAAGGAGAAAGATATAATCTTGATAAAGGTAACTTTGCAATCCAGATAGGATCATTTAAAGTTTATAACAATGCCTATAAACTTTCAAAACAGTTTAGAAATTCAAGAATAGAAAAAGCCTATATCCACGGAAATACTTTTTATAGAGTCCAAATAACTGGTTTTAACTCTTTAGAAAAAGCACAAAAAGGACTAAACGATATAAAGTATAGATTCCCAGGAGCATTTATCGTTTCCCTCGACTAACACCAAATCGAGGCTGTAGCACAATGGGTCAATATCTTGATATCACAGTAGTTTTGAGATTACTTTGGCAACTTTTGTTGCCTCGCAATAACCTAAAAATGTTGTCATTGCGAGCATCAGCGAAGCAACCTGAGGAGCTTTTGCAATTATTATTGTGCAATATCCTCATAATATCCTGTCTTCATATATTATGACAGGGTGAAAACACCCTGTCATAATGGATTAAAATAAACTATCTATAACCACTTCATCTTTATCTGGTGTTTCTGTTACCCTATATAAGCTATTACTGTTGTTTAGATTTACATAAAACACATCAGAATTATCATCATCAAACTCCATATCAAATAAAATTGAATCACTAAAATTAAAATTTTGATCAATATAGAGATATCGATAACCATCATCTGGTAATGTCCCTAAGTATATTGTGTCATCTTTAGAAAAATTATTGACAATGCTTTCTTTAGTAATAACTCTTAAATCTCCTCCATACAAATATAACTCCTTATTTATATCATTATTTTTTACTATTGTTGGATTTTCTACTAACAACAATTTATCCACTGGTAATTGAAAATTGTAAATATCAACGGTATTGGTTGATGAGAGAGTAGCTAACATCCAGTAACTATTATTCTGGCTATCGTAACAATGTGTATTATTGTCATTGTCTTCCCAATAACACGCTTCTACTTTTGTACCATTATCAGAAACTTTGTTGAAATAAAGTTTATTTTTATCAAGAATAAATGTATCACTCCCAAATGACTCTAATTTATAACCTTCTGGGGGTTGATAAATAACCAAATGTGAACTTCCGTCCTTTTTCATTGCCCAAATTTCTGAATAAAAATGATTTGTACATGAAGGATTTGCATATTCTACAGTTAAAATTATATAATTATCTGTCCCACCAATTAAATCAGCATCTACTAAGGAACAGTTATCCGTAAAGTTATCATTGAAAATATTGGACATCGAATTATTATCAAAATAATATTTTGAAATAATGAAATGTGCTGGGAGGTTGTAATTATTATCTTGTATATTAAGAAAATATAAACTGTTATTATCAGTATAAGAATCTACAAATCCGGCAGGAACTGCAATAGATGTGTTGTCAAGGCTATTGTTATCTTTATTATATTTAAAAATATAATTATTTATTGAATAGTATTTTGTTTCTATAGTTTTATACCCTAACAAATCAAACTCATCAGACCCTGTAAAAGCAATTGTACAGTTTTGTAAATCTGTATCACATATCTTTATAGTATTATTATCACCTATTAGAAATTTTGTCAAAGTACCATCTGATGAATACAAAACATCGCTATTAAAAATATTATAATTAAATTCTATTTTATTAATGACCTGACCATTGTTGTATTTTAATAAATAACTTTTATCATTATCAGTGTATACTAACAGATATGTTATATCATTTTTAAAATCTGGTAAATACGCTATTCCATTTGCATTTGTTATATCTCCTACAGCTACTGGAGATGGGAAAGATTCCCCATTATTATGCAAATTAAGTTTATAAACAATACCATTATAAATATAAAAGATTGAATCATAATGAAGCCCTGTATAAATACCAGTATCTGTATTGTAGTTTTTAATTTTAAAAACAGGTAAATAATCGTCAATTTGACCATCTACAACTGTTTTTCTCAACGTTGGATCTTCAGCATCAACAAGATTTATACTACCTTCATAAGGTAAGAAACTACCAGATGTTGTTACTGCATTGTTATCTCCGTTATCATCAAAACAACCGTATAAGAATATAATAGATAAAAACATTATTATAAAAAGGCTTAGCTTTTTAAAAGAAAACATGACATCTCCTTTCTCTAGTTTATTATTGAAAATAATTTATTTTATTCGATGTTTCTCATTTTTCAAGTTATTTTATATGTAAAAAAGCATAAAATTTATAACAAATATAAATTTATTAATTTACTATAAAATAATTATTTAAGTTTTAAATACTCTCTAGAGAATATTAAATTTGAAAAATTCTTTATATCGATTATGTTACCTGCACCTGTATATCTATCCTATCCATAAGAGGCCCTGATAACTTTGCCCTGTATCTTTGAATTTGAGCTTGAGTGCAGACACACTCCCTTTTACTATCACCCAAATACCCACAAGGGCAAGGATTACAAGCTGCTACAAACATAAAATTTGCTGGATAAACTACCGTCCTATTTGCCCTGCTGACTGTCACCACCCTATCTTCTAACGGCTGTCTCAAAACCTCAAGCACACTCTTTTTAAACTCTAACACCTCATCGCAAAAAAGTATCCCATTGTGGCCGAACATAACCACTTTATCAACGAATCCTAACCTAGAGATCTTTATTTTTTTCTTTTTTTCTCATAATAGCAAAACAATATTCAATATTCCCTTTATTATCAGTTAAAGTTGTTAACTTGAAATCCACAAATATTTTTTTATTGTTTTTTGTTATAGCAGGGACTGATAGCAAATGCTCATTACTGTATTTGCCTCTGCCTGTTTTAACAAAATTAAAAAAAGCTTCCCAATGTCTTTGCCTCAATTTTTCTGGAATTATGATGTCTAGACTACTGTTTATGGCTTCCTCTTTACTAAATCTAAATAAATCTGAAGCACCAGAATTCCAAAAACGAATTATACCTTCTTTATCAATTGCTAAAATTGCATCCGCAGCATTTTCAACAAATTTAATAATTGTTTTTTCGTCCATATTAAACTCCTTGACTAGATTTTTTTAATAGTACTGATATAACAATACCAATAACTGCTAATAGCATATAAACAATAAAGCCTTTTGCATAGCCAATTTTACCAAATAAATCCACGAAAATACCAAGCAAAGGAGGTACTACAAACCCACCAAAAGCTCCTAAGCCACCAACCCAACCACTGGCACCACCAGGAGCATTAGGCACATATTTTGGAACAAGTTTAAAAACCGCAGCATTTGCTATCCCCATACCAATACTTATTGTTATTTCACCTATTAAAGCTATTATAAACTGATTAGTAAAAACAAGAATAAAAGCACCTATAAATACTATAGAATAACTAATAATAGCAGTTTTTTCTCCTCCTATTTTATCACTTAAAAAACCACCATATACCCTGATAAAGGATGCTAACAAAGAAAAACCAAAAGCCATTAATAAACCAGCTTGTCTTATACCAACATTATGTAACTCTATCCAATATGTAGGAAACCATGCAGTAAGTGCTAAAAATCCTCCAAAAGAAATAAAATACAAAACTACAAGTCCCCATGTTTTTGGTACTTTAGCTGATATCTTTAATGATTCTATTACTTTTCCAGATGGAAAAAGTTCTTGCCCTAACTCTTTGGAAATTTTAATCGCTTCTTCACGGGATACCCCTTTTTGAATTAATTGAAAATAATATGCATCATTTGCAAAGAATAAATAAATTATTGTGCCCGTTAATAAAAATAAGAACCAGGAAGCGTATGCCCCAGTTAAACCAATAGCACCAAGAATTACGGGTAAGATAATTCCGAAAATACCAGGTGCTGTGTTACCTAAACCTGCATAAGTTCCTAGAGCAAATCCCTGTTTTTTCTGAGGGAACCAATATGATGTTTGAGGGATTCCTACAGAGAATGTTGCAATTCCACAACCACTTAGTAATCCAAAAATAAAGATAATAGGATACATTTTTATACTAATCTTCTCGGGATAATAAAAATATAAAACAAGAGTCAAACCTGCCATACCAATTACTGATAAAAATAGAAGAGTAAGCATTGGCTTTTTACCACCAACTCTATCAACCCAAGCCCCAAAAGGAATTCTTAATA
Source organism: Deferribacter desulfuricans SSM1 (assembly GCF_000010985.1). Lineage (NCBI taxonomy): Bacteria > Pseudomonadati > Deferribacterota > Deferribacteres > Deferribacterales > Deferribacteraceae > Deferribacter > Deferribacter desulfuricans. Next base: position 2,118,766 of record NC_013939.1, read on the forward strand.
AAGACCCCGTTAAATTTGGTGCTGCCACCAACAGACCTAATAATACTCCAGACATATGCATTACATTGTTAAAATTTTTAGCAACAGGACCATATAAAGAAACTGCAGCAAATCCCACAAAAAAGCCAAAGGTCGCCATTATTAATCCTGAATTTGGCGTTCCTTTTAGTCCGTATTTTATAATTAGATCTTTTTTAGACATATACTGCTCCTACAATTAATTGTATATTATTCTTTGTGGTTTTCTAAAAAAATATCCAATAGGAACAAATACTACGTGAATAAGCCTAGTAAATGGCAATATTGCAAAAAGTATAAATGCAATTAAAAAATGAAAAGTAACCAAAATTGGAAACCCCTCAACGTATTTAACTTGTGGGCTTAAAATTAAAATACTCCATAAATATTTAGTTATATTCGATACATACCAAGCAATTCCCCATTTATAATTAATTGCAATAATAAGCCCTAATACTACCTGAATGAACAATAAAATCATAAAAATATAATCTGTAAACAGTGAGTGTTTATTTACACTTTTTACTGCAAATTTTCTTATTAGCAAAACTAAAATCCCTATGAATGCTATTAAGCCTGAAGATACAGCTAAAGCCTCAAAAAGAAGCAAGACAGAGTAATTAGTAAATAATAATTTAAAAAGCCCTGGTAATAAAAGACCGGATAAATGTCCTATTAAAACTATAATAATACCATAATGCCAAAGAGGTGAACCAGTATTTAATTTGTTTTTCTCAAAAAATCCTGTTGCAGGAGCTGAATTTCGCAATTTCCCATAACTGAGATTAAATACTAACCCAACAATAAAAAACGCTATAGATAAATAAGGTATTATTATATAAACTAAAATATCAAGCATATTTTACCTCCAAAATTTTTTGAATATCGTTTAAATAATATTTTAAAGATTCCACTATCTTGTAATAGACACTGCTTCTCTCATTAAATGAATTCAAAATGTCACAAACAGATCTTTCAATCATCGCTGTTAAGTAACTTAATTTTTCTGGATATTCTTTTTTATTTATTGCAATATACAAAGCTGACAAAATCGTAGGCAAATAATCTGGTGAATGTTTTATATTTGGTTTACCGCCATACAACTTTAAAAACTCATTCATTGCTAACAAGAACATTTTCCTTTCATCATCATTCTTAGAAATATGTTTTGAAATATAAAGTGTTGATTTCTCATTAAAATCGAAAATGGACACATACTCTTCTTGTAATTCTGATAATTTAATTTTAGAAAAATCTAATTTTAAATCACCTATCAAATTACAACTACACATAAATTCTTTATAATCTAAGGGATACTCAAGTAATTTACTATAAACAGTTAATTTTTTTATCATTTTCTAAACCCTTTTTTGCCTCTTAATCCAAAACCTATTGTTCCTTGTTGTTCATAAGAGTCTTTATTGCTCCCTTTAGCTGTCTGAGGTATATTATATCTTTCATGAATTGTTGCCTGGGTAAACAGTTTGTAAGCCTTTAATATTAAATCTTCTTCAAGTTTTGAATTTTTCAAAATCTCTGCTAATTTCTCTTTATCTCCCAACATTTTTGCTCTCATATATTTCCTAACAACAATTAGTTTTTCAATCACATCTTTAATTATTTTCTCATTTCCCGCTGAAAAGATTTTAGACAAATATTTAATTGGAATCCTTAGTTTATCTACTTCAGGAATATAATCTTCAGTATCTATTGTAGGCAAAATCGGGGATAAAGGAGGAACATAAAAAACCGACGGAAAAGTTCTAAATTCTGGATGCAGGGGCAAAGCTATTCCAAGTTCTTTTACATAAGAATATGCTGGAGAAGATTTTGCAGCTGTTATCCACTCTTCACTAATACCAGATTCTTTTGCAGCCCTAATAACATCTTCATCTTTTGGATCAAGAATACATTCTCTAATGTAATCAACAAGATTTGTATCATTTTCAGTCAATATAGCTGTCAATTTATCTACATCATATAATATTACCCCAAGACTTCTGATTTTACCAACACAGGATTGTGAACATATAGTAGCCTCACCATTTTCAATCCTAGGATAACAAAAAATACACTTTTCAGATTTTACATTATTCCAATTAAAATATACCTTTTTGTAAGGACATGCTGATATACAATATCTCCAAGATTTACATTTTTCTTGATTAACTAATACAATACCATCTTCCCCCCTTTTGTATATAGCTCCAGATGGACATGAAGCAACACATGCCGGATTCAAGCAGTGATTACACAATCTAGGTAAATAAAACATAAATACAGTTGATAATTCTTTTATTAGTTTTTTTTCTTCATCAGATAGATTAGGATCATTTAAAGCATATTCATCAGAACCACTTAAATCATCATCCCAGTTTGGACCACTTTTAACTTCAATATAATCCCCCGTAATCTCAGATATCGCTCTTGCAGTAGGTTGATAATCACCATCTGCTGCATTAAAAAGATGCTCATATTCATATGACCAAGGTTCATAGTAATTTCTTACTGTTGGCTGATCAGGATTGTAAAATATCTTAGACAAAAGTTTAAGTTTTCCCCCAATTTTTAGACTCAGCCCATTATCTGTTTTTATCCAACCACCTTTGTACTTTTCCTGATCTTCCCATCTCTTTGGATATCCAGTTCCTGGTTTTGTCTCCACATTGTTCCACCACATGTATTCTGCACCTTTTCTGTTTGTCCACATGTTCTTACATGTGACACTACATGTATGACATCCTATACATTTTTCCAAATTTAAAATCATTGAAAACTGAGCTCTAACATCCATCTTAGAACCTCACTTTATTTAATTTTTTAACCACTACATAAGTGTCCCTATTGACCCCCACTGGTCCCCAATAATTGAAGTAATAGCTAAACTGTCCACAACCACCTACCATAGCCAGAGGTTTTAACCTAACTCTTGTCAGACTATTATGATTACCCCCTCTATTGTTTGTTTTTTCTGATATTGGCACATTAATAGTTCGTTCCGTTGCATGATATATATAACAAACTCCAGATGGCATCCTGGATGAGACTACTGTCTTGCAGATAACAACTCCATTTTTATTATAAACCTCTACCCAATCATTGTCCTTTATACCATATTTTTCCGCATCAACATTATTTAACCAGATTACCTGTCCACCTCTTGACAAACTAAGCATCCTTAAATTGTCATAATAAGTACTATGGATATGCCATTTCCCATGAGGTGTATGATAATTTAAAACAAGGCCATCCTGAGTTTTAATGAGCTCATTTAAAACATTTTCTGGTAAGTTAGGTTTATATACAGGAAGCATCTCTCCAGCATATTTATAAAACTCATGATCCAGATAAAAATGCTGCCTTCCCGTCAAAGTTCTCCAGGGCAGACCAAACTCTGTGTTAATTGTATATGGAGCATATGGTCTTCCTTCATCAATAATACCACTCCAAATAGGGGATGTATTAAGTCTTCGGGGTTGTATCGTTATATCATCAAAATCCATTTTTACCTTCTCATTCCCTTTTACCAAAGTATCAAAATTAATGCCTGTAAACTTCGATAAAGATTTAAAACCTTTAACTGCCACTTTACCATTTGTTTCTGGAGCAAGATGTAGTATTGCATTTGCAACATTAATAGGTTCTTCTAAGCTAGGAAATTCTTCATCAGCTAATCTGATTGCACCATTTTTTATTTTTAATTCTTCATACTCCTCGGATGAATCCCAGCTAACACCATGAGCACCAATAGATTTTGCAGCATTTGGTCCCAAAGAAATAAACTTGTGATATATTTTTTTATAGTCTCTCTCGATAACTGCCAATTTAGGTATTGTTTTTCCAGGAATTGGCTCTGTCTCTCCATATTTCCAGTCTTTGACATCTCGCTGCATTATTTCTTCTGGAGTATCATGCAAAAGTGTTGCTACTACTAAATCTTTTACTGATTTTGGAAAATGTTTTTCTGCAAGTGCAGAAAATTTCTTAGCAAGATCTTTAAAAATATTCCAGTCACTCTTTGATTCCCATAATGGAGCAACTACTTTTCTCAATGGATGGACAAAAGAATGCATATCTGTCGTATTAAGATCATCTTTTTCATACCATGTGGCAGCCGGTAAAATTATATCAGAATAAAGCGCAGATGTATCCATTCTAAAATTAATATCCACAATAAGATCAATTTTTCCTTTAGGTGCTTCTATTTGATTATTTACATCCTTTAATGAAACTGCTTTTTCCTCAGCTGTCAAATTATCCGATGTTCCTAAAACATGTCTCATAAAATATTCGTGCCCTTTTGCACTACTAGCAATAGCATTTGCCCTCCAGATAAACCAAACTCTCGGGAAATTTACTGGATTATCAGGCTCTTCAACAGAGAATTTTAACTCACCTTTTTTCAATTTATTTACCACATTTGCCTGAGGGTTGTTCAACTTTGCAAGGTTCAATGGATTTTCACTAAAACTAGGATAAAATGGCAACCATCCTAACCTTACAGCTTTAGCTATGAAATCAGCTGTATGCTTTTCTTTAAATTTGTTTTCATCATTAACTTTAAAATAGTCAAAAACTTTATCTTCATACCTCCATTGGTCTGAGTGAATATACCAAAAAGATGGCGTATTTTGTAATCTTGGAGGCTTCAACCAATCACCAGCCATGGCGATTGTTGCCCAAGAAGATAACATAGCTACTTTTTCTTGTCCTACATAATGAGCTAAACCTCCTCCATTTACTCCTACAGAACCAGTTAAAAGTAAAGCCATTATCGCTGATCTATACATTAAGTCTTGGTGATACCAGTGATTTATCCCAGCTCCAATTATAATCATTGATTTACCACAAGTTTTCGCTGCATTTTCAGCAAATTCCCTTGCGACTTTTATAACTGTATCAGCATTTACACCAGTATACTTTTCCTGCCACTTAGGAGTATAAATTTTATCATCATAATATGAAGACGGATAATCTCCTCCTAAACCTCTATCAACACCCAACATACCGTTAAGCAAATCAAACACCGTTGTGACAAATTTTTTACCTTCCTTAGTTTCAATTTCAAACACAGGTATATTTCTAACATTTTCAACAACTTTATCATTATGATATTCATAAAATTTCACACCAATTGTTCTGTCTGAAACTTCAAGTATACTCAAAGTAGGTACAATCTCTTTATCACTAATCCCACATTTATTTATCAATCTCCATTTAAATTTGTTTTTTTCATCTTGTGCCCATCTAAAACCAATTGATCCATATGGAAAAACTACATTTTTACTTTCAAGATCTATTACAGCATATTTCCATTCTGCATTCTCTTCTCTCTCTGTATTCTCAAAATCTGAAGCTCTTACCATTCTACCCATTTCATAGCTATCATTGTTTTCATCTAAATAAACCAAAAAAGGAAGATCCGTATATTTTCTAACATAATCATCAAAATAACCAGTAATACTTTTATTATAAAACTCATTAAGTATCACATGGTTTACTGCCAACCAAAAAGCACCATCTTGACCTTTATTTATTTTAATCCATAAATCAGCTCCCTTAGTTACTGAACTGTAATCTGGTGACATCACCACAATTTTGCCACCTTTCATTTTAGATTCGTATAAATAATGAGCATCTGGTGTTCTTGTTACATTAACATTTGACCCCATCAAAACTGTATATGATGAATTAAACCAGTCTGCACTCTCACACACATCTGTTTGCTCACCCCATACTTGTGGTGATGCAAGAGGTAAGTCACAATACCAATCATAAAAACTCATCACTACACCACCAATTAAATTCAAATACCTTGAACCAGCTGCATAACTTATTTGGGACATAGCAGGAATCGGTGAAAAACCAATAATTCTATCAGGTCCATACTTCTTAATGGTATAAATATTTGATGCGGCAATTAGTTCCAATGCTGATTCATAATCAATTCTTCTAAACCCACCTTTACCTCGTTTAACCATATAACTGTTTCTCTTTTCAGTATCTTCTACAATACTTGCCCATGCATCAACTGGATCATCATATTTCTTTTTTGCATCAAGCCATAAATCAAGAAGCTTTCCTCTAATATATGGATATTTTACTCTTATAGGGCTATATAAGTACCATGAAAAGGAAGCGCCTCGTGCACAACCTCGTGGTTCAGTCATAGGAATGTCTCCTCCAATTGCAGGATAATCAGTTGCTTGAACTTCACCAACTACGAGTCCATCTTTAACAAAAACATTCCAACTGCAACTTCCTGTACAATTAACACCATGAGTGCTTCTTACAACTTTATCATGCTCCCATCTGCTCCTATATAATTCTTCCCATTTCCTCTCTTCACTTGATTTTAATATCTCAAACCATGAATTTTTTGTTATTTTTATGCTCATTTGTTTGCCTCCAAAATCTCATTTTTCCTAAAAAATATTTTTATAGCTACAAAAATGCCTACAAAGAAAATAACAAACAAAGTAAAAAATAAATTATTACTTTCTACATTTTTACTTCCTAATGAAGCAAAAGCTTTAATAAGGTTATTCAGTTCTTCATCTGAAAGATTTCTACCTTTATAAACAGCATCCATAGGAGGTATCCCACTATCTTTTATAAAAGATTTAATAGAATCAGCATCCGAGTCAAAATCTATGTATAACGTGCTTAGATCAGGTCCCCATGTTTTACCGGAAAAGCCTGCTGCCTTAATTGAGTGACAACTTGTACATGCTGGACTCCCATTCTTAAAAGGTTTAGTAAAAGTATTATTATAAGCAAAGAGACTAGTACTAAAAAAAATTATTATTAACACATAAAGGTATTTCATCTTTCCCCCTTATTTATGGATTTTTTATTTCAGCTTTTGGCCCTTGGTAATACCACCAGTTCAAAAATAGGCATATGATATAATACACAGCTAATCCATATAATGCCTTTTCAGGAGTTCCTGCCTTAATTTGTTGGCCAAAAATACCTGGGATTATAAAAGCTCCATATGCTGCAACCGCAGATGTCCAACCTAATACTGGTCCAGCCAATGCCTTATCAAATATATGAGGAATACTTCTAAAAGTAGAACCATTCCCAATACCAGTGGTAATAAAAAGAATCATAAACATAATAAAAAATGGCCACCAATATCTTTCTGGAGTCGGACTTCCTTTTGCTAATTTTATAAAGTAAGCTACTGCAAATGTAGCAATTATTTGCAATATAATGCTAATTGTTGTTACTTTTGCTCCACTGTTTACTTTGTCAGATAACCATCCTCCAACTGGTCTAATTAATGCGCCTAAAACTGGTCCTAAAAATACCCAAAATAAAAAATCTGGTGCATTTGGATTAACAAAAGTGGGATCAGAAGGATTTGAATAAACAAAAACATCTTGACATAGTTTTGGAAAGGCTGCCGAAAAACCAATAAATGAACCAAAAGTCATCGTATAAATTATTGTCATAACCCAATTATGTTTGTTCTTAAATATAACAAACTGTTGTCTTAAATTTTCTTTAATTTGTTTTGGTGTCATATATCTCATAAGTAATAGAGTAAAAATAATAACAAAAGGCAGTACAATCCACATATTTATCTTCAAACTAATTAGCATGTATGCACCTATTCCAGCAGCTATAAAACCTAAACATATTAGATATAACGTTTTAATCATACCAACTAACTGGGTAGGAATTTTAGGAGTAGCAGATTGCAAATTATTCATTCCAAAGAATGCAGCGATTGAAACTAATATGAGAGGAATTACCCAAACCCAACCTGCATTCTGTACACCAGCTAATGGTACATTTGTGACTATATTACCATTTTTGTCTATAGCACTAAACAAATAAACACCTACAGCTATAGGAATAACTTTTTGCATTACTCCTACGCCCAAATTTCCAATACCAGCATTCATCCCCAAATATGTACCCTGAGTTTTTTTAGGGAAAAAATAGCTTATATTGCTCATAGATGAAGCAAAATTTCCTCCCCCTATACCTGATAAAGCTGCTAATATTGCAAAAACAATATACGGAGTATTAACGTCTCTTAAAGCTAAACCAGTACCAATAGCAGGCAATAACAAAAGGAAGGTTGTTACAAATATAACATTTCTACCACCAGCAATAGATATTAAAAATGAATTTGGTATTCGCAATGTAGCACCTGTTAACCCTGCAATAGCAGGAAGTGTGTAATACAACATATTAATTTCTTTTAGTTTCTCACTAACTTGCTCAGGTGTCATATCAGAAGTAATCATCCCAAAATTATAGCCAAACTGTTTCATTTTTGTTATTATCACACTCCACATAATCCATACTGCAAATGCTAACAACAATGCTGGGATTGAAATCCATAAATTTCTCAGTGCAATTTTTCTCCCTTTTCTACTAAAATAATCAGGATTTTCAGGATCCCAATCATAGATATTAATATTCACACTACCCTCCAATTGTTTATTTTATAACACCAGTATATTTACGTAAAGCTTCATGTCAAACAAATTTACAAAATTTACAAAAAATTTACATCAGCATATTTTATTAATATCCATACTTTTTTACAGAGAATAAACGCCTATCCTATATGCTTCGATTAAACACTGTTATATTATTAAGTGTATATAAATATATACTTATGTTGAAAGCATAATATTATTAATTATATTTAAAAATACTCTTTATCGAGGATGCGGTATTGGATGGCTTCTAAGAGGTGTTTTGAACTGATATTTTCGCTATTTTCTAAATCAGCAATCGTTCTTGCTACTTTCAATATCTTTGAATAGGCTCTTGCTGATAACCCCATCTTTGTTACTGCTTGCTCCATCAATTTTATACTTTCACTATCAAGCTTACAATATTTCCTTATCAATTTCTCACTCATTTGAGAATTATACAATATCCCCTCTTCTTTAAACCTTTCCTGCTGAATCTTTCTTGCTGCCTCTACACGCTCCCTTATACTTGCTGATGATTCACCAGGCTGCAATTTTGATAAATCCTTTATATCAATTGATGATACCTGCACCTGTATATCTATCCTATCCATAAGAGGACCTGATAGCTTTGCTCTATATCTTTGAATTTGTGCTTGAGTACATACACACTCCCTTTTACTATCACCCAAATACCCACAAGGGCAAGGATTACATGCAGCAACAAACATAAAATTTGCTGGATAAACCACAGTCCTATTTGCTCTGCTAACTGTCACCACCCTATCTTCTAACGGCTGTCTCAAAACCTCAAGCACACTCTTTTTAAACTCTAACACCTCATCGCAAAAAAGTATCCCATTGTGAGCAAGGCTCACTGCGCCAGGTTTTGCATCTCTACCACCACCTATAATTGAAACATCACTTGCCGTATGATGTGGCGCAATAAAAGGCCTTTTATTTACAATCCCATTCTTTTTTAAAAGCCTACCAGCTACTGAGTGTATTTTTGTAGTTTCTATAATCTCATCAATAGTCATTGAGGGCATAATTGTTGGGATTCTCTTTGCAATCATTGATTTTCCACTTCCAGGAGAACCAATCATAATAAAATTGTGCATACCACTTGCAGCAATTTCTGCAGCCCTTTTTACAGCAAACTGCCCTTTTACATCACTAAAATCCAAATGCTCCTCTTCATCAGATAAAAGTTCATTTATATCCATTTTGACCGGTTCTTTTTTAACCTCACCATTTATATAACCAATCACATCATCTAAACTTTGAAATCCAAAAATATCTATTCCATCAATGATGCCTGCCTCGTTTATGTTTTCTTCAGGCAATATTACCCTTTTAAAACCCATCTCTTTTGCAAAAATAGTAAACGGCAAAACCCCTCTTACACCTCTTAGTTTTCCATCCAGGGAAAGTTCACCAATAAAAAAGGTATCATCAACATTAGCGTTTAAATATCCTGCAGCAAGCAATAAAACAACAGCTATAGGCAAATCATAATGAGTCCCCTCTTTTTTGAAATCAGCAGGAGCAAGATTTATAATGATAGGTTTTGCAAAGATATTAAATCCAAAATTTTTTAATGCAGATTTGACTCTTTCTTTACTCTCTTTGATACTCGTCTCGGCTAAACCCACCACAGAAAATGATGGCAAACCCATACTTGAAATATTTGCTTCCACCTCAACTAAAACAGGCTCAATCCCTTCTAAATGCGCAGTGGTAACTTTAGCAAACATCTATCTATTCGTATAAATAATAAAATATTGCTGAATTATTAAATAGTAACCTAACTTTTGAGACCCCTTCCAATAGCTCTTTGAGTAAACTATTCTTATCCTTTACCTCATACAAAACAACATCTTCACCCAAATGAAAATCTTTTTTCATGTCTTCAAAAGCATCATAATATGTCCCAATTTTATCTACAAAACCAAGTTTTAAAGCCTGCTCACCAGTTAAAATTCTTCCATCAGCATATTTTTTAATGATATCTTTTGAAATATGTCTTGTTTTTAAAATATCATTAACAAACTGTTTATAAACATTATCTATAGCTTTTTGTAAAAGCTCCCTTTCTTCTTTTGACATCTCTCTACTTGATGACCCAATATCTTTAAATTTACCACTTTTTATACTCTCAAACTTTACCCCTATCTTATCATAAAGCTCTTTAAAATTTGAAAATCTCATAATAACACCTATGCTACCAGTGATACTACCACCCAGTACATAAATTTTATCACATGCAGCAGCCACATAATACCCACCAGAAGCTCCAAGTGTGCTAATTGCTGCATAAACAGGCTTTTTGACCTTTCTAATAGCCTTATAAATTTCCTGGCTTGGAGCTACTGCTCCTCCTGGTGAATTAATCCTAATAATTACCCCTTTTACAAAGTCATTTTCCTCAGCTTTTCTTAACTCTCTGACAATCTTTTCAGAATCTACGATAATCCCTTCTAATTTGATCACTTTTATATGCGGCTTATTCAAAACAATTTCATTTTTTCCAGAGAATAAATACACTACAAAATAGATAAATATTACTATTACTATCAATGAAAGCAAAAATTTCATAACCTTTTTAAAAGTCTTCATACCCCAACCCTAAATTTATACATATAATAGAGATAAAATACATAAAACAATGCGATATAAAAAGAATAAATACTTATCCTCCCAAACCTAAATTTAGATAATTTATCCTGCTTTACAGCTATCATAGCAATTAAAATCATTATACCAGAAAAAAGAGCAGATTTTAAGTGAATCAATTCAACATTGTTAAAGACACTCCCCTTTGCATAAAAAATATCTACAAAAAAGATAACAGCCACATTAAACACACAGGAGCCAAAAAGATTACCGATAGCCATATTGCTAGAGCCAACTCTTAAAGCTCCAACAGCTGCAGAAACCTCAGGTAAGGAAGTAACAGCTGCCAGCAAAAACATGCCAACAAAGCTTTGACCAAGCCCAGTTCTAATTGCTATCTCATCAGCTGATTTACTGAGTAACAAACCTGCCACAATGATCAAAACTGCAAAAAGTAAAAAAAGTAAAACAGCTCTGCTAAGGGGAATTTCAGATATTTCATCCTCTTTGCTATCCACATCAACATCCAGTGATGAGCTTCTATAAGCACTGTAAACAGATCCTACATAAACAATGAAAATTATAACACTTACAGAAGAAACCCAAAATATCTGAGGTGATTTAAATACAAAACCAGCCATAGCAATAAATGTAAGCAAAACTGCATAAATCCCTGTAATTACATTTGCAAGACTAACATCTATAAAAATAGAATCATCTTTAAATAATAAGTCCATCAAAAAAATGATAAAAATATTAAACATATTAGAGCCAAATACATTTCCAAATGCCAAAGATGGTGAATCTACAACTGTGACAGAACCGATTGAAGAAATCAACTCAGGTAAACTTGTAACAACAGAGATGAGTAAAATACCAACTAAACTATGCCCTAAAGATGTTTTTTCGGCAATCACATCACCGTATTTAGAAAGCTTAATTCCGCTTACAACGATAACCGCGGCACAAACAAGAAAAATAAGATAATAAATCATTGTTGCCTCAATTTATAAAAAGAGGGGAGCTTTTTTATTCTATTCTTTAATATCTTTAAGCTTATCTTTTAACACATTCCCCAAGCTAAAGCCTGAAGTTTCTTTAGTTTCTAGCTGTTTTAAAAACTCTTTTACTTCCCTCTTTTCAGAGTCCAATAAATATTTCTTCCTTGATAAATAAACCTTTTTTTCTTTTGCATTATGCCCAATAACAACTGCTTTTAAAGTATCACCAACTTTTGCCACATCCTCTGGCAATACTCTATTTTCATCAAGCTCTCTTGCTTCAATAACCCCTTTTATCCCTCTAGGCAACTCAACTTCCACATAATCTTTGCCCACAAATGTTACAGGGGCTTCAACAACCTTACCTTTTGGTAAAATCTTATCTATCTCTTTCCAAGGGTTTTTCTCTAACTGTTTTATCCCAAGAGATACTCTTTCCCTTTTCTCATCTATTTTTAATATCTTCGCTTCAACCTCATCACCTACTTTAAATCTTTCATTTAAATCTTCAATCTCCTCAGTCCAAGAAATATCCTCTTTTCTAATTAACCCATCTATAAAAGATCCAAAATCTACAAAAAGCCCAAAATCTGTGATATTTTTTATTTTCCCTTTGATGGCAGAGCCTTCTGGATGTTTCTCCTTTAGAGTATTCCAAGGATTATCGGTAAGCAATTTTAAAGAAATAACCACTTTTTTATTTTTCTGATCTATATCAAGTACTTGCCCTTCTACAACATCTTTTACATTAAGTTTAACATTAGATTTCTTAAGCCAGGACAACTCTTCATCAGGTAAAAATCCATCTATACCTGGTTCCATTTCCAAAATATAACCTCTTCTAACTCTAGCTACAATCTGGCCAGAAGCTTTTTCACCTTTTTTATACTTCTTATCTACACTAAGCCAAGGATCTTCTGTTTTATCCTTAATACTGATCTCAACCTTTTGATTTTCTGGATCAAGGTTAATAATAACCCCTTCTACTTTATCATCTATTTCTAAAAACTGATTTGGATGTCTTACTCTACCCCAGCTTATATTTTCCCTCTTTAAAAATGCATCAACTGGGCCAAGATCCACAAACACACCGTAATTTTTAATACTTTTCACCCTACCCTTTACAAGGTCACCTACTTTTGCAGTTTCAAAGAAATGTTTTTTCTCCTCCTCTGCAACCTCTTGCATATAAATTTTTCTTGAAGCTAAAAAGGATTTATCTCTTTTGTTAATTCTTAAAATTTTTACATTGAATACCTTGCCGATGTAGTATTCATCATCCCTTTGTTTATGCATATATTCCATGTGCCCATCAGGGATAAACCCTTCTACCGTTTTGAAAACAACTTTAAACCCTTTTTCCACCTTCTCTAAAATCTTTACAGGGATATATTTACCTTTTTCATGAGCTTCTAAAACATCGCTCCAGTCTTTCTTCTGATCAAGGACTCTTTTCGAAAGCCAGATCCTTGCACCACCTCCAGTGATACCAACAACCATAACCTCTACTTCATCGCCAACCTTAACAGTCAGCTCTCCATCTTCTAAAAAATCCTCTTTATTTGCAAAACCTTCAGATTTATAACCAAAATTTATTAACACATGGCTATCTGTAATCTGGACAACCTGCCCCTTTACAATAGCCCCTTTTTGTGGAGTAGCCAATGATTGCTCTAATAAAGTTTCAAAATCTTCAATCTCAGTCTCACCTATTTTCTTTTCGTTCTCGCTCATTTTTAACCTCTTCTAAATAGTTTATAACATCTTTTATAAGATAGTCAGGAGTGCTTGCTCCTGCTGTTATACCAACTTTTTCAATATTTTCAAACATTTTTTCTGATAATTCATCTTTTGTCTCAATATGAACAGTATTTTTACAAAGTTCTGAACAGATTTCAAACAATCTTCTTGTATTTCCGCTATTTTTGCCACCTATAACAATCATCATATCAACCTGTTTTGCAACCTCTTTGGCAGCTTCCTGTCTATGAGTTGTGGCATTACAAATGGTGTTTATCACTTTTAATTCATCACATTTATCTTGAACAACACTAACAACTTCTTCAAAACTTTGACTATTCTGCGTGGTTTGAGCCACTAAGCCATACTTTTTTCTAAATGGCAAGTTCTTAGCTTCTTCACTATTGGAAACAAGAAAATATTCCCCTTCCACATAACTAACAATCCCTTTTACCTCAGGATGATTCTTATCGCCAAAAACTATTACACTGTAACCTTCCTTAGATAACTTCATAGCTGAGTTGTGAGCTTTGATTACAAAGGGGCAGGTAGCATCGATTATTTCAACCCCTTTATTTTTCAACAACTCATAATTATCCTTTGTAATACCATGAGAACGAATAATCACAGTATGAACATCTTTCACTTCATCTATATTTTCTAAAGGGAGCACCCCTTTCTCTTTCAATTTATTAACAAGTTGAGGGTTATGTATGATTGGCCCGAGTGTGATAACATTACTCTTTTTATTTGCTGTATCCTCCACAATCCCCACAGCTCTTTCAACACCAAAACAAAACCCAGCATGCTCTGCAACTAAAATTTTCATATTAATACACCTTATCAATTAACTCTTTTATTCTTCTTACCACATCATCAATTGACAAACCAGTTGTATCAAGCTCATAGGCATCATCTGCCTTTTTTAAAGGAGCAATGTCTCTGTTTACATCCTCTTCATCCCTTTTTTTAATATCCTCTAATACTTCTTCATATGAAATTTTTATCCCTTTAGTTTCATAATCTTTTAATCTTCTCTTTGCTCTCTCTTCAGGTGTTGCAGATAAAAACACTTTTACTTCTGCCTCAGGTATTACCACAGTCCCAATATCTCTTCCATCCATGATCACACTGTTATTTTTTGCAATTTCTTTCTGTTTTTCTGTCAAAATTATTCTGATATCCTTATTTTTAGCAACTTTACTAACTATTTTGCTTACATCAACCGTTCTTAACTCATCATCATAAAGCTTACTTTCCCCATGAAAATCTACCTTTAACTTCTGAGTTTCACCATCTTTAACAAAATTAAACTCAGATTCTTTCAGCATATTGATAACTATATCAAGATTTTGATTATTTTTTAGATACAGATATGCAGCATAACGATACATTGCACCAGTATCGATATATATCAAATTATAAAGCTTTGCTAAAATTTTGGCTATTGTGCTTTTTCCACTGCCTGCTGGGCCATCTATTGCAATACGAAGTTTTTTAACTGATTTCAATCTGTTTCAACCTCTCCAAAAAGTCTGGAAAAGATACATCAATACTTTCTATACTGTCAATATCAAAATTTCCAAACCTTTTAGAGAGCAATATATTAATCATAGCTATCCTATGATCATCAAAAGACTTTAGCACCCCTTTATCATTAACCTTTTTCATAGGGTAAACCTTAAAACCATCTTCATACTCTTCAACCTCTGCACCTACTACCCTTAGATTATACACAATCGATTTAATCCTATCTGATTCTTTTACACGCAACTCCTCAGCATCCCTTATTTCAATAGGTGATTTTGCAAAAAGCCCAAGTGCTCCAAGCAGTGGGATTTCATCTATAATATTTGGAATTATCTCACCTCTAATTACACCACCATTTAAAGATGAAAATTTAATGGAAATATCCCCAATAGGTTCATCCCCTTCTTTTGTTACTAAAACATCTATTTTTGCTCCCATTTCATTTAAAATTTTAAGTAATCCAGTCCTTGTTTTATTTAAACCCACATTTTTTATTACCACTTCACTATTTTCAAACATTAATGCCGCACCAATAAAAAAAGCTGCAGATGAAAAATCACCAGGCACAGTAAATTCTGTAGATTTTAATTGATACTTTTTATTAACTTCAATTACACCATTATTTATATCCAAATTGACACCAAAATATTTTAACATCTGTTCTGTATGATCCCTTGTTTGATCCTTTTCAATATATGTTACAGGCTCATCAATCTGTAAACCTGCAAGTATTACAGCACTTTTAACCTGAGCGCTCTTTACCTTAGCTTCAATTATACCACCTTTCATACTTGATGGCTGTATCATCAAAGGGAGAAAACCTCTTCTTGAATGAATAACCGCTCCCAAATTAGAAAGGGGGTCTATAACCCTTTTCATAGGCCTTTTACGAAGCGAGTTATCGCCAGTCATAAAAAAGTATTTGCTTTGCGGAGCAAATAACCCTGTCAATAACCTTGCTGTAGTACCAGAATTTTCACAATTTATAACATTGTCTGGTTCTAAAAAGCTATCATACCCTTTAGAATTTATTATCATATCCCCATCTTTTAGTTCATAATCCACACCACAAGCTACAAGTGCATCCTTTGTGGCTATCGTATCCCTTGATAAAAGCGGTGATTTTACTACAGTTTTCCCTTTTGCCATAGCACCAAAAATAAATGCTCTAT
The DNA here is from genome assembly GCF_000010985.1 of Deferribacter desulfuricans SSM1. Taxonomy (NCBI): domain Bacteria; kingdom Pseudomonadati; phylum Deferribacterota; class Deferribacteres; order Deferribacterales; family Deferribacteraceae; genus Deferribacter; species Deferribacter desulfuricans. The sequence continues at coordinate 2,135,284 of NC_013939.1, forward strand.
GAGTCATAGACTTATCAGAAGGAACAGTAATCTCACCATTTAGCCCTCTTATTTTTTCAAAACTTATCATAACTACAAACTCCGCCTTAAATTACTAACTTTTTCGATGGAGTTAAATAACTCTTTTCCATCCTTATTTATAATCATTTCTTGCCATGTTCTTAATATATCAATAAACTTATCAATTAGCTCCACCAAATTTGCATTATTATCCACAAAAATATCACTCCACATCTTAGGGTCGCTACCAGCTATTCTGGTAAAATCTCTAAATCCACCACCTGTAAATCTCAATGAAGTTTCATCAACATTAAAAACAAGATCTATCAATGAAAAAGCTATCAAATGGGGAAAATGACTAATTAAACCAAAAAGTTTATCATGCTCATTACTACTAATAAGCTCTACACGCATCCCAATTTTTTTATGAATTTCTTTTAGCTTATCTACATCCGATTTATCAACAAAATCAGTTGTTAAAAAATGATACGCATTTTCAAATAATTTTTCATCACTGTTTTTAAATCCTGATGTCTCTTTACCTGCAATAGGGTGTCCACCAACAAATCTCAAACCAAGAGATTTTGCTTTTTCCACAATACTTTTTTTAGTACTGCAAGCATCTGTTATCAATACATCAACATTAAATCCCTTTAACTCAACCAACAATTCTAAAGTGGTCAATACTGGGGTTGCAAGATATACCAAATCCATATCAAGTGATAAAAAATCTTCTAAGTTATCAGCAACCGCGTCAAAAACACCTGATTCTGCAGCAGAAATAACTACATCAGGATTTAAATCAAACCCATATATTTTAAAACCAACATTATTAAATGCTTTAGCTAAAGAGCCACCGATTAACCCTAAACCGATAATCCCAATTTTTTTTATCAAAACAGATACCTTTTTATTCTTCTAAATGTTTCTCTAAAGTTGCAGCAATAACTCTAACCCTTTTCATCAACACTTCAAAATCTGATGGCAAAATTGATTGATCACCATCACTCAAAGCTTCAGATGGACGAGGATGAACTTCTACCATCAAACCATCAGCTCCTGCAGCTATTGCAGCCTGAGCCATAGGCAAGATACAATCTCTTCTACCTGTACCATGACTTGGATCCACTATGATAGGTAAATGGCTTGAGTTTTTAATAACAGGGACTGCAGCAAGATCCAATGTATTTCTTGTCTCAGTATCAAAAGACCTTATCCCCCTTTCGCAAAGGATGATGTCATAGTTTCCTTCACTTGCTATATATTCTGCTGCCATAAGAAACTCTTTGATAGTGGCACACATTCCTCTTTTCAGCATTACTGGCATTTTCGCCTTACCAACCTCTTTCAACAATCTGAAGTTTGACATATTCCTTGCGCCAATTTGCAAAATATCAGCATATTTTGCCACAAGATCCAAATCTCTTGGATCCATGAGCTCAGTTATTACAAGCATTCCAAAGTGATCTGCAACTTCACGAAGATATTTCAACCCTTCTTCGCCAAGCCCCTGGAAAGAATAAGGACTAGTTCTTGGTTTAAATGCTCCACCTCTTAAAATTCTTGCACCTGCTTTATAAACAGATTCTGCAACTTCAAATAATAATTCTCTGCTTTCTACCGAACAGGGGCCAGCCATTACTGCAATATGTTTGCCACCTATTTTTACACCCTTAATATTTAAAACAGTCGGCTCTTTTTTAAAATCTTTGCTCACAAGTTTGTAAGGTTTTAAAATTGGGACAACCTTCTCAACACCTGGCAAAGAGCTTAACGGTTTATCTCTAAGCGCCCTTTCATCACCTATTGCACCAATAATTGTTCTTTCTACACCTTTTGAAAGGTGAGTTTTAAACCCATATTCTATTAATTTCTTCTCAACAAATTCTATCTCTTTCTCTGTGGCCTCTGGCCTCATTACTATAATCATTTTTAGCCTCCAATAACCTCTTCTAATTTTTTGATAAAAACTTTATTTTCATCAGGCAATCCAATAGACACCCTGATAAATGGTGCCAGTTTTGGCCCAAGAAATCTAACAATCACACCTTTATGCAATAACTCGTTAAAAACTCTATTCCCATCACCAACATCAACAAGTATAAAGTTTGCCTGCGTTTCATAATATTTTAAACCAAGCCTCTGAAACTCTTTATACAGATACAGCTTTCCGTCCCTATTGTTTTTTATAACTTTTCTTAAAAAGTCATGATCATCAAGAGCAGCAATAGCCGCTACTTGAGCAGCCATATTTACATTAAAAGGTTGCCTCACCCTATTTAGCATATCAAGAGCTTTACTATTACCAATAATATATCCTATCCTAAGTCCAGCCAATCCGTATGCTTTAGAAAAGGTTCTCATGGAAAAAAGGTTTGGATATTTTTTCATCAATTTCAAACTATTAGGATAATCTGCCGCATCGACAAATTCATAATAAGCTTCATCAAGTATCACAAGGATATCTTCTCTCACTTTATCAAGAAAAGATACAAGCTGTTCTTCACTAAAATAAGTCCCTGTGGGGTTATTTGGATTGGCTAAAAATACAAGCCTTGTTTTCTCATCGATATTTTCAAGTATTTTATCAAAATTCACAATAAAATCTTTATCAGTTTCAACCCATTTGCAAAAGGAGTTATTTGCCTGTGCAATTATCCCATATACAGAAAAACTTGGGGCAAAAGATACCACATTTTCTCCAGGCTTCACAAAAGTCCTGATAAGAAGCTCAATAATTTCATTTGAGCCAGTACCAAATAGCAACTCATTTTGTGCCACATTCAATTTTTTGCTCAATTTTTCTCTTAAATAATAACAATCTCCAAGCGGATATCTATTTAATTCATCCAAAAAATTCATTAATGCTTCTTTACTTTTTGGTGGAATCCCCAAAGGGTTCTCATTAGAGGCAAGTTTAATTGCCTTTTTAATACCAAGCTCCCTTTCAAGCTCTTTTACAGGTTTTCCTGGCTGATAAGGGATTAAGCTTGCAATATTTTCTCCAGCCAATTTTTCAAAATCTATCATTTTTCCCCCTTTGGATATGAACCTAATATTTTTAGCATATTTACATTTTTTGAAAAATTTTCAAGAGCCTTCTTAACAGGCTCATCATCTATATGTCCATCGATATCCACATAAAAGATATACTCCCAAGCCTTCCTTTTTGAAGGCCTCGATTCAATCTTAGTCATATTGATATTTTCTTCGGCAAATGCTTTCAAAGCGTTGTATAATGAACCAGCTTTGTGAGCTAACGAAAACATAATAGATGTTTTATCATTACCTGTTTTCGCAGGCTCATTAAAACCTATAACAAGAAATCTTGTGTAATTGTTTGTATAATCTTCGATACTCTTTTCCACTATCTTTAGTCCGTATTGAATTTCAGCCATTTCACTGGCTATAGCAGCAACAGAAGCATCCCCCTTTGCAATTTCGGCCGCTTTCGCAGTGGACTCAACCTCTACAATAGTAATATTTCTAGCATTCTTGCTAAGCCATTTTCTACACTGTGCTATGGCATGAGGGTGAGAATATATCTTTCTGATATCTTCAAATTTTCCACTCAAATTCATTAAATGATGAGAAACTTCTAAAAATATTTCACCACAAATCTTTAAGGCGGAATCCATAAACATATCAAGTGTGTGATTGACCACACCTTCCAATGAGTTTTCAATAGGGATTACACCATAGGCACATCTCTTTTTTTCCACATATTCAAACACATCTGAGATATTAGAAAGCGGTATAAGCTTTGCTGCAAGCCCAAAATGTTTTATTCCTGCAAGATGCGTAAAAGTGCCCTCAGGCCCAAGATAAGCAATCTTTTGAACCTCTTCAAGTGATAAAGAAGCAGAAATTATCTCTCTAAAAACATTTTTTATATATTCATCAGGAAAAGGGCCTGTATTTATACTTTTTAACCTCTCATATATAGCCTTTTCTCTTGAAGGAACATACAATGGTTTGTTCTGCTCCTTTTTTATCTTACCAATTTCAATCACAAGCTTAGCTCGCTCATTGAGAAGCTTTAAAATCTGCTCATCAATTTTATCAATCTCTTTTCTTAAATCGTTTAATCTATCCATAGATGTGTTATATAATTCAGAGTTAAAAAATATTCAACCTTTTTAAGTCTCATAATACCATATTTCTAAACAAATCACTATAAATTGTTTGAAATGAGGGTGTTGCTCAATAAGAGTTGCTTAATCACCTCAGATTGCTTGGCTGACGCTCGCAATGACGGCATTTTTGGGTCATTGCGAGGCAACATAAGTTACCGAAGCAATCTCTTCTTTTATTCCCTTTTCATATTTCACTTTTCACTATTCACCATTCACTACTTACGAAATTTAGACTGCTTCGTCACTAACGTTCCTCGCAGTGACAAAAATTGGAAATTGCTTCGCTAATGCTCGCAATGACTGCGTTTTTGGTTATTGCGAGACAACAAAAGTTGCAGAAGCGATCACATGTTTATATTTATTATCAACATATCAATCTATAACGTAACATAAAAAAAGCCCCATTAGGGGCTTTAAAATCATACTGTTTTTTTGGATTTTACATAGATTCGTGCTCTGTTCTTCTGATTATTTCATCCTGCAACTTATCATTTAAATCACAAAAATAGTCGCTATAACCAGCAACCCTTACGATTAAATCCCTATACTGTTCAGGATGTTTTTTAGCCTCTTTTAAAACATCTGCACTAATTACATTAAACTGAATATGATACCCATCCATAGCAAAGTAAGACCTAATTAGCGAACAAACTGCATCAATCCCCTTTTCTGTTTCCAAAAATGATGGAGAAAACTTCATATTAAGCAAAGTTCCACCTGTTTTAACATGATCCATCTTTGCAGCAGATTTTATAACAGCTGTAGGGCCATTTCTGTCACACCCCTGAACAGGTGATATCCCCTCTGAAAGAGGCTCATGCGCAAACCTACCATCTGGAGTTGCACCACACACTTCACCAAAATATACATGACAGGTAGTAGGCAACATATTAATCCTAAATTTTCCTCCAGGTTTTGTCGTAGGTCTGTCATCAATCAAGGAGAAAAATGTTTCAAATATTTGTCTCATTATACTGTCAGCATAATCATCATCATTGCCATATTTTGGTGTCTTGTTCCATAAAAATAGCCTTTCCTTTTCATACCCTTTAAAATTTGCTTTCAACATCATTAACAACTCATCCATGGTAAACCTTTTTGTATCAAAAACATGGTATTTTATAGCTGATAATGAATCAGTAATTGTCCCAATACCTACACCTTGGACATAAAGGGAGTTGTACCTTGCGCCACCTGCATTGTAATCCACCCCTTTTTCGATACAATCATCAATCAGAATTGATAAAAATGGAGCAGGCATATATTTTGCGTAAATCCTCTCAATAATCCTGTTCCCTTTTAGCTTTACATTTACAAAATATTCAAGTTGCTTTTTAAAAGCATTCATTAACTCATCAAAGGTTTTAAACTCTCTTGGATCACCTGTTTCAACCCCTATTTTTTCACCAGTCAAAGGATCAACGCCGTTATTGAGTGTAACCTCAAGAACTTTCACCAAATTAAAATAACCTGTCAATGCGTAATTCTCTTTTCCAAACGCTCCAGCTTCTACACACCCACTTGTCCCACCATTTCTTGCATCAATAATTGATTTCCCTTGCCTTAATAATTCTTGTATTACAGCATCGGTATTAAATATTGAAGGCTGCCCAAAACCTGTTTTAATTATCTGCAAAGCTCTTTTGATAAACCTATCAGGACTCTTTTTACTTACCTGAATACTTGTGCTTGGCTGTAACAATCTCATCTCTTCTATTACATCAAGTATTAGAAAAGTCAGCTCATTTATAGCACTACTGCCATCCTCATTTACTCCACCAAGATTGATTTGAGCAAAATCTGTATATGTGGCACTCTCCTTTGCTGTTACCCCCACTTTTGGAGGAGCTGGCTGATTATTAAACTTTATCCAGAAACATTCTAAAAGCTCCCTTGCTCTTTCTTTAGTCAAACGCCCTTCCTCAATATCTTTTTTATAAAATGGGTAAAGATTTCTATCTAATTTACCAGGATTAAACGCATCCCAAGTATTTAACTCACTAATTACCCCCACATGGACAAACCAATAATATTGCAAAGCTTCATGAAAGGTATCCGGCTTATTTTCTGGCACTTTATCACAAATTCTTGAAAGCTCTAACAGCTCTGCTCTTTTTTCTTCATCTATCTCTTCTTCAGCCATTTTTCTTAGCAACTCGGAATATCTTTTAGCATAAATAATTAGCCCTTCTGCTGCATGCCTCATACCAATTAGCTGTTCTTTTTTATCAAAAGCAAAGGGATCGTTTTCAAAATCAAGATTTGCAATTGATTCATCAATTTTTTTAATAAAATCTTTCATCCCGTATTTATAAATTTTATCGTCTAAAACTGTATGACCAGGGGCTCTTTGCTCCATAAACTCTGTGAAAATCCCTGCTTTGTATGCCTTTAGCCATTCTTCATCCATTTCAGCATAAATCTTATCCCTAATCGTTTTACCTTCCCAAAAAGGGATAATCTCTTTTTCGTATAATTCAAATACTTCTTCACTTACTTTGTATGGCACTTTTTCTCTATCATTTAGCATTTTCAAATCTTCTAAAGAATGGCAGCAAACTTCTGGATAGGTAGGTACAGCTTTTGGAGCTTCACCCCTTTCTCCAACAATCAGCTCATCTTTATCAAAATATAAAGATTTTTTCTCCATCAAATACTTAAAAGCTTTCCCTCTAACAACCGGTATAGACATCTCTTTATTGTTCTTATAAAATTCTGTAATGATTTTTGCTCTTTCACCACTGATGCGTTCTTCTGTTTCAAGGCTCTTTCTCCTAAGTCTCCTTATCCTTTCTGTTGAGCCTCTTTCAAGATATTCTTTCCCTGTTGGAAAATTTAAAACACAGATTTTTGTTGCCATATCATCCTCCTATCAAAACGGAAAAACCATTTTTTTCAAAAAATTCTTTAAAATAATTAATTTTATTTTTATCTATCTCTGGTATATCCCCCACCAAAACATCCATCCCTAACCTTAAATACTTATCAATCATAATATTGTGATAAGGTAGCAAATCCACACCCTTCACTGATTTTAGATCTTTTATAAAATCATAGATCTTATCTATCTCCTCTACATCATCATTTACACCAGGGATTAAAGGGATTCTAACCCTTATATCCGCAGCTATTTCATCAAGCTTTTTTAAATTTTCTAAAATCAAACGATTTGAAACCCCTGTATATTTCTTATGTTTATCATCATCCATCATTTTGATATCATAAAGATATGTATCAATATACTGATTGCATGCCTCAATATTTGCAAAATCGGTATATCCACTGGTATCAACAGATGTATTCAACCTTTTTTCTTTTGATAATTTCAATAGTTCTCTCAAAAATTCTGGCTGTGCAAAAGGCTCTCCACCAGAAAAGGTTACACCACCTTTTGAGCTATCAAAAAAGAGCTCATCTTTGCAGACCGATTCTATAACTTCCTCTGCAGCAATGTAATAACCTATGATTTCAAGGGCATCTGCAGGGCATTCATCTACACAAGTTCCACAAAGCGTGCAATTATCATGAACCTCTAAAGTATCAGCTATTTTTATAGCTTTTTCAGGACAAACAGTTTCACAGGTAACACACCTAATACATCTTGACTGAAAAAAAGACATCTGTGGTGTCATCTTTTGACTCTCAGGATTATGACACCACATACAGCGCAAAGGGCACCCTTTTAAGAAAACTGTAACCCTTATACCATCACCATCATTTACAGCATATCTCTTAATATCAAAAACTACACCCTTCATACTTTACCTTTAAAATAGTATTGAATGATATAATTTTTCTGAACTTCAAAGCTCCAGTGAACATCTCTGATATAATCAGCCGCTAAAAGATACTCCCTCTTTTCGAGCAGCTCTATTAATCTGTCATGCTCAAGCAATGAGTTATACTCCCAGTCAGGCACATACCCCTTTTCCCTTGGAAAATCGTATAATCTTTGCTTGCATACATCCAATGTTCTTAATAGCTGGCTGTTATTACTTAGCCTAAGATATACATTGTGAAATTTTACATTGTTTTCATAATAAAGATCAAAGTTGTCATTATCTAAAGCTTTTCTCATCTCGAGATTAAGTTCTTTCATCTCAGCTATATCATCATCTCTCAACTTACTTGCTACAGACATCAAAGCCGAGCTTTCTAACCCTCCAATCATCTCATAAAGATTTTTAATATCATCAAGTGTAAGCTCATTAACAACAATACCTCTTCTCGGCAATATTTTTACGAACCCATCAATCTCTAATTGCAACAAAGCATCACGCAAAGGGGTTTTACTAACGCCAAGTTGAGCTGATAGCTTATTTATATCTATAAAATCTCCTTTTTTTAGCCTGCCAGCATTAATCTCCTCTTTTAAATAGTCATAAACCTGCTCTCTTAACGACTTAGTATTCAACACATTCAAACTCATATTCATCTCCCACACTTCCTGATATCTGATATATCAGATATCAGTTTAAATGTCAACAAATTTTGCAGTTTTACTTATTGACAGAAAATCTGTTTTATGTTTTAAAATAAACCAAGTTGTAGTATTTTTTATTAACAAAGTTTTATTTCTGTGCTATTGACAAAAAATAAAACTAAGTTATAATTAATTTATAGTGAGTTATAAGGTAAACAGTTTTTTAGTGAGGTGAATGGTGCGTAGAGATAAATCAGAATACGCTGTCCAAGCTGTTAATAACGCTTTGGATATTTTAGAATTACTGGGTAGCAGTGAGCAAGAACTTAGTATTAGTGAAATTGGAGCAAAATTAGGTTTAACACGTAGCAATGTTAACAAATTGTTGGCGACCCTAGAAAGTTTTGGGTATGTAGAATATAACAAAAGAACCGGCAATTTTAGAATGGATGTTAAAACATTTCAAATATCTCAAGCTTATTTAAATAAATTAAATCTTATTGATGCATCAAAACAGATTCTTTCTGAAATAAAAAAAGAAGTAAATGAAACAGTTCATATAAGCGTATTAAGAAAAGGGAATATTGTCTATCTAAACGCAATAGAAACAGATTTAGCTGTTAGAGTTGTCCCAAGAATAGGGAATATAGGCCCAGCTTATGCAACAGCTACAGGGAAAGCTCAGCTGGCATTTATGAAAACTGACAAAGTCAAAGAATATTACTCTGATAAACTAGTAAAAATGACTGACAATACAATTGATAATTTAGAGGAATTATTAAAAGAATTAGAACTTGTGAGACAAAGAGGTTATGCTACAGATTTTGAGGAATTTGAGTTAGGTGTTAGATGCGTTGGAGCTCCTGTTTTTAATTTTATGGGAAAAGTAATTGCAGGAATTAGTATTTCTGCACCTGTTGAAAGAATGAGCGACGAAAGAATAGAGAAAGAAATTATACCAGCTGTTTTAAAAGGTGCTCATAAATTATCCATCAAGTACGGATATAAAAAATAAAAAATATTGCACAATAGTTTAAACTTTTGAAACTAACTTATTTAAATATTGCTCCGACGACTTTTGTTCATCGCAATGACCCACAATTTAGTCATTGCAAACAAAGTGAAGCAATCTCCTACTCCAACGTTTTACTTGAGCAATAGGTAAAAATTTACTTGTTAGTTTTATCTATGCATATAGAAGCAAAAGCAGAATGGTTGTGAATACTTTCGAAGTTTTCACTAGAGACTTCAAACCAAGTAATACGCTCATCTTTCAAAAGTAGCTCTGCTGCATTTCTCACAATATCTTCTACAAAAGCTGGATTTTCATAAGATCTTTCTGTCACAAATTTTTCATCTTCCCTTTTAAGAAGGGAATAAATTGGAGAGCTACCTGACTTCTCTGCAATTTCAATTAAATCCTCAATCCATACCATTTTATTATATCTCACAGCAATTGTGACATAACTCCTCTGATTATGAGCTCCATAATCACTAATCTCTTTTGAACAAGGACAAACACTAACCACAGGAACGGTAACTGTTAAAACAAAGTCCTTTTTGTTATCAGAAACAGTTCCGCTAAATCTACACTCATAATCTATTAATGACGGCAACTTTGATATGGGAGCCTCTTTTTCTAAAAAATATGTAAATTGCATATCAAAATGGGCTTCCTCTGAATCTAACTTAACCCTCATCTCTTCTAAAATCTCTTTAAAAGAGGAAATGCTAATATTGTCACGATATTTATTTAGTATTTCAACAAATCTAGACATATGAGTGCCTTTGAAATTGTGAGGGAGTTTAACAAACATATTGATAGCGGCAATAGTGTGCTGGTTACCCTTACGTTTATCTTTTAAGACAATTGGATATTTAATACCTTTTATACCAACTTTATCGATTGTTAAATTTCTATGATCATACAAACTTTGAATATCTTTTAAATTCATCTTCTTTTAATCTTTTGTCTAGCAAGCATCATATGATAGGATTTCATCCCTTGTGGCATCTTTTCAATATTAAGCTGCATCCACAATGTGCCATAATTTTTCATTTTCATCTTTTTGCCATTTTTCAACGCTTCAAGGTTAGATTCTAATTTATCATCAAGAGGTGCCTTCTTACTACCTTTTACCAATATATCTAAAGCTTTATCTTTTTCACCCATTTCAACTAAGAAATATGCATATAAACTGTACAAAAATCCTTCTTTTGGAGAATTTTTAATCGCTTTATCCAATGTAGATTTAACCTTATCATAATTTTTTTCTTTAAAATACAACGCTGAAAGCATTGCCATACCCATCCAGTTTTTAGAAAACCCTTTTTCGAGATATTCTTTAGCTTCGTCAAATTTTCTCTGCATATAAAGGATAATACCTATTTGAGAATTTATCTGCTCCTTTACAAAAAACTGCCATCTCGAATATTTATAAGCATCTTTTAGTCTATTTATTGCTTTTTCAAAACGGTTATTTTTTAAGTCTTTTTCAACTTCTTTAAATACAGACACCAACTTTTTTAAAATGGATTTTCCAATCAAATAATTTAAAAGAATTAACACCACTATCATTACAAGAATCGACCAGATAATATTGTATGTTGTATAATAAAGCGCTAAAGCAGCAAGCAAAGATGTTGATATGGAAATTAAAATCGTATACATATTTCTCCTCTCCAGTTTAGGTGATTTTTCAAACGTGCAAAATTATATACACTTATTAGATTTTTTCAATTAAAATTACTTGCACGGATTAATCTCTACACCTTTTGAATCTAAAATTCCATTCGTTGTAAAAATAATATAACTACCACATCTGTTTGTTGTGAAAAATTTATTTTTTACTAACTTCACTTCATCTTTTGTTTTATCTAACACTTTAAACATATTTTGGTCAGATTCCCACGTAATAATATATTTATCTTTAGATTTTAAAATTCTTATATTTTTGACTTCAGGTAGCTTTTCAAAAAACCTTTTATCCACATAAACTTTCTTGATATCACCTCTAATATTAGATTTGCTTACTGGCTGAAAATACAGATTAAAGGGCTCGTTTACTTCCACATATATTTCATTATTTTTAACTATTTTATTCAAATTATCAGTTGAAAAGCCGTAAACTATGAACTTTACTTCGTCATTTTTTTCGAAAACGATTTTTACACCACCATCCACTTTTATAATTTGGCTCACATTAACTATCGGTTTTTTCACAAAAAGTTTTGTCACATACAAAGGATCAGAAAATATCCTATAGTCAGGATGTTTATATATCAATTTATAAGAAACCTTATCCCCATATTTAACTTCTTTATCTACATACTCTTTACCAGGTAACACTGTTGTCAAAAATTGATAGTTTATGCATTTTGAATCTTTACTTTTATATACATAAAGTAAATTATCTTTTGAACTATTTTTAATAACAATAACATCTTTAGCTAAAACCACCTGATTTTCCGATGGCATTTTTATTTTAAACATACTCTTAGGTACAGGATCAGTTTTTTTCCCACAACCAAAAAAAATTAAAGTACAAATAATAAATAAACTATAAATTCTTAATATATTTTTTTGCATTTTCTATCTGCACCTTTACAGATTCTAAACCGGTTCCACCGTAACTATTTTTATTTTTAGCAGCATTCACAACATTAATATATTTATATACATCATTTTCAATCTTATCACAAAATTGTTTTAATTCATCAAGACTCAGCTCATCCAACTGTTTATTCTTTTCTATCGCATATTTAACTGTTTTCCCAACTATAAAATGAGCATCCCTAAAAGGGATCCCTTTTCTTACAAGATAATCTGCAAGCTCTGTGGCTGTAGAATACCCCTTTGATGCAGATTTTAACATATTTTCTTTTTTAGCTTTCACTTTTTCTAACATAGGAGCCATAATCTTTAGACTACCCATTAAATCATCTAATGCTCTAAAAACAGGTTGTTTATCCTCTTGCATATCTTTGTTATATGCCAAAGGTAAAGCTTTCATCGTTGTAAAAAGTGAAATCATACTTCCATAAATGTTCCCAGTTTTACCTCTAATCAATTCTGCCACATCTGGATTTTTCTTTTGAGGCATAATACTGCTGCCAGTGCAATAATCATCAGAAAGTTCGATAAAATCAAATTCACTTGTTGCATAAATAATAATCTCTTCACTCAACCTACTCAGGTGCATCTGACAAATTGAAGCTGCTGATAAAATTTCCAGAGCAAAATCTCTATCACTAACAGAGTCTAAACTATTTTCGGTGGGTTTACTAAAGCCTAATAGCTCTGTAGTAAAAAACCTATCAATCGGAAAAGTTGTCCCAGCTAAAGCACATGCACCAAGGGGGTTCTCATCAAGTCTTTTGTATGCATCTGAAAAACGTTCATAGTCCCTTTTAAACATCTGGAAGTAAGCCATCAAATAGTGACTATACAAAATGGGTTGCGCAGTTTGAAGATGAGTAAAGCCTGGCATTATAACATCTAAATTTTCTTCAGCCTTTTTTACTATAACTTCCATCAAATCTTTCAAATACATTTTAACTTCATTGACCATATCTTTTAAAAACATCTTAAAATCAACGGCCACTTGGTCATTTCTGCTTCTTGCAGTATGTAATTTACCGCCAACATCACCCACTATCTCTTTTAACCTACTTTCAATTGCCATATGAATATCTTCTTGCTCTGTTTTAAATTCAAATTTACCTTCTTCAATCTCTTCTAATATTTGCAATAAACCTTCTTTTATTGTTTCTGCTTCATCAGGATGAATTATCCCTTGCTTTGAAAGCATTTCCACATGCGCCAAACTTCCTTTTATATCATATTTATAAAGCCTTTTATCAAAGTGAATTGAAGCATTGAATTCATCAACAAATTTATCAGTTGGCAACTCAAATCTTCCACCCCAAAGTTTTTTACTCACTTTACACCTCTATGTTGTATTCTTTTAATTTATTATGAAGAGTTTTTCTTGATATACCAAGAAGCTCCGCTGCTTTTGTTTTATTACCACCAGTTTCTTTTAATGCATTTTTAATAGCTTCAATTTCATGTTCTTTAATGTTTTTTACTCCACTATCAAAACCATTAGAATATTTTAAAGGAGGCAATAAATCAGATGTTAATCTTTCACTTCTTGCCAAAATTATACTACGCTCCACAATATTTTCAAGCTCTCTTATATTACCAGGAAAATCATATCTCATTAATTTTTCTAAAAAACCATCCTCATACCCTTTTATTATCTTTTGGAATTTTTGACTATATTTTTTAATAAAAAAATCTAACAGCAAAGGGATCTCATTTTTTCTCTCCCTCAAAGGGGGTAATTTTACAGGGAAAACATTTAATCTATAATAAAGATCCTCTCTAAATTTCCCTTCTTGAACCATTTTTTCAAGATCTCTATTTGTAGCAGCTATTATTCTCACATCTGTTTTAATTGTTTTAGTGCCTCCAACCCTTTCAAAAGTTCCTTCCTGCAAAACTCTCAATAATTTTGCTTGAGTTGAAATAGGGAGCTCACCCACTTCATCAAGAAAAAGTGTACCACCATTGGCCAGTTCAAATTTCCCTAATTTTCTACTTTCAGCTCCAGTAAAAGCACCTTTTTCATGCCCAAACAATTCGCTTTCAATTAAATTTTCATTTAACGCTGCACAATTTACTGCCAAAAAAGGCTCATTTTTTCTTGGGGAGTTTAAATGAATTGATCTTGCCACCAACTCTTTACCAGTTCCAGACTCACCCATAATTAAAACCGTAGCATCTGTAGGCGCTACAAGTTTTAAAACATCAATAATTTTACCTAACCCTTCTTTCGAATAAACACCCTCATAAACATAATCTTCAACTAATTCCATTTCATTTTTATCTTCAGACTCTAACAAGTTTTCTATTTGATTTTTCAATATTTCAATATCAACAGGTTTTGTAATATAATCCAGTGCACCTAATTTCATAGATTCTACAGCTGTCCTAACATTGTTAAATGCTGAAATAACAATTACTGGTATATTGAGATTTTTCTTCCTCAAATGAGATAGGAACGTAAGACCATCCATTACATCCATTTTTACATCAAGTAAAATAAGATCGACATGTTCATCATCTAAAATATTCAAAGCTTCAAGCCCATTTTGAGCCTCTAATATATCATAGTTCTCCTTTAGATGGAGACCTACCATAAACCTGTGATTTTCTTCATCATCAACAATTAATATTCTCTTTTTATCCGCCATTTTCAAAATCCAACACAATAATAAATGGATCTGTATTTTCTAAATACACTCTAAATCCATGCAATTCCACTATTTTTTTCACGATAGAAAGCCCCAAACCACTACCAACAGTTTTAGTAGTATAAAAAGGGTCAAAAATTTTATCAGTTTTAACAGTTTCATAAACATTGTTTATGATTTTTACTTTTCTTCTTTCAAAAGCTATTTTAATTGTATCACCAGTTTTAGAAGCATCAATAGCATTTAAAATAAGATTCATAAAAACCTGAATCATTCTATTTCTATCTACCTGGGCAATCAATTTTTCTGCTTTTATATCTATATTAAGTTGCTTGCTTTCAATGTCGTATTTTAACATTTCGATTACTTCACTTATTATCTCACTAATATCCTCATTATCCAACTGAAGCTGAATCTCTCTCCCATATGTTAAAAAATCGTTTACCATATCATTCAATCGCTTTAACTCATTTCTCACACGTAACAATATATCCTGCTTTTGTTCATTGTTTTCAGTATCTAATAAATACTGGAGCAAACCAGTAATAGAACTCAAAGGGTTCTTTATTTCATGGGCTAATAAATTGGCAAATTTACCCATTTCAGCATTTTTTTCCATCTTGTTAATTTTAGAAGATAATTCGGCGTAAAGCTTAAAATAGCGATAAGAATACCCCAATATTAATATCATAAAAATGTATAAAATAATCATCTGAATCAAATCTGAAATCATTTTTTTCTTAAAATAATTATATGATGATTTACTCAAAAAAAGAGCCATATAAAAAGTATGCTCAACTGGAGTTGGGTGGAAACCTCTCATCATTCTCATCATCCCCATCATCCCAGCTCCAAAATTTCTCTCCATACGATGATAAATAATAAAATTTTTATTATCTTCTTTAATTTCTGTTTCATCTGGAAAATATCTTTCTAGTTTTCTATCACCTTCTTTACCGACAAATAATATTTTACCTTTTTCATCATATATAATGAGATTATCAATCGATTTATTGGATGAAAACTGTTTAATGAATTCTTCATATTTTTTTCTACCAAATTCGTTATTAATAAATAAAAACCTATTACTAATTTCAAAGGAGCTAACAATAAATTTACCCAACTCTAAGACATTTGATTTAATAGATTTTAATGTGCTTAAAGAGGAATATATATGCAAACTGAAAATAAGCACACTTAACAAGACACCTGCAATAATCAGTATTTTAAATTTTTTTAAATAATCCATATCCTTTATAATTTAAAAAAACTTTTAAATTTATCCCACAGTTTTTTATCTTCTTTCATAAAATTATTCTTAGAAACCTTTTTAAATTCTGTTAACAATTTTTTTTCTTCTTTTGTAAGTTTTTTAGGTAAAACAACTCTTAAATTTACATACATGTTACCGACACCATAACCTTTAATTTCAGGGATACCATACCCTTTTAAAACTATAGTATCTCCAGGCTGAGTCCCAGGTTTAATATCCACGGTTTCATCCCCTTTTAAAGTTGGTATAGTGATCTTTGTCCCAAGGATAGCATCTGTAAAAGGGATTGGTATATCTATATAGATATCGTTCCCTTTTCTTTTAAAATATTTATGTGGTTTAACATTAATATTTACAAATAGATCACCATTTGGTCCACCATATCTTCCTGAGTTCCCTTCGCCAGAAACCCTTAGAGTCATACCATTATCCACACCGGGTGGAATTTTTACATTAATACTTTTTTTAGTATATTTTATGCCTCTTCCATGGCACTCTTTACATACCTCTTTTATTACCTGACCGGTACCATTACATCTATGACAAGTCGTTGAAACAGTAAAAAAACCTTGTCTCTGAACAAACTGCCCTCTTCCATGGCAAGTAGGGCATGTAACCTTACCACCAGGCTCAGCACCAGAGCCATCACATCTTTTACACACTTCCTCTTTATTAATCTCTATTGTTTTAGAAACACCAAATACAGCCTCTTCAAACTCTATCTCAATATCTACTTCTAGATCACTACCACGTGTTGGTCTTTCCCTTCTTCTCCCACTACGACTAAAACCAAAAAAACCTTCAAAAATGTCATCAAAAAAATCATCAAACACTGTAGAAGAAAAATCTTCGCCTGAAGAAGTCTCATCAAAAACTCTCCCAAATTGGTCATATTGCGCCCTCTTTTGAGGGTCAATAAGGACCTGATAAGCTTCTGTAATCTCTCTAAACTTTTCTTCTGCTTCTTTATCTCCAGGATTTCTATCAGGATGGTATTTTAACGCAAGTTTTCTATACGCCTTTTTTATCTCTATTTCTGTAGCATTTCTATTAACACCTAATAATTCGTAATAATCTTTTGCCAACCCTCAACCTCCTGTTTATACAATTAGCTATTACCATTACTTTAACATTATGAAAATTACCATAATTCTGAGATTGCTTCGGAGCAAAGCTCCTCGCAACGACCAATTGTTCAGTGTCATTGCAAATGAAGTTAAGCAATCTCATAATTCATTGCCTTATAGAGATTGCTCTAGCAACTTTCATTGCTTCGCAGTGAAAGAAAAATTAGTCATTTGCGAGCAACAGCAAAGCAATCTCAAAATATTACTTTTTCATTTCACTTCATCTTTAATACTCAATAACATATATTTAGTAAAGCTATTTATAAAAAAAGGGGTGCTTTTACACACCCCTTTTAGTATCTCAAATTTTTACAACCTATTATTTATTATTGTCATCCTTTACTTCTTCATAATCAGCATCTACAACATCCTCTTGTTTTGAACTATCAGAACTTGCTCCTGATTGATCAGATTGAGCACCTGCATCAGTCTGAGCACCTTCAGCTCCACCTGCTCCACCTGCAGTCGCCTTATAAATAGCTTCTGCAAGCTTATGAGATACAGATGTTAACTTTTCAATAGCAGCTTTGATAGCTTCTGCATCTTCTCCACTTTGAACTTTTTTCAATTCATCAAGAGCTTTTTCAATCTCCTCTTTTGTCGCAGCATCAACTTTATCTCCATGCTCTTTCAATGATTTTTCAGTAGAATATATCAAAGTATCAGCTTGGTTTCTCAACTCAACAAGCTCTCTCTTCTTCTTATCTTCTTCAGCATGCATTTCAGCTTCTTTAACCATTCTTTCAATTTCTTCTTCAGTCAAACCGCTACTAGGTGTAATCCTTATAGACTGCTCCTTACCTGTACCTAAATCTTTTGCTGATACGCTCAAAATACCGTTTGCATCTATATCAAAAGTAACCTCAATCTGAGGCACACCCCTTGGGGCTGGTGGAATACCAACAAGCTCAAATCTACCAATAGATTTATTATCTTTTGCAAGCTCACGCTCACCCTGTAGAACATGTATTGTAACAGATGTTTGATTATCAGCTGCTGTAGTAAAGATCTGACTTTTCTTAGTTGGTATTGTAGTGTTCCTAGGGATAATCTTAGTCATTACGCCACCAAGTGTTTCAATACCAAGTGAAAGTGGTGTCACATCAAGTAATAACACATCCTTAATATCACCTTTCAATACTGCGCCCTGAATAGCTGCACCGATAGCAACAACCTCATCAGGGTTAATACCTTTGTGAGGTTCTTTACCAAAGAACTCTTTTACCTTTTGCTGAACAAGTGGCATCCTTGTCATACCACCAACGAGTATAACCTCATCGATGTCTGATGTTGTCAAACCAGCATCCTCAAGAGCTTTCTTACATGGCTCCAATGTTCTCTCAACCAAATCCATTACAAGAGATTCTAATTTAGCTCTACTAAGCTTCTTAATTAAATGTTTTGGCCCTGAAGCATCAGCTGTTATAAATGGTAAATTAATCTCAGTCTCTAATGCTGTAGAAAGTTCATGTTTAGCTTTTTCAGCAGCTTCTTTTAATCTCTGTAAAGCCATTTTATCTTGAGATAAATCGATCCCTGTTTCTTTCTTAAACTCCTCTATCAACCATTCAACAATCCTGTTATCAAAATCATCACCACCAAGGAAAGTATCACCGTTTGTAGACTTAACTTCGAATACCCCATCACCTATTTCAAGAATAGATATATCAAATGTACCACCACCTAAGTCATAAACAGCTATCTTTTCATCTTTTTTCTTATCGAGACCATAAGCAAGTGCTGCAGCTGTTGGCTCATTAATAATCCTTAAAACGTTCAATCCTGCAATCTTACCAGCATCCTTAGTAGCCTGACGCTGTGCGTCATTAAAATATGCAGGCACAGTAATTACAGCATCTGTAACTGGTTCACCCAAATAATCTTCTGCAGTTTTTTTAAGTTTTTGTAAAACCATAGCAGATATTTCTGGTGGAGAATATTTTTTACCTCTTACTTCTACCCATGCATCATTATTATTTGATGGAACAATCTTATATGGCAGTATCCTTTTCGCTTTTTCCACTTGTGGGTCATCTATTTTACGACCAATCAACCTTTTAACTGAAAAGATTGTATTTTCTGGGTTAGTTACTGCCTGTCTTTTAGCAAGTAAACCCACAAGTCTTTCACCACTATCAGTGAAAGCAACTACTGATGGAGTAGTCGTCATACCCTCTGCGTTTACAATAACCTTAGGTTGACCACCCTCCATAACTGCAACAACAGAGTTAGTTGTACCAAGGTCAATCCCTATTACTTTTCCTTTACTCATTTTCTTCCTCCTTTATATTATCTTTTTTTTCTTCTTTTTTATTTACTGAAACTTTTGAGGGTCTTATGACCCTATCATGTAAAATGTAACCCTTTTGTAATACCTGTGTTACTTTATTGTTTTCATATTCTTCTTTATTATCTAACATTAAAGCTTCATGATAATTTGGGTCAAAATCATCACCAATATTTAGCTCAATCTCTTTTAAACCAAATTTTGCAAGAGTGTCTTTCATCTGTTTTAGAGTTAATTCCACACCTTCTTTGATTGACTCCACAGGGGAGTCTGGCTTAACATGGATTAATGCCATCTCTAAATGATCTATTACAGGTAATAAATTCTCTAATAATACCTGATTAGCATATTTTAACTTCTCTTCAGTCTCTTTCATTAATCTCTTTCTAAAATTGTCAAGTTCAGCAGACAGTCTTAGTATCTTATCATCTTTTTCCTGTAATTCCTTTTTTAACTTTTCAAGCTCAGTCTCTAACTCATTAACTCTCTTATCATGTTCAGTTTTAATTTCCTGTTCTTTTTGGTTATTACTGTCTTGTTTTTTATCATCTTTTGTCATTTCATCTTTTTCTTTTTCAGAATTTTTTACTTCTTCATTATCTTTGTTAATTTTTATTTTTTTCTTACTCATCCTTTCCTCCTAATCTTTCAATTACTTCGCTAATCAAATTAGCTGTATAATCCACTATTGGTACAACTTTTGGATACTTCATCCTTTTTGGTCCAATTATTCCCAGTGTACCCAGTACCTTGCCAGATTTTTTATAAGGTTTAACCACCAACCCCACATCACTGTTTTGCTCACCAATCTCTGAGCCAATAAATATTTGTACACTGTCTGACTCAACACACTTATCGACTATTTTATAAATGAGCGTTTTCTCTTCAAAAGTTTTTAAAAACTCTTTTAATTTATTAACATCGGAAAACTCAGGTAAATCTAATATATTACTCGTACCATCGTAATAAAAACCATCATCAATACTTTCTATTTCAAAGATTTTTGGTAAATAATTCTTAAAAGAGTTTATAAAATTATCAAAAGCTTGTTTCTCTCTCTCTAACTCTTTAAAAATTCTCTCCCTTACCTCTAAAAGAGATGCACCCTCAAAATGCTCATTTATATAGTTGCTAATTCTTTGTAACACGTTATCAGGGATATCAACATCTAAATGAAGAATCACATTTTGCACAATTCCAGTTTTTGTAACAAGTATTGCCAATACATCATATTTATTTAGTTTTAAAAACTCTAAATGTTTTAAAAATAATGCTCCAGTATTTGGAGAAACAACAAAACCAACAGAATGTGTCAATTTACTAAGTTGTTTTGTAACCTCTTTAAACAGCAGTTTAATATTTTTTGCTTCTATATTCCCGGTCATTTTAATAATATCTTCTTTAATATTATTTGAGGAAATAGTTACAAATCTATCAATATAATATCTATAACCGAGATCTGTTGGCACACGACCAGCAGAAGTATGAGGCTGGTATATATAACCCTTTTCTTCCAAATCACTCATTATATTTCTAATGGACGCAGGACTAAGTTTCAATGGACCAACACGTGATACCAGCCTTGAACCAACTGGCTCACTACTATCAATATATTCATCAACTATAATTTTTAAAACTATTTCTTCTCTTTCGTCCAGCCTATCCATTTTCAGCCTCGCTTGTTAGCACTCTCAACTTTTGAGTGCTAATATTAATATAAAGTTGAGCCAATTTATGTCAAGTTATTTTTTTAAAAATTTGTTATTTTAAAATGAACTTACTTAGATCCCTGCCAACAGTTTCACCAGATGGCTTATACTCCTCATCAAGCAAATCTGCAAGCTTTTTCATTACAAAATCTATACCCTCTTTGAATAATTTATAATATTTGTTAGCACTTTCTGTAAAAGGGATAAATTCTTCTAAATTTTGAAACATCTCCATCTTATGAAGATAAATAGGTTCACCTATCCTATAGACTACAGTTTTATTCTTCTCTACTATTGGGATATTTTTTGTATGAGCTTTATCGCTACCATTGCAACCAACAGGAACTATTGGACTCTTCAGTGCCACAGAAAATTGTGCAGCACCAACTTTACCCTCAAGCAACCTTTTAGACCTTGTCCCTTCAGGAAAAATTAAGAGATTTAAATGTTTATTATGCACAGCATCGTAACATAGTTCAAAAGCTCGTTTCATCAACTTTTCAAAGTAACTGTTAACCCTCTCCCGATAATCTTCATATTTATTTATAAAATTTTTCAAGTTTTCATTCTCTGCTAAAACATCGTCAGATATTTTACCATCAACATAATCTTTTAATATTGGATAGTATTTAGCAATTAATTTTTTATCATTTTTAAACTCTTCTCTTAAATCTTTAACAATCAAGTACCCTTTAGATGGCATGGGGAGACAACCACCCCAGTTAAAAATCATAGTAAGAAACTTACTTTCATAATACTTAAGCTTCACCCAGGGAGCAGTATAGGGGTATTTAATCTTATTTCGCAATAAATAGAGCTGATACTGAAACGGAAAATAATTAAACCTATCAGTATGGTTCATCACATAAACAACAGGCTCATCAGGTATGTTTTCTAACCCTTCCAAAACTATATTTAATTTCCTAAGCTTATAAATAGGTTTTAAAAACAGCTCCCCAATTAATTTATGCGCCTTTGGATTGGGTTGCAAATTAACCCTATCCATCAAACTTAAATAATCCATAAATACCCCTACAATATTTTTTATATCTACGGATGTTGCACGATGGTAATTCCCAGATTGCTTCGCTAACGCTCGTAATGGCCGTAATTTCAGTCATTGCGAGGCGAAGCAAGTTGCTGAAGCAATCTCAAAATAGTAGTTTCAAAAAATTATACAATTGTGCAACATCCTAATATATTTATATCATTTTTTTAAATAATTGTATTGAAAATTTTATTTTATGATCGATAAATTATATATAGATAATTTGGGGAGGATGTAAATGACAAAAAGTAGCAACTTAGATGAACTTTTTTATGAACTCATTGAATCAGCAGAAAAAAGTCTATCCAAGACATTATCAGAATATTCAAAAATATATATTTTAAATCTTTTAAAAAAGCTCACATATAATAACGAGCTTTTAAATAATGAAATAATTAGAGAAAAAGCTATTGCAGAAATATTCATGGAAGCTTTTCATCAGAATATTTTTGAAAAAGTCAGATTATTAAAGCTTGCCGGTGATTTTTCATTAATATTATCTGGGCTCTACCCTGATTCAATAAAAAACAAACTTGTATCAATCGATTATTACATAAAAATGGGGAAAAGCTCATATAAAGAACTTGCAAACACTTATGGTCAATATCGCTCAAAATTAGAACTGATGCAGCTTTATTTAGAGCTCAAAAGAGAATTCTATAAGTTAGTGGAAATTTTAACCGAAATAGCAGATAATATAAATTTTATAAACAAAGATGATTTACTATACATCAAACAAAACTGGGAAAAAACAAACATCAAAAAATACAAAGAAATCCTCGATAAAAATAAAATCATCCCTATATAAAATAAATTCTTCGATGTTGCATATTATAACTTTTTGATTATACTTCTTTTATGCTTCACAAAAGTAACAATTTAAAATGGGTAATTACAAAATCGAAAAGCAAGTCGTTCCCTTATAAACTTTTTATTACAAAAGGGAGCGACACAATCCTATCACTACTCTTACAAGATAAATGGCCAGGAGAAAAAGGGCATATATTTTGTCTAAAAAATGATGAACCATTTTCTGTAAATGATAATGAAATCATCGAAGAAGTTGAAATTAATAATTTTAAAAAATTTGGCTCAAAAATAAGCATTACTCTAAAAAGAAACACTAAAAAAAGATGCGAATTTCTTTTCTTAGAGAAAAAATATAAAAATAAAGAAGGCACATACACTCAAATCTTTTTTAGGACACAAAGAGGGATAACAGAAAGAAAACTAAAAAACGTTTATATCCCTAAAGTAAATAAAAAAGATATTACCATAACAATATCATCAAACGAAAAGTATCCATATAATTTTCCCAGTTTTAGTGTAAAATTTGGATATCTACCATTAGGCGATTATGCTTTAGAAGATAGTTTAGGAAATTTGGTTGCAATTGTTGAAAGAAAAACATTGAATAATTTTTGTAAAGAATTATCAAATTTTGATTTATTTATCATGAAATTACTAGAGCTGCAATCCTTACCTCATGCTGCTCTCGTTGTTGAAGCAAATTATAGCGACTTTTTTAACCCTAAAAAAGTGGGAAATAAGGTTTCTATAAGCTTGATTGCCAAACTAATACATCAACTTTTTGCTAAAACAAACAAACTGCCAATAATTTTTGCCGGCAATAGAAAAATGGCTGAATATTGGGTAACCCAATATTTTATTGCTATAGCATCACTGAAAAACGAAGTTAAACATAATATCGTTCAGGAGATACCCATTGAATATTATACAAACAACGACGACGTCATCTTTCAAATTTTAAATGAACTAAAGCAATCCCCACAATCAGTAAGTGACCTTTCAATAAAACTAGATATTGACAAAGAGATTATAAGAAAGCATTTATACTCCCTTTCAAAAAGAGGTTTAATTCAAAGCACTGGCCGCGGCAAAAACGCAAAATGGCAAATCAAGATATGATAAGTCACATCAAATTAAATATATACTAAAACTCTTAAAAGTTTATCAACTGAAATGAGGATGTTGCACAATTGACTAATGTCTTGATAATTATAATAATCATAAGATTGCTTCGTCGTATTTGCTCCTCGCAATGACTGAGAAATTGGTCATTGCGAGCGTCAGCGAAGCAATCTAATACATTTAGTATCTATTTCTGTGCAATACCCTCGAAATGTCAAACATCTTCTAAACTAAACCCTTTATATTCAATATTATAACCTTTTAAAAATTTCAGAATATCTTTTGATTTTTCTTTTAATTTTTGTAAATTTATTTTGTTTTTGTTTAGTTTTACTTCTGCTATTAATGCTCTTTTTTCCATTTCATTTACTGCAACCATATCTATTTCATTTTCACCCTTTTTATCCCAATAATAAATGAGCTTTATTAGAGCTCTGCTCACTTTTTTAATAACTCAAGCTCTCTTACCCAATTATAAAATTGCATCCCTCTTAATAACGCAACCTTCAATACTGTAATATATATTACAGTATCTACATTAGGAAGTTTTATAACGCCCTACGGGTATCTGGTTAGGGCTTTCAGCCCTAACCAGATACCCGCTTGTTAGGCGATGAAAAATTACAAAGATGCAACATAATCTTCAACCACCTTTCTTAGAGCAATTACTGGCTTTTCACTTGCTGTTCCTAAATTATAGGCACCCGGCCAAATTAGTTTATAGTTGCTACCATAAAATAAAATGTCATCTTCTGAGATCGGTTCTACTTTAACATTATGTTTGGAAAACTTTAAAGTATCCAAATCCCAACATACAATAAGATCTATATCGGTAAAATATTTTATATCTTTCTCAAAATCATTCAAGATGTCTTCTGCTTTATATTTAAATTCAATAATTATAGGTAAATCTATCATATCAGAATATTCAGCTAGATGATGAAAATTAGAACCTATCAACTTCTTATTAATTCTATATCTACCCCACAAATCATAAGTTTGTTTATACCCAGTTCTTAGTGTGTAGTATCCTTTCAAAATCTTAGAAGCTACTAATTCGTGAAATAATGCTACCACACTAGCTTCTTGCCCATCGGGATGCTTTAAATAATTAATTTTATCTATATTTAAATCAGGCAGTTTTTCAAGTTCTTCAAAAATCTTACTCTTTTTATATTGTTGTATCGTAGATGTAGTAGGGGCTTTAACAGCTGGATCGGAAGTAGCATATTGGATAAATGGAATAAACTCTTGAAATAAATCTTTAGCAATATTTCTTAATAATCCTTTAGTTCTATTTGGTATAGATTTTCTCCCCAAATCAAAACTTATTGTATCGTCTTCTAAAATTATGTAAAAATTAGGCCAGTAACCTGCATAACCTGTAATTGGAGGTTCTATTCTAATGCCAGTAGGCATTCCTTTTGTTCCAACATAAATTCCACCCTCATAAAGGTATTTTTTATTACCTAAATCATCTATAATATATATTTCTGCTTTGTCACTGATATCTTTCCAGAACCCTCTACTAGGAACAAAAAGTGCATAAAAATTTATTTTCTTGCCTGCTCTATTAAGAGCCCCTTTCTTTATAATCGCTTTACCTTGTAATTTCTTTGCTTTTTGTCGGTCATCAAGTGTGGCAGCTAAGTTTTTAAAATTATCTAAATCTATTTTGTCTTTATCTGATATGAATTCTTCAGGCAGCATATAATAAGGAGATAACTCAATTTTTTGTTCATCTCCATTTATATCTTTAAGACTTAATGTAATTCTGATATCCAAATCTTTATTGTCAAATATTTTTTTCAGCCAACCTAATGCAGTTTTAGTTCTCAAAATATATTCTATAACATGTATCGACATATTGAAAATATCATCCTCGTCCGAATATGTTTTTTCGATATCTTTGATAAATATTTCAGTGAAGGTATCTAATGGGGTAAAATTCTTTTCTTCCCATATTTCCACCTTAAATTTTGGAAGTTCTTTAATTTTTCCTGTTTTCCAAAAAGATGCATTTTCTATATGGCCTTGTATGTGAGCGTTTTCTGAAACAGTATTGATATTATAATAATTTGAAATAAATATTGTATAAGTTAAACCCACACCTTTTTCTCCGATAGTTTCAGAAACCGCATCTTTATTTGTGCCGTGAGGAGATAACAATTCTGAGAAATTTTTTGAAGAGAAACCAACACCTGTATCCTTAATTTTTATAGACCTCTCAATAGAATTAATGGCAATGTCAATTTCATGTTTTTTCCCAGTCTCATTCCCGAATTTGCTGTTGTATAATATTATTGCATCTACAGAATTCTGACACAACTCTGCTAATATGTCCCAAGGATGGCTGTAACTGTCGCATATATTTTTGATTTCCCTTCTCAATATATCTGGGCTAGGTTCAGAGAGAAAATCTAACTCTTTGTCTTTTCTAATGTTTCCTGACATTTTTATTCCTTCTTATTATGTTTTTTATGTCGCCTAACTCGTCAATGTTTGAACTATTCGGACATACTACTAGCTGTGGGATATATACAAATTGTTTATATATATTTCCCTCTGTATGACCATTATTCATTGTTTCTTTCGCCATATTTTACACTTCCTAAAAGGTTATCAAGCGGGTTCTTTATTGAGGAAATATTCTTCGTGCTTACATGGGTATATCTTTCTATCGTCTTTGAACTTTTGTGACTTAAAAGTCCCTGAATATCCCTCAGTTCAATTTCACTCTCCAGCAAGTGTATAGAAAAAATATTTTTTAATGAAAATATTAAGCAGTTTATCATAATTTAAAAATATACAACATTGAAAAACTATGAGTCAAGTAAATTTTCGATGTATTTTACTAAATAATAAATATTAACTATAATAATCGAATCAAGTTGATGGGAATCTGATTATGTCAAAGAGGGTATAAAAAAATGGCTCCCCGGGACGGACTCGAACCGCCAACCTAGTGGTTAACAGCCACCCGCTCTGCCGATTGAGCTACCGGGGAGCATTAAAGCGAGAGTCTATATAACAATCTTCATTTTTTTTGTCAACATTTTTTTATCAAAATATGTTATTCAGTATTATTGTCTCTGCTCTATCTGTCCCAAGTGATATCAATGAATACTCAACACCTAAATAACTCTTTATAAATTCTACATATTTCTTGGCATTTTCAGGCAAATCATCATAATTTCTGACCTTTGTTATATCTTCGTTCCATCCTGGAAATTCTTCATAAACAGGCTCACAATTTTCTAAAATCTTCACTTCCGGTGGAAAAGTTTCGAAAACTTTACCGTTATATTTATAACCAACACAAACTTTAATCTTTTCTAAACCACTCAAAACATCAAGTTTTGTCAAAGCTATATATTTAATACCATTTAACATTACTGAATATTTGCCAGCTACCAGATCAAGCCATCCACATCTTCTTGGTCTACCTGTTGTAGCTCCATATTCTCCACCAACTTCTCTTAATCTTTCTCCCATATCGTCATTTAACTCGGAAGGAAAGGGGCCGCTACCAACTCTTGTGGTATAAGCTTTCATAACACCAACAACCGTATTTATCTTTACTGGGGATAACCCAGTACCTGTACATGCACCACCTGCTGTTGCATTACTTGAGGTTACATAAGGGTAAGTCCCATGATCAACATCAAGCAATGTTCCCTGAGCCCCCTCCATCATAACTTTTTTACCTTCATCATAAAATTTGTTTATAAGATAGCTTGTTTCCGCTACATAAGGTTTTAGATAATCTGCATATTCCAAATATTTATCATATATTTCACCTGGATCTAACTTATCTAATCCGTATATCTTTTCTGCAATTCTGTTTACTTCATACACATTATCAAATATCTTCTCTTTTAAAACCTCATCATCAAACAGATCACAAACCCTTATCCCTACTCTCGCCATTTTATCAGCATAAGTTGGTCCAATACCTCTACCTGTGGTACCTATCTTCTTTGACCCTTTTTTGAGCTCTGATTGTTTATCAAAAAGTTTATGATAAGGCATAATAAGATGAGACCTCTTACTCAAGAAAAACCTACCTTCAAACTTTATCCCTCTATTTTTTAAGTCATCAATCTCCTGTATTAAAGCTTCAGGATCAACTACCACACCATTTCCTATTATATTAACTTTATCTTCATGCATAATACCAGACGGTATAAGATGTAAAATATACTGCTCACCACCAATTACCACTGTGTGACCAGCGTTGTGTCCACCTTGGTATCTCACCACCACATCACTTTCAGCAGTATAAATATCAACAACTTTCCCTTTACCCTCATCGCCCCATTGGGCACCTAAAACTATTGAACATGGCATTTTCGCTACCTCACTTTATAATTTTTTCAAAACAAAAATAGTGCTCTATTTTACTTACTTCCGATTCATCTTTAACCCAAAGAACTTTATACCCTTCACTTTTTAATTTCAAAGACTGAAAAAAGTTTGCTTCTCCGATTAACAAGTAATCATAATGCTGTTTATCATCTAAAACTTCAATATCCTGTATAATCTCTTCTATATTTAATGCAAAACCACAAGACTGTAATGGCCAATTAAATTTATCCATCAAATTATCATATCTTCCACCACCACCAATTACCGTCCCATCACTTTTAATTATATCAAAATTCACTCCAGTATAATAATTAAATCCCCTCATTTCTGTTGCATCAAAAACTATATCTTTTTCTGGGATACCTATATCAAACAATCTTTCTATCAAATCTCTCAAATATATTAACCTTTGTCTAATACCATTACTAAAAGTCGCATCTAATATCAACTCATCCAAAACTGCTTTTTCTCCAAAACCTTTGATCATAGAAAACAGCATATTATATTCATCTTCATGTAATACTTTATCAGCGTATAATTTTTTAAGTTTATCTAAATTTTTCTCTTTAAGACATTTTATTATACTCTGATCGTTACCGAAAGACTTAACTATTTCCTTTACAAGATAGCTATCGCCAATTACAATTTTATAATCTTTTAATCCTAATTGTTTTAAAGAGTTATAAGCAAGATAAATAATCTCTATATCACCCAAAAACTCTTTAACACCAAAAAGCTCACACCCTACTTGATATTTTTCCGATTTTAACCCTTTATTCAAATCTACATTCCTAAAAATTCTACCTTTGTAAGAAATCCTTATTGGTAAAGGGTAATCTTTCATATAAAGGGATACAAACCTACAAGCCTGAGGAGTAAAGTCAGGCCTTAAAACAAGAGATTTACCTGTATATCTATCAATAAACCTGATTATGTTTTCATCTTTAAAGTCCCAAGTTACCCCTTCTAATAAATCGTAAAATTCATATATAGGTAATTGAACCTCAGAGTAACCATTATTTTCAAAATACTCAGTTAAAATAGAAACAACTTTATTTAGCTTTTTAGCTCTTACAAGGGGTGATTTCATAATTTACTAACCTTATACTTAAAAATAACTTCTTCAGCAGCTTTGACACCTACACCAACCTCAAAGTTATACCCAAAATATTTTAATCCAAGCTCTAATGCTGAAATAGCAGTTAAGGTATCAAATATATCATGATAACCCAAATGGCTTATTCTAACAATTTTACCTTTTAAATGATCCTGTCCACCAGCAAAGGTAACCCCCATTTTTTCTCTCAAAAACTTAACAAATTTACCGCCATCAATATTTTCTGGCAAATAAAAACCAGTAGCAGCATTTGATGGGATATCTTTTGCAAGAAGTTCAAACCCTAAAGCTTTTACAGCTTCTCTTGTAGCCAGTGCACAAAGCTCATGCCTACCATAAACATTTTCAAGCCCTTCATTCATCATCGTATCAAGCACTTTATTCAAGCCTATAATAAGTGAAACTGCAGGAGTATATGCGGTGGTATTATCACTTTGAGATTTTCTTTCTTTTTTAAGACTTAAATAATATTTTGGCAAATTAGATTTTTCCACAAAACTCCACGCCTTATCACTTAAGGCTATAATTGACAAACCTGGTGGCAGCATAAATGCTTTTTGGGAGCCAGTAACAAGAATATCTATACCCCATTCATCCATTTTAGTTTCAACAACACCGACGGAAGTAATTCCATCTACAATAAACAGTTTACTATCAAATAATTTGATAAGATTCCCAATTTCTTTTATAGGATGATAAGCTGTAGTTGATGTCTCACTCGCTTGGATAAACACACCTTTTGCATCAGGATTAGCTATTAGAGCTGCTTCAACCTGCTCTGGTTTTACAGATCTGCCCCATTCCAAATCTATTGAAACAACTTCCAGTCCATAGGATTTACAAATCTCAACCCACCTTTTACCAAATTTTCCTGCATTAACAACAATAACTTTATCACCGCTACTAAAACAGTTTACTACAGCTGCTTCCATCGCTGCAGTCCCACTACCCGAAAGCAGTAAGCAATCATTTTTTGTACCAAAAACTGGCTTTAGCTTTTCTCTTACATTTGCAAAAATATTTGAAAACTCACTTGTTCTATGATGAATAATCGGCTTTGCCATTTCCAAAAGTACTTCTTCAGGAACCATTGTTGGACCAGGTGCTAATAAATACTTCTTAATCATTGCCACCTCTCATTTTAAAGAGTCTATTTTTTCTTTATAATTATCAGAGCCAAAAATGTAACTTCCAGCTACTAAAACATCACAACCAGCATCCCTTAACAGCTTCGCATTAGAATCGTTTACACCACCATCAACCTCAATCAAAATATCTTTTCCGATATTTTTAATCATTTCTTTTAATCGCTTTATCTTTTGTAATGAAGTTTCAATAAACTTTTGCCCACCAAAGCCAGGGTTTACACTCATCACAAGTATCATATCCACAAAAGGTAAAATTTCTTCTATCGTTGAAAGTGATGTAGCTGGGTTAATAGATACTCCTGCTTTCGCTCCAAGCATTTTAATATTTTCTACCAATCTATGGAGATGGTTTGTAGCTTCAACATGGACAGTAATAATATCAGCTCCAGCCTTAACAAAATCTTCTATATATTTTTCTGGCTCAACAATCATCAAATGCGCATCAAAAGGTAGTTTAGTAACTTTTCTAATAGACTTAACAACAACAGGGCCTATAGTAATATTTGGAACAAACCTACCATCCATCACATCGATATGAATCCAGTCAGCACCAGCTTTTTCCACCAATTTAATCTCTTCACCTAACCTTGAAAAGTCCGCACTTAAAATGGAAGGAGCAATTATCATATTTACCTCATTTTTATACACAAAACAGCTATCTTTTAAAACTTCTTAACCAAAATAGCAATATTTTTATATTGATTTTTTATTTTGATATTTTTTCAGCTTTAATTTTCACATAATCGTTTATAATATCACGGTGATCAAATGCTATATTTTCTGGTAGATCATCCACCAAAAAGAATTTCGCATTTTTTGCATCATCACTTGCTTTAAAATCTCCATCATATTTAGCATAATAAACAATACTTACTGTGTGACCTCTAGGATCCCTTGTAGGATCTGAATAAACACCTAACAACTCTATATTATCAACTTTAATGTTAGTCTCTTCAAAAAGCTCCCTTTTTGCTGCATCTTCAACCCTTTCACCATAATCCACAAATCCACCAGGGATTGCCCACCCAAAAGGGGGATTTTTCCTTTCTATCAAAAGAATTTCACCTTTACTATTTTCAACAATCACATCAACAGTTAATTTAGGAGTATAAATAAATTTTTCCCCATATTTAAATTTTAAAGCTCTATAAACTGTATCACAGTAATGAGCTTCTTTGCCATTTTCCCTATGTCTCCAAATCACTGGATAAAGGATACCATCTATTTCAGGATTTTTCCCCTTTTCAATATCTTGCAACATACTTGTTTTATAATTCTCTAAGTTTTCTGTCATGTTTACTACATTTTCATAATAATCCTTTTCAATCTCAATACCATCAAACCTTGCAGCCTCAACCCCTTCCATAACCATTTTATTCATAAGATCTCTAATCTCAGGATCTGCAACCATCTTGCCACATGTAGCCTCTAACAGTGCAGATAAAGGGTTAAAAGCGATATTCCAAAGTAGCTTTTTCCACAAAACTTTTTCTATCTCATCAGAAACACTATAGATGAAGCCTGCTTTTTTAAAGATAGTTTCAAGTATCTCTACATTTCTTTTACCCTTTTCTGTTATAGCCCCAAAAGTAATGTTACCTGCAGCTGAGTGATTTACAACACCTGGAGGATCAATTTTTGAACCGATAAAGAGTGATGCAAGAATTATT
Organism: Deferribacter desulfuricans SSM1; assembly: GCF_000010985.1. NCBI lineage: Bacteria > Pseudomonadati > Deferribacterota > Deferribacteres > Deferribacterales > Deferribacteraceae > Deferribacter > Deferribacter desulfuricans. Next base: position 2,167,783 of record NC_013939.1, read on the forward strand.
TGGTCAGGATTAAAATATTTTTTTAATATTCTCACATTATCAACACCATTTTGGAATGAAACAACTATACCATCTTCATCAAGATGATCTTTCAACATCAAACAAGCAGCTTCTGTATCTTGAGATTTGGTAGAAATGATAGCAATATCAAATTTATCATCTACTTTATTTGTAGCTTTTATTTTGATTCTTTTCTCACCTAGGCTAAAGCTCTTTATTATAAGCCCATTATTATTTATTGCCTCTAAGTGTTTCCCCCTACATACCAATGTAACACTAAAACCTGCTTCTTTTAATACCCCCCCATAAAAGGAGCCAATAGCTCCTGCACCAACTACAACAATTTTCTTATTTAAATACAAGTTCTCCATCTTTAGCAATCACCTTTAGATTTTTTCTCCTTTTAAATTTACCCTGTAATAACAAATCACTCAAAGAATCTTCAATATATTTTTGTAAAATTCTCCTTATTGGCCTTGCGCCATACATATAATTGTAATCTTTACTCAATAAAATCTCTTTTGCTTCATCCGTAACAGTTATTTTCTTACCAATTTTATCCAATCTCTCATTTATCTCATCAACCTGAATATCGATTATTTTAAACAGCTCCTCTTTAGAAAGTGGTCTAAAAACTATAACTTCATCAACTCTATTAATAAACTCAGGAGGGAATCTATCTTGAAGCTCTTTTAATGAGTTCTTTTTAAATGATTCATAATCTAAATAAGTGTTATCATCCCCGCCGAACCCTAACTTTTTATTTACTATTGAACTTTTTGTCCCGAGATTAGACGTCATTATTATTATCGTATTTTTAAAATTTACTTTATATCCATGACTATCTGTGACAAACCCTTCATCCAATATTTGTAATAATATATTCATCACATCTGGGTGAGCTTTCTCTATTTCATCAAAGAGAACAACAGAGTAAGGTTTCCTTCTTACTTCTTCAGTAAGCTTGCCACCTTCATCATACCCCACATATCCAGGAGGAGCCCCAATAAGCCTTGAGACATTGAATTTCTCCATATATTCACTCATATCAATTCTGATAAGAGCATCTTTAGAGCCAAAAATAGTTTCCGCCAATCTCTTGGAAAGCTCTGTTTTCCCAACACCAGTGGGCCCCAAAAATATAAATGAACCCAAAGGCTTGTTTGGATTATTTAGACCTGCGAAACTGCGTTTAATAGATTTTGCCACAAGATCAACTGCTTCATCTTGACCAACAATATACTTTTTCAAAACCTTATCGATAATCGCTGCTTTTTCTGAATCCTCCTCCTTCAACTTTTGCACAGGGATTCCAGAAATACCCGAAACAACCTCAGCCACATCATCTACAGTCATCACCGGCCACTCTAAATCTATTTTACTCTGCCACTCTTCATATTTTTCATTAAAATCTTTTAACCTTTTATCTATCTGCTCAGAATATTTTTCAATTTCTGCAAAGTTGCTCGTACCAAAAAACTTGGCCCTTTTCTCTTTTAGTTTATCAATTTCATCTCTAATTTTTGTGAGTTCAGGAGGTAATGTTTGTTTTTTCAGTTTAATTTTACTAGCTGCCTCATCTATAACATCTATACTTTTATCTGGCTGATACCTATCGGTAATATATCTATCTGTTAAATATACAACCTCATCAATAACTTTATCAGGGATTAAAACCTTATGGAAATCTTCATAATATTTTCTCAAACCCTTTAAAATATTTACAGTTTCCTCTGAAGTAGGTGGTTCCACAGAAATTGTTTGAAACCTTCTTTCTAATGCACCATCTTTTTCAAAATGTTTTCTATACTCTTTATATGTTGTGGCTCCAATGCATTGAAATTTCCCTCTTGCTAAAGCTGGCTTTAACATATTTGATGCATCAATAGACCCTTCTGCTGCTCCAGCCCCAATAATAGTATGTATTTCATCTATAAATACAATTATATTACCAGCAGCTTCTATCTCTTTTATTATATTTTTCATCCTCTCTTCAAACTGTCCACGATATTTTGTTCCTGCAACTATCGTACCGAGATCTAATGAAACCAACCTTTTGTTTTTCAAAATTTCTGGTACATCTCCACTAGCGATCCTCTTAGCTAACCCCTCTACAATTGCTGTCTTACCTACGCCAGGGAAACCAATCAAAATAGCATTATTCTTTATCCTTCTTCCCAATATTTGAATAAGTCTTTCAATTTCTAAATCTCTACCTATAACGGGATCAAGCTCATTTTTTAACGCCATTTCAGTCAAATCTTTACCAAACTCGTCTATAGTTGGTGTAGCAACAGGAGCTTTTTTATTGAAATTTTTAGACATCATTTTAATCTCATCTCTAAGAGTTACTATATCAAAACCTAACTTTTTCAAAATGGTAAAAGCTTTTCCCCTGTGTTCTTTCATTAACCCCAATAAGATGTGCTCAGGGTTTATATACTTATGATTTAAAAGATTGGCTTCTTCCACAGCATATTCTAAAACCTTTCTGGCTAATGGACTAAAAGGGATACTCCCCTTTATCATCAAATTTTTACTACTACCTGTAATATTCTCTATCTCTTTAATTAAACTAACAGTATCAAAACCACGTCTTTGAAATATTTCAGAAGGTAAGCTCCCTTTATCTTTTAACAGTCCAATAAGCAGATGTTCCGTGTCTATATGGGTATTCATCAACTTTTCAGCTTCTTCTCTTGAATATAAAATAACTCTTCTTGCTCTCTCTGAAAAATATTCAAACATTTAAAACCTCTACTTTTAGCAAATTATAACAACAAAGATATTTTTTTGCAAATTAGATTTATTATTGTTTGCAAACTTCTTCTCTATCCATTATAATAAAAGTAAGATTTAATAAGTCAAGAAGGGGAACAAAATATAAATGATAAAAATACCTGTCGATGAAATAAGGCTAGGCATAACTATCATAAAAACTGATAAGCCTTGGCTAAACCTTTCATTTTTTAACAAACCGGTAACCGATCTCAAAATCATAGATATACTGAAAAATTATGGAGTTAAAGAGGTATATATACAAAGCGATGAAATTGCAGAAGATTTTTTTGGATTAAACAAACAGTTGAAAAATGAAATAGTACAGCAAGCTGAAAAACTTGATATTACAAAATACACCACTACGTTAAAAGAGATAGATGAGTTAAAATCATTACACGAACGAGCCAAGAAAATAACAAAACAACTATATTTGGACGCCAGAGCGGGTAAATCCATTGACACAGAAATGGCACAAAAAATTGTGGATACGTTTGTGGATTCCTGCTTTAAAAAACCCCATCTGGTCGTTACTTTATCAAGATTAAAAAGTTTTGATGATTACACTTTTGTTCACAGTTTAAATGTTGGTGTTCTATCAATAGTTCTGGGCAAAAGATACGGTTTAGATGTGGTAGGCTTAAAAAATTTAGGAATGGGTGCACTTCTACATGATATTGGAAAAATGAAAGTCCCTGACAAAATATTAAACAAACCTGGTAAACTGACTGACGAAGAGTTTGAAATAATGAAAAAACACCCTGTTTATGGATATGAGATGTTAAAAAACGATAAAAACATCCATGAAGACTCACTATCTGCAATTTATTTACACCATGAACGAGCTGATGGCTCAGGCTATCCTCTAGGATTAAGAGAAGCTAAAATACCTTTATCTGCTAAAATTGTCTCAATAGTTGATGTTTATGATGCCATCACATCAAAAAGGGTATATCATGATGCTCTAATACCACCTAAAGCATTACAGCTCTTATTCTCCTGGTCAGAAAAACATTTCAACAAAATCTTGGTTAAATTTTTCATGGAGATCATTGGCATTTATCCTGTAGGCACACTTGTTTTATTAGATACAGGAGAATTAGCTATTGTATTTGAACAATCAAAAGATGATCCAACCAGGCCTAAAGTATTAGTCATTACAGATGAAAGAAGAAAAATGAAAGAGCCCTATCTTTTTGACCTCAAAAAATATAATTTAATAACAAAAAAACCTTATAAATCGATAATTGCACCACTTGATTCCAGAAAACTAAACATTGATACCAACAAAATCATGGATAAATTTTTGATAAAAGCTAAACAGGGAGTGTTAGCATGAACAAAAACTATTTTGCGTTAACTTTTATTAGTGAAGACAGACCTGGAATAGTAGCAAAGGTATCTAAAATCTTATATGAAAATGAATTTAATATTGAAGATTCATCATCAACACTACTAAAAGGTTTCTTTTCTATGATACTTATTGTCAGCACTGATAAAGATTTTAAGGTAAATGAGATAAAGAAAAAATTTGCTCCTTTGGTAAAAGAGTTAGGAATGGCTACAAGTGTCAGAAAAATTGAGAAATTTAAAGAGTTACCAAAAGGTGAAACTTTCATAATTTCGGTTTATGGAGCAGATAAGCCAGGGATTGTATATTCAATATCCAACTTCTTAGCTGAAAAAAATATAAATATTGTTGATTTACAAACAAAAGTTGCAGGTAGCGAACAAAAACCGGTATACATCATGGTTTTAGAGGTAATAATACCTGATAATTTCAAAGATAAAAACTGGGCTGAAGAACTCAAAAGCGTTGCAAAATCTATTGGTATTGATATAAATATTAGACAAATAGAAACATACGAGATGTAATAAATGCCGATTAGAGAAGTATTGACTTATCCAAACCCACTATTAAAAGAAATTTCAAAGGAAGTTACCGAACTCACTGATGATATAAAAAATATTATAAAAGATTTGGTAGATACTATGGATGCTACAAGCCATTCTACTGGTATTGCTGCACCTCAAATAGGTGAATTAGTGAGAATTATTGCAATCGACCCAGGTAAAAATAAAAAGTGCAAAAATCATCACGGCAAAAGAGTCTTAATAAATCCTGAGATAGTAAAATGGGAAGGGTTGATCCAATCACGAGAAGGTTGTATGAGTGTTCCCGATTACACAGGTAATGTCAATAGAGCGGAAAAAGTGGTTGTACAGTTTCTCGATGAAAACTTACAACCTGGAGCTTTTGAAGCCGAAGGATTTGAAGCAATTTTACTTCAACATGAAATAGACCACCTTGATGGGATCCTTTTTATCGATAGAATAATTTCTAAAAGGACTGACTTGTTCAGGAGGAAAAAATATAAATGAAAGTACTTATAACTCAAAAATTACCATTTGATATTGAAAACTATTTAAAAGATTTTGAAATTGATTATAGAAAAGAACATACTCCTATCCCTTACGAGGAATTACTCGAAAGAGTCAGAGGTTGTGATGGCCTTATTTGTATGCTATCCGATAAAATTGATAAAAATCTTTTTGACAATGCCCCAAATCTCAAAGTTGTAGCAAATTATGCTGTTGGTTACAACAACATAGATGTTGAGTATGCTACTAAAAAAGGGGTAGTAGTTTGTAACACCCCTGATGTTTTAACAGAAACCACAGCAGAGCTTGGATTTGCACTTATGATCTCACTTGCTAGAAGAGTTGTTGAAGCAGATAAATTTACCAGAGAAGGGAAATTTGAAGGGTGGACACCAAATCTCTTTCTTGGTACAGACTTATACAAAAAAACGGTTGGTATTTTCGGTTTTGGAAGGATAGGGCAGGCTTTTGCAAGGTGCTGTAAAGGTTTTGAAATGGAAATTATTTATCACTCTCGCAACCAGTATTTTCAAAGTGAACTTTTATTAGGTGCAAAATATGTATCATTTGAAGAACTGATAACAAACTCTGACTTTTTGGTTATTGCTGCACCATTAAATGACGACAACTATCATAAATTTGATTTAGACGTTTTCAAAAAAATGAAGAGAACTGCTTTTATTATAAATATTGGAAGAGGCCCCATCATAAAAGAGGATGACCTTGTTGTTGCTCTTGAAAATGGTTACATAAAAGGTGCAGGATTAGATGTTTATGAATTTGAGCCTAAGATAGATGAAAAACTTTTTGATAAAAATAATGTAATCCTTTTACCTCACATCGGAAGTGCTTCGGAAGAAACAAGGGCAAAAATGGCAAAAATGTGTGCAGACGCAATAATTTCTGTGTTGAAAAACAAAGAAAAACCAAAATATGCTTTAAACTAAACCATCGTTTTAATACATATTGACAAATGATTGATATTTTCGTAAATAATATACATGAAAAACACAACAATTATTATATTTCTAATTGTTTTTTCTTGCATCGGTTATACAAAAGATATTTCCCTAATTATAAGCTATCACAAAGGCTTCCCTTGGGTAGAAGATTTTAAGAAAGGTTTCTTTAAGGTTATCCCAAAAGATGATGTAGATATTTACTACTTAGATGCTAAAAAGGGCAAAACAGAGGAAATAAAAAAAAATATAAACTTTACACTAAAAAGTATAGAAAAAAACCAACCAAATATTATTGTTTGCTTAGATGATTTTGCTCTTGAAAATGTGTGTAAAAAATATTTTAATACCGAAAAACAAATTGTTTTTGCAGGCATAAATAGAGATAAAGAATACTACAACCTCGACGAAGTAAAAAACATCACTGGTGTTTTTGAGCATATCTACTTTGCTCAAACCTTTGAAATCATAAAAGATGCTTTCCCTTATGCAAAAAAAGCTTTACTCTTATCTGACACAAGCCAAAGTACTTTGTCTGCACTTAAAAAGTGCCCCAAAACATACAAAGATTTACATATTGATATAAAAAACATTAAAACATTAAAAGAATGGCAACAAGAAGTATATAATGCACAAAGCATTTATGACCTTTTAATAATACTCACTTGCGCCAAAATTAAGGATAAAAATGGAAATTACATGAATAATAAAGATGTATTAAAATGGACACTTCAAAACAACAAACTACCTGAAATTGCTTTGCTCGAATGGATGGTAAAAGATGGTGCCTTACTTGGTGTTACAATTAGTGGTTATAACCATGGAATTGAATCAGGGATTATTGTAAAAGAACTTCTAAAAGGAATAAATATTTCAAACATCAAACCTATTCAATACACAAAAGCAGAGTTAACTGTAAATACCAAAAGAGCCAAAGAATTGAATATTAAAATCCCCATAAGTATTTTACTTTTTGCAAAAACAGTGTATTAAATTTATTATGCTAAAAAAAGTTATAATAGCCGGTTTTATAATTTTTAGTTTCTTCACAATCTCTTTTATTATAATCTTACAATTACAGAATAAAGAATTTTTGCTTTTAAAAGAAACAAACGAAAAATATACAGAAACTCTACTATCAGAAATCAACAACAAAATTGAACAAAATATTGAAAATAAATTAGAAAAACTAAAAATTTTATCAAATTTTATAAAAAATAACCCGAATAATATCTCTACTTATATAAATAATATTTTTAAAGATGATACCAATTCTATAATCATGATGATTTCTAACGAAGGTAACATCTTAACTACTTATCCAAAAACACTTGGTTTTAATGGGTTATCAATTTTAAATTTTCCAGATATTGCTGATTTTTTTATAAAGCTATCCAAAGAAAATGAATTAGCAAAATTTTTAAAAATCAAGATGTTCAACAACGAAACGTTAACTTTTACAACAAAAAATTACATATGTATTGGAACAGAAAATATAATATCGAATAATAATAAATTTTATCTATTACAATTCTCACCTTTATCCATCTTCTTTCAAAATATAACGGATAAATTTGAAAAAGTGCTGGGAAAAGAGGCCGTTATTTTTTTAGGAAACAAGCCTGAAGGTAACAATTTTTCTCAAATAATCCCATTTGAAGTTAAAGGACTAAAATATTATATAGGGATAAAGGATGTTAAACCGCCACTTATCAATAATCTAAAAAAACATTTTAGCAAAATAAATCTTCTTATTTTCATCCTGTTATCAATAACATTTATTTTTGGTGCTTACATCGTTTATGAACTTTTTATATCTCATCGAAGATTGGAAAAATTGGTAGAAAAAAGGGTAAATGAACTAAACTTAGAGCGCAAAAAATATGAAACTTTTTTTAAAAATTTACCCTTACCAGCTATTGTTTTTGATCCAATAGCACTGACAATAGTTGATTTAAATTCAAAAGCAACCGAATATGGTTTTAAAAAGGATGACAAATTAACGGATCTTTTAAAAAACGAAAAGATTCTTGAAAATCACATAAAAACATTAAATGAAAAACTAATTGATGATTTCGAATTAAATGTAAGTGATAAATATATTTTTCAGATATTCTCAATTTTTGATAAAAACGAAAATAAAGTGATATCTATAATTAACGATATAACCGAAAATAAAAAGCTTTATGAAAAGATTAAAAATGCTGAAAGAAAAGAGTTGGTAGCTACAATCACAACAGGTATTGCTCACGATTTTAAAAATAGTTTAAGTAATATACAGTTATACTTAAAATTAATGGAAACTGAGCCAGATAACTGGAAAAAATTCATTGAACCTATAAAAACTATTATAAACTCATCTACTGATCACATAAATAATCTTTTATTAATTGCTAACAATAAAAAACCAAAATTAAAAGAATTAAAAATTGACGATGTTATGAATGAGTTTTTACAAATAATAAAACAATATATACCCAAAAATATCGACTTGACGTATATAAATTTAGTAACAGACTCTAAAATATTAGGCTCAAAATCTAGCCTAATTCAGGCTTTTTTAAATATTGTTGTAAATTCTAAAGATGCTATTGGCAAAAATAAAGGTGATATTTCCATTGTTATTGATAAAGAAATTTTAAATAATATTAATTATATCAAATTTACTTTTAGTGATAATGGGCCAGGCATAGAAAAAGATATATTAAAAAACATATTTAAACCTTTTTATAGTACTAAGGAAAACGGTTGCGGTTTAGGTTTGGCGCTTGTTAATAGAGTAATAAAAGAGCTAAGTGGTTTTATGAATATCGAAAGTGAAATAGGCAAAGGCACCATAGTAAGAATATATTTGCCGGAAAAAGTAGATGGCTGATATATCAAATAAATTAAAAAGTATTATCGAAGATCAAGAGCAAATAAAGAATTTTGAATATATTTTTAAGCATTCCATTTTTTTACGTAACTATTTCGTAAAATATCCAGAGAATATCAAAAATGTATTGCCTATACTTGGAAAAAAACGCGACAAAGAATCAATCTTAAAAACATTAAATTCTAAGAATCTACTCGTTATGGATAAAATTGAATTTAACAACTTTTTAAGACATATCAAAATGACCGAATACATGGCCATTGCCTATAATGATTTAATATTAAAAAAACCAATAGAAGAAATTACTTTTCATCTGTCATCATTTGCATCTGCTGTTTTGGAAGCTACATATGAATATGCAAACAACAATATCATCAATATTTATGGGAAACCAAGAGACGAAAATGGAAATGAAGTCCCTTTTACAATTTTTGGACTTGGAAAATTAGGTGGAGAAGAATTAAATTTCAGTTCTGATATAGATATCATGTATGTTTACGGGACAGAAAAAGGGAAAACCGATGGAGAAAAACAGATATCAAACCATGAGTTTTTTGTAAAATTAGGGACAGAAATCTTCCATCATTTATCTGATAGAAACGAAATCGGTATTGTTTTTAGGGTTGATTTGAGATTAAGGCCTGACGGAGACAAAGGTGCTCTGGCTCTTCCTCTAAGAAGTTATGAAGTATATTACGAAACATATGGCCAAAGTTGGGAACGTATGATGCTCTTAAAAGCAAACCCTGTTGCAGGAAACAAAGATTTAGGTACTAAATTTTTAGAAACTATTAAACCATTTGTTTTTAAAAGATCACTTGATATAAAGTTAATAAACGATCTCATGGAAGTAAAAGGGAAAATTCAAAGGAGAATCGATCTTAAATCATCAAACGAAAAAAACGTTAAATTAGGATATGGTGGGATAAGGGAAATAGAGTTTATTATTCAATCATTACAAATTTTAAATTACCCAAAACATCCAGAGATTTATGAAAGAAACTCTTTGAAAGCATTAGAAAAACTTTCAAAGTATAAAATATTATCCAAAGAGGACGCGGAGTTTCTAGCAAAAGCATACAGGTTTTTACGAAAACTTGAGCATATGGCCCAAATAGAAAACGAAGCTCAAACACACACTATACCAGAAAATAGCGAAAATTTCTCTCTCTATTTAGAAAGATGCGGATTTAAAGACAAAGCGTCATTTTATAATAAATACAATGAAATAACAAAGAGGGTTAATTCACTTTTCAATTCAATTTTAAAAGACTCTAAAACAGACGAAACATCTATCCTCTTTGATGAAGAACTAAATGAAAAAGATATTATCTCGTATCTTAAAACCAAAAATATATTAAATCCTGAAAAATGTGCAAAAATATTAAAAAATATAATTGATGGCCCAAACTTTTATAAAAGACAACAAAGTGAAATAAAAATATTAAAGACTATTTTTAAATTTCTACTACCAGAACTACCAAAATTTGATAATCCAGATGAAATATTAGGATATTTTGAAAAACTTTTTATAAGAAAATCATCTCTATATTTAATATTCGATTTGATAGCTGAATATCCACAAATCATTCAAAAACTTATAAACCTTTTTGCTATGAGTAAGCATTTATCTGATATTATAATAAATAACCCTGAAACTTTAGAGTTTTTATACGATCCCATATCTCCTGAGTTTGATGTTCAAAAACTATATAATTTATTGAAAGATCAAATTTTAAAGCCACAAATAGATGAAGAGTTGGAATATGAACTGTTACGCATAAAACAAAAAGAATTAATTTTCAACATTGGTTATCTCTACTTAAACAAAAATATCAATATAGTTCAAACGATGTATGCTTTAACAAATATAGCTAGAGCATTTACAATACTTGCTTTTGAAAGAAATTTTGAAAAACTTACTAAAAAATTTGGATACCCAATTACTAAAGATAATAAAATATCAGATTACATTATAATAGGGATGGGAAAGCTTGGTAGTTTTGAAATTAGCTTTGGATCAGACCTTGATTTGATTATTTTATATGAGGATAATGGCTTTACAGACTCAAAAACTAATAAGATTACCAATCAAGAGTTTTTCTCAAAACTTGTCCAAAAGGTTATTCATTATCTATCAACAATCACATACAACGGCTTTCTCTACAAAGTTGATTTAAGATTAAGACCTAGTGGGTCAAGCGGAACACTGGTTACCACATTATCCTCCTTTGATGATTATCATAAAAAAAGTGCTATGACTTGGGAAAAACAGGCTCTTTTAAGAGCTGATGTTATAAATGTAGATTCTAAATTAACGGACACATTTTTTGAAATAAAAGAAAAAATACTTTTCAAAAATCCAGTTACAAAAGATGAAATAAAAGAGATTTACGATATGAGGTTTAGGATTGAAAAAGAGAAAGGCTCTCCGATTACAAAGAATGATTTCAAATCAGGCTACGGTGGTTTAATTGATATAGAATTTGCTGCTCAAGCGTTACAATTGAAGTATGGACACACATCTGAACTACTAAAAGGCACTAACACGCATTATATACTTCATTTCTTGAAAGATTTAGAGATAATAACAAACAGAAACTTTTACGCTTTACATAACTCTTACCTGTTTTTAAGAAATATAGAAAATCTAACTAGAGTATACAACAACCTATCCACCTCAAAACTACCACAAGATAAAAATTTATTATCCAAAATAGCAAATTTTTTTGGTTATAAAAAAGATAATTATGAAAAAATTGTATCTGATTTCCAAAATGTTAGAAACACTGTTAGAGCAGTTTTTAAAAGAGTTTTTGAGCAACTATTGTCATGTTAAAAATTTTACAAATTTTAGATTTCGATACCTTTGGTGATAAAATATTTGATATTGCTGTTCGCGTTGATAAATTTGTAGATTTTTTTTGGCTTAGAATCAAAAACCAAAACACAAGATTCATTTTTGATACAGCAAAAAATCTCACAAATTATATAGATAGAGAAAAGATAATAATATCAGAACACTGCGATATTGCCAGTATCCTAACACTTCATGGAGCTCACTTAAATAAAAATTCCATCCCTACTAACTTTATTAAGTATACTTTCCCAAATCTCACAATTGGCTATTCTGCACATAGTATAGAAGAAATTCAAACAATAGAAGCAGACTATTATACCTTGAGCCCTATTTTTAATACAAAAAAGAGCTACCCTGTAAAACCATTAGGTTTAGATTTCAAACTGCCAAAAAATAAAAAAATCTTTGCTCTTGGCGGAATTAACAAAAACAATATAAATTTTATCATAAATAAAGGTTTTCATGGTATAGCAGGGATTAGATTTTTTAACGAATTAAAGGAAATGAGGATGTTGCTTAATAGACTAACATGTAGATAGCTATCACAATCATGAGATTGCTTCGTCGCATTCGCTCCTCGCAATGGCTGAGAAATTTGTCATTGCGACCCCGCCATTTAGTAGTAAATTTTAAGCTTAAAACTTTTTATGTGTATAGTACTTGCATATATAATTTTAACTATGTGAGGCTCAATGGGGGGGGGAGCAATCTGAGGTGCTTAATCAATTATTATTGTGCAACAGCCTCGAAATATACGAAATATACAAATTTATTAAGAATAAGCAGGGAGATGACTCCCCGCCATATTAAGCTTCTAAGTACTTTTCAACATTATCTATCATGGTCCAGATTCCACAAGGGCAAACTCCAGCACAAATACCACAACCTATACATTTATTTGGATCACTATAATATTCAAAAGTCCCATCATCATTTTGAATTCTTACAATTGCCTGTTCAGGACAAACATCTTTACACATCTCACAATCCCTACAAAAACCGCAACTCATACACCTATCTTTCTCAAATTCAGGCTCTTTTTCTGCCACAGCCATAGGATTTAAAAGCGGATAATACTCCTTTTTCATTTTATCTTGAGGAATTACAGGAGCCTTTTTAAAGTCATCAAGAGATAATCCTCTAAATTTTCTATCTAGATTCAATGCGATTTTTCTACCATCTCCAAGTGCATGTGTAAATAAACCAAGCTTAATTGCGTCACCTGCTACAAATACCTTATCATTAACCTCTGATTGCAAATATTCATTAATTCTAACTTTACCTTCTTCATCTAAATATTCAGGTGGTAAAAATGAAAAATCTGGCCTATCACCTATTGAAACAATAACCATATCCGCTTCAATAAACCTTCCATCTTTTAAATAAACACCCTTGTCATCAATCTTTTCTGTGTAAGCTGGCCATAATATCTTCGCACCAAGTTTTTTGGCTTCTTCTATCTCTTTATCAAAAGCAGCTGGCTTTTGGATATCCAATGCAACAACCTCTTTTGCTCCAAGTTTATATGCTGTCAAAACCACATCCATACCAGCGTTTCCAGCACCTATTACAACTACTTTTTCACCAACCTTTGGTTTCTCACCCCTATTTACAGCCTTTAAAAAATCGAGTCCTTTTACCAATCTCTCATGCCCTTCAACCGGCAATATGACAGGATTATGTGCTCCAACAGCTATTACAACTGCATCGTATTCTTTTACTAGTTTTTCAAAAAGCTCTTTGTCTACGTTTACTTCTGTCTTAACATTTACTCCTGAATTCAAGACTCTCCTGATTTCTGTTTCCAAAATCTCCTGATTTAATCTTTCTGGTGGAATTACCTGTTTTAACTTACCACCAACCATTTTATCCTTTTCATAAATATCCACTTGATAACCAAATTTTCTCAGTTGCCATGCACAAGAAAGACCACTAGCTCCTGATCCAATAATAGCAACTTTTTCTTTTTTCTCTTCACTTGGTTTAAAATCAAACCCTACATCCTTGCTTAATAAACCAAGCTCTTTTATTCTAACAGGTACGTCAACATATTTTCTCGAACACTCATCCATACAAAGATTTGGACAAACCTGCCCACAAACAGATGCTGGGAATGGGCTATAATCCAATACAAGCTCTAAAGCCTCCTTTATCTTGCCTTGCCTTAAAAGTGCTATTCTTTTTTGAGTAGGAATATATGTAGGGCAATTATACTCACAAGGAGCAGAATATTTTGCATTTCTCCATTCAGGATATTTTAATCTTAAATCACCTCTTTCAACGAAATCTGCGACCTTCCAATCTTCTTCTATTAAATCTCCAAAAATACCACCCTCAACCCATTTATGTTCTCTAAAATCTTTCACTGGGATCAACAATTTTAACTGTCTTTCTTCATATGTTTTAGCAACTATTTTTTGCCATTGATCAAACTGAGTCAGCTTATCATAAAGATCTGTTCTATCTATTTTACTTAAAAACTCCTTTAACCCCTTTGCAAGAAAATCTTTATCGGCATCATTTAAATCCAACAGCCACACATCATCACTTAAATCTTTTACAGGCCCTCTCACATAAACTGTCCCACCAACCATACCAACACAACTTCTCTTACCTAAAACAGATTCATAATCATCACAGTCATAACCACAAACCACAGCAATACCACCACCCATAAATTCAAAACTAAATGAGCCTGTATTTTTCAATACCCAAAACTCTGGAGGTGGAAATTTTGGGTCATGTTTCATCAATGCACCAGATCTTGTTCCTACTCTTCCAGCAACAAAGATTTTACCTGTTGCTGCACAATGAGCAGTGGTATCCCCTCCATCCCCCTTTAAAATAATTTCGGCACCAGCATTAAGCCAACCCACGTCTGCAGGAGCTGGACCCTCAATAATAATCTGGGTACCCTGCATCCCCATCGAACCAACACGTTGACCAGGGTTTGTAATTTTAAACTTTAAAGGTTTTCCATCTTTATCCCATAAAGGCCCACCTATATCATGCTGACCACAACCTATAACTTCAAATTCTGTATACCCCTCATCGAGTTTTTTATATATCTCTTGCAATAATTTTTGAGTTGATATCCTTTTACCGTTTACAATCCCTTCTATTTTAGCAACTTTTCCCATCTCATCCTCCATTAACAAGCATACTGAATTTTTAGCCTATCAGCCACTGCCTTATCAGTAGCTATCAAAGCATCTGAACGACCTACTGGAAGTGAACTATTACCTATAGGAGCCATCAACTTTTTCAGTTCATGATCAACAGATAAAAAGTAATTTACGATATTTTCTGCAACCTTATCTATATCAAGTCTTTTTACAAGCACTGGATTTTGTGTACAAATACCAACTGGGCATAGCCCTGTATTGCATGCATTACATTTACCATTATCATTACCCACACAACCAGCAAGTTGCAGCATTAATTTACCAGTAAAAATCCCATTAGCACCAAGACATATCATTTTAAATGCATCAGCTGCCAGATTCCAACCTTTTCCCATACCTCCTGCAGCCCAAAGAGGGATTTGCCCCTGCTTACCCTGATGTACAGCAGCTAAATAACAATCCCTAAGTTTTGAAACAATAGGATGACCTGTATGATCAAGAGAAATTTCATGTGCTGCTCCAGTACCTCCATCAATTCCATCAAGGAAAAAACCACCAACAATATTATATGGGTCTCTAAGTAAGTTATTGTATACCGAAACACTTGTAGCACTTGCCGCAACCTTAATGGCAACAGGTACTCTAAACTTAAATGCTGCATTAAAAGATAAAAACATCTTTTGGACACTCTCTTCAATAGAGTAAAGCCCTTGATGGTTAGGAGGGCTTAACAGATCTGCTTTAGGAACACCTCTAATTTCCTGAATATGTTTAGCCACCTTTTTTGCCTGTAACAAACCACCATCTCCAGGTTTTGCTCCCTGACCAATTTTTATTAAAATACCAGCAGGATCTTCTACCATATCTGGCATCGCATTAATAATCCTGTTCCAACCAAAATGACCAGAGGCAATCTGCAAAATCATATACTTTAGATATCTAGATTTCAGTAAGCGAACAGGAACCCCTCCTTCCCCACTACACATTCTTATAGGAATTCCTGCTTCTTCATTTAAATAAGCGGTAGCAATTGCCAACGCTTCCCACATTCTCCAGGAAAGGGCACCGATGGACATATCCCCGATTATGATAGGATATATCCATCTCACAGGAGGTGTATTTTCCCTTTCCACAAGCTTCCCATCCTTTATTTCGAATGGTATCTCCTGAGGAGGTAAAACTCTGCCAAATGGTGCAAGCAAGTCAAAAGTATGTCTTTGAGCATCAAGTGATGGGTCAGTCATCTGAGAAATTCTACCAATTTTTATTTTATCAAGAGTTCTTGCACTTGTAACAAGATTATTTCTTCCACCCCTTTTAAATGGATCTCCAGTAACTGACCTATATTTTGCTTGAAATCTATGATCAGGATTTCTCACTGGTCTAATGGCGTCGTTAGGGCAAACCTTCTCACAAATACCACATCCTCTACAAAAGTTATACTCATCTACAACCTGTTTGATAACAGGTACTGTTTGAAAAATAACTTTGGGGTTTGGTGTAATATCATCACTAATAACTTTTCTTCTTCTTTCAACTCTTGCCTCTATTGCTTTAAAAGGGCAAGCTGCAACACACCTACCACAAAGTGTACATCTATCATGTTTATATTCTATCTGCCAAAAAAGATCATCTTTAGCCAGTTCATTCACTCTCATTGTTGCCATCTTTGAACCTCCAAATCATTGTTAATAACTACCATTTCTCTTTCATTTGGATAAATATCTTGCTCCCAGTCTCTATCAGGTAAAATCTCATTTATACCAGTTACTTCTGAGGTTATAATTGCTGTATCATCAGTATAACCCACAACAACCGGTCTTAGCTTTTTAGAATCACAACAAGTAAACACTGTACCATCAGGTAAAACCCCTATAATTGTATTTGGACCATTAATTTCCAAATGTGCTAAGGATGCTCGAATCTTTTTTAAAACTTCTCTATCTTCTCTTAATTCTATCTCTTCAAAAGGAAGAGGTGTAATAACATGCTTATAATACATTAAAGGCCATTTCAAAATTTTATGGACATAATGCAAAGTATAAAGAAAACATTGAGAATCAGATTCAAACCCGATATATCCCTTGTATAATTTCTTTTGAAAATCTCTATTCTTCTCATAAAAAGTATTTTCACCATTTGCTAAAGCGGTATAACCTTGTAAGAAAAAGGGGTGAGCAGCATATCTTACAATGTCATAATTTGTGTTTTGCCTACATTGTGCAGTGATAATTTTGGCTCTCAACTCATCATTTTCTTCCCACAGCCCAAAATATTCACCTATATCTGTAGGATCTCCAATCTCTTTTAAGGTCAAAACATCAGGCCAAAAAGAATAAACGAATCCCTCATCATTAACTTCCAAAGCTTTTCTAATTTTTAATCTTATATCTACTAAAAGCTCTTCTTTTTCCTCTTTTGAGGCATACTTATAACTCTTTGGGTACTGCAAAACTAAAAAAATATAGTTTGGCATAGGCTCTATTTTTAGCCACTCTCTTGGGTGTGTTTCAGGAGCCCATTGCATAATTCTAACAAATCCAGCTTCATGTAATATATTATCTGCAATACGCATACCTTCATCAGTACATGCCAAAGATAAAATGGGTAAGTCTTTGTAGTTTTCAAAAACTCCACCCAAATCCTGCATTACCATTGCAAAGCCTGAATTATCATGACCTTTTTGTTGAGATCTCATTAATTTCAAAGCTTTTGAAGGGTGAAGATATTTTCTAGATTTTATTGCTCCAATTCTACACATTGTATACACCTCCCATTTCTACCTTATATTATTAGTCTCTTTTTATGTCAAGCATAATTTTATAAGGTATTTTGACTTTTTATTATTACATATATAGAACATAGGCAGGCAAAACAAACTTTTAACCAATATCAATCTCAAACTAAAAATTCAGTTATAACGCTTGATTTTTTGTAGTTATAAATGTATTCCTACATAATAGAAAATTTAAAAGGTAGGAGCTATGTTTGGCTTTGGAATGTCAGAACTAATTTTAATATTAATTATAGCTTTAATTGTTATAGGCCCAAAAAAATTACCTGAAGTCGCCAAAGCTTTAGGTAAAGGGTATGCAGAATTCAAAAAAGCATTAAATGAGTTTAAAGAAGCTGTAAATGTGGACTTAGATGTTGAATCAACAAATACCAAAGGTAAAAAGGAAACCCTAACCGAAATTTATAACTCAAAATGGGAAGAAGCAATTTTAGATTCAAACTCTGAGGAAAATAAAACTAGTGATAGCAAAGAAACTGAAAATATAGAGAATAAAAATAATGCTTGAAAAGGGTTATACATATGCCAAATGTTGAAGATAAATTACCCCTTACTGCACATCTCGAGGAATTAAGAAGCAGATTAATAAAAAGCTTGGTTGTTGTAGTATTAGCTTTTATTGTATGCTACTCCCAGAGTAAATACATCTTTGACTTTATAACTGCACCTTTAGTAAAAGTTTTACCTGAAAAATCTTCTTTAGCTATTTTAAAGTTAACAGAAGGCTTTTTCACTGAATTAAAACTATCACTAATGGCTGCTGTTTTTTTTAGTATGCCTTTTATCCTTTATCAACTTTGGAAGTTTATTGCTCCTGGACTATATGCTCATGAAAGAAGATATGTTGTATCATTTGTAATAGTATCTTCTATCCTATTTTTTACAGGAGCCTTATTTGCATACTATATTGTTTTCCCTTTTGGTTTCCAATTTTTCTTAAGTTATGCAAAAGGTTATGTTATAGCAAATCTTTCAATCCAATGGTATCTTTCTTTTGTAGTGAGATTGATTATGGGGTTTGGTATTATTTTTGAGTTACCTGTCTTTACATTATTTTTAGCTAAAATGGGTATTGTTACAGCCTCAATGATGAAAAAATACAGAAGATATGCAATAGTAGTAATATTTATTGCAGCTGCAATCCTTACACCACCAGATGTTTTTACTCAAATGATGATGGCCGGTCCATTATTGCTTCTATATGAAATAAGTATCTTTGTTGCAAAAATATTTGGGAAAAAAGAAAACATAAAGAAAGAAGACATATATGACTAATAAATTAGTAGATAAATTTGGGAGATTTTACAACTACCTAAGGATATCTGTTACAGATCGGTGTAACTTCCGTTGCAAATACTGCATGCCACAACACAACTTTAAAATGCTATCTCATAGCGACATTCTAAGTTATGAAGATATTATTTTTGTTGTAAAGACATTAACAGAAGTTGGCATAGAGAAAATTAGAATTACTGGCGGTGAGCCACTAGTTAGAAAAAATATCAATTATTTGTTTGAAAGGTTAGGTGGATTAAAAAATATTAAAGACCTAACGTTGACAACAAATGGCTCATTACTAAAAAAGTACGGGAAAACAATTTTTGATGCAGGCGTTAGACGGATAAATATAAGCCTGGATTCACTAAAAGCTAATAGATACGAATATATTACTGGTGGTTTCAATTTATCACATATTATAGATTCTATAAATTATGCTAAAAATATAGGATTTGATCCTATAAAGATAAATGTTGTTGCTATAAAAGGTTTTAATGATGATGAAATTTTAGATTTCTGTGAGTTTGCTGCAGAAAACAAATTAAATGTTCGTTTTATCGAATTTATGCCTCTTGAAAGTTCATTTGAATGGAAAAAAGAAAATATTATAACTGGTAAAGAGATTTTAAATCTAATATCACAAAAATACGATTTACAAAAAATTGAA